>NZ_JBBCYT010000006.1:0-344537 GCF_037144715.1 Arthrobacter sp. USHLN218
CTGCACACCCACCGGAACAAAACCCGGCCCCGCGGCGGCGGCTCAGAAAACATTACACGCCCCCACCCCAAACCGCAAACCCACACCCCACACCCCCACAAACCACCCCAAAACAGCAGCGAGGGTCCCGCCGTACGGCGGGACCCTCGCTGACGCAATAGCTAGATGATTCTTACTGGGACAGAGCAGGTGTCTCCGGAGCTTCTTCGATGGCCTTGGGGGCACCAGTGCTGCTGAAGACCAGCTTTGCACTGTCGCCTTCGCCATCTACATCCACGTGGATGACTTCGCCCGGCTGGATCTCGCCGAACAGAATCTTCTCCGAGAGCTGGTCCTCGACCTCCCGCTGGATGGTCCGGCGCAGCGGGCGGGCACCCATCGTGGGATCGTAGCCGCGGTTGGCCAGCAGGACCTTGGCAGCGGGCGTCAGTTCGATCTTCATGTTCTTCTCCGCCAGCCGCTTCTGCAGGCGGGTCACGAACAGGTCGACAATCTGGACGATCTCTTCCTCGGTCAGCTGCGGGAACACCACCGTGTCGTCCACGCGGTTGAGGAACTCGGGGCGGAAGTGCTGCTTGAGCTCGTCCTGCACCCGGGCCCGCATCCGTTCGTAGCCGGTCTTGGTGTCCGTGCCGGACTGGAAGCCGGTCATGACGCCCTTGGAGATGTCGCGGGTGCCAAGGTTGGTCGTCATGATGATGACCGTGTTCTTGAAGTCCACGACCCGGCCCTGGCTGTCCGTCAGGCGGCCGTCCTCGAGGATCTGCAGCAGCGAATTGAACAGATCCGCATGGGCCTTCTCGACCTCGTCGAACAGCACCACCGAGAACGGACGGCGACGGACCTTCTCGGTCAGCTGGCCGCCTTCTTCGTAGCCGACATAACCGGGAGGTGCACCGAACAGCCGGGAAACGGTGTGCTTCTCGGAGTACTCGGACATGTCAAGGGTGATCAGGGCGTCCTCTTCACCGAAGAGGAACTCCGCCAGCGCCTTGGCCAGCTCCGTCTTTCCGACACCGGTCGGGCCGGCGAAGATGAAGGAACCGGACGGGCGGTTCGGGTCCTTCAGGCCGGCGCGGGTGCGGCGGATGGCCTGCGAGATTGCCTTGATGGCCTCGTCCTGGCCAATGACGCGCTTGTGGAGTTCGGCCTCCATGTGCATCAGGCGGCTGGACTCTTCCTCGGTCAGCTTGAAGACCGGGATGCCGGTGGAATTCGCCAGCACCTCTGCAATCAGGTCTTCGTCAACCTCGGCGATCTCATCCAGGTCGCCGGACTTCCAGGCACGTTCCTTAGCCGCGCGCTCATTCTGCAGCTTGCTTTCCTTGTCGCGCAGGGAAGCGGCACCTTCGAAGTCCTGGGCATCGATGGCGGATTCCTTCTGCTTCTTCAGCTCGGAGATCTTCTCATCGATTTCCTTCAGCTCCGGCGGGGCGGTCATCCGGCGGATGCGCAGGCGGGCACCGGCCTCGTCGATCAGGTCGATCGCCTTGTCCGGCAGGAAACGGTCCGAGATGTAGCGGTGCGCCAAGTGCGCCGCGGCGTCCAGGGCGCCGTCGGTAATGGATACCCGGTGGTGCGCCTCGTAACGGTCGCGCAGGCCCTTGAGGATCTGCACGGCATGGTCCACCGAAGGCTCGTTGACCTGGATCGGCTGGAACCGCCGCTCGAGGGCAGCGTCCTTCTCGATGTGCTTGCGGTACTCATCCAGCGTGGTGGCACCGATGGTCTGCAGTTCCCCGCGCGCCAGCATCGGCTTGAGGATCGATGCGGCGTCGATGGCACCTTCGGCCGCACCCGCTCCAACGAGGGTGTGGATCTCGTCGATGAAGAGGATGATATCGCCGCGGGTACGGATCTCCTTGAGGACCTTCTTCAGCCGCTCCTCGAAATCACCGCGGTAGCGCGAGCCGGCGACCAGGGAGCCCAGGTCCAGGGTGTAGAGCTGCTTGTCGCGGATGGTCTCCGGGACGTCGCCCCGCACGATGGCCTGTGCCAGGCCTTCGACGACGGCGGTCTTGCCGACGCCGGGCTCGCCGATCAGGACCGGGTTGTTCTTGGTACGGCGCGAGAGGACCTGCATGACGCGTTCCATCTCATGCTCGCGGCCAATGACCGGATCCAGCTTGGATTCCCGCGCCGCCTGCGTGAGGTTGCGGCCGAACTGGTCGAGCACCACGGAGCCGGCCGGAGCGCCTTCCTGCTGCTGGCCGCCGGCAGACACAGGTTCCTTGCCCTGATAGCCGGAGAGCAGCTGGATGACCTGCTGCCGCACGCGGTTCAGATCCGCGCCGAGCTTGACCAGGACCTGGGTGGCAACGCCCTCACCTTCGCGGATGAGGCCGAGCAGGATGTGCTCGGTGCCGATGTAGTTGTGGCCGAGCTGCAGGGCCTCCCGCAGCGAGAGCTCCAGGACTTTCTTGGCGCGCGGTGTGAACGGGATATGGCCGCTCGGAGCCTGCTGGCCCTGGCCGATAATCTCCTGAACCTGCTCGCGGACGCCGTTCAGCGAGACGCCGAGGAATTCCAGCGCCTTTGCCGCCACACCCTCGCCCTCGTGAATGAGCCCGAGGAGGATGTGTTCGGTCCCGATGTAGTTGTGGTTGAGCATGCGGGCTTCTTCTTGAGCCAGCACGACAACGCGACGGGCACGGTCGGTAAATCTCTCAAACATCTCGCACACTCCTAGCTACTGCGTACTTTGATGCTACGTGCCGATCCTCGGATTGGGATGCCTGTTCGCCCAAGGGATAATGCGCGACCAAACAGTGACGTTCCGCTCAGCCTCCGTGCGCGCGGCGGTAGGCTTCTAGAATTTCCGACTGCACGCGGCCGCGGTCACTGACGGTGTACCCGTTCTCCCGCGCCCAGGCCCGGACGGCCGAGGCGTCCTGTGTGCGGCTGGACGAGACTGCCTTCAGCTTGGCACCGCCACGGGGCTGGGCCTTGCGGGCCTTCGCAACAAACGGCTGCAGCGCGTCCCGGAGCTGCTGTGCGTGCTCGGTGGAAAGGTCGATTTCGAAATTGCTGCCGTCCAGGGAGAAACGCACCGTTTCATCCGCAGTCCCGCCTTCGAGGTCGTCAACGAGAATTACTTTTACTTCCTGCGCCACGGTGGCTCCTTTAATTGTGAGCTTTCTGAAATCCCCCTGGTCTCCCCGAAACCAATTTGATTATTGCCTAATCGGGCAATTGCGCGCAACATACGGCAATGGCTTTGTGGATTCAGCCGAGGCGTGGCCGGAACCCGCAAAGGCGCGGCATGGCCAGTTAACGGATTAAGGGGCCGGCTTGAATGCCAACCCCGTAATCCAAATGCTGATTATTGCCCTATTCAGCTCCGCCCGCGGCTTCCCGTTCCGCCTCGGCCAGAGCTTCGCGTTCTTTCCGGTCCGCGTTGAAGACCGCCTTCATCGCAAAGTAGAAAATGAGGCCCACACCGGTGGAGGGGGCCAGCACCCATAGATATTCCATCGTTATCCCAATTCAGGTTTCAGCAGCGGGAAGAGGATCGTCTCCCGGATCCCTGTCTGTGTAAACAACATGACCAGCCGGTCGATTCCCAGGCCGATGCCGCCCATGGGCGGCGCGCCGTACTCGAGGGCCCGCAGGAAGTCCTCATCCAGCTGCATGGCCTCGTGGTCGCCGGATGCAGCCTTGCGCGATTGCTCGGTGAGCCGCTCGCGCTGGATGACGGGGTCGATCAGCTCGCTGAAGGCCGTTCCGCGTTCCATCCCGCCGATGATCAGGTCCCAGGCCTCGATCAGTCCCGGCTCGCTCCGGTGCGCGCGGGCCAGCGGCTGGGCGGCCGGCGGATAATCGTAAACGAACGTCGGCTGGATCAGCTGCGGTTCGACGATTTCCCCGAACAGTTCAATAACCAGCTTCTGCCGGTCCCACTGGGGCTCCGTCTTCAGTCCGTGCTTCCGGGCTATTTCACGCAGCACTGCACCGCTGGTTTCCGGCGTGATTTCAATTCCGACAGCTTCGGAGAGGCCCGGATAAACTCCAAGCCACTTCCATTCGCCGTTAAGGTCAATCGTCCCGTTCTCGGTTTCGATGATTCGCGCGCCCACTTCGTCCGCCACATTGAGGATCATTTCCTTCATGCGATCGGCCATGACGAATTGGTCGGCATATGCCTCGTAGCTTTCCAGCGTGGTGAATTCCGGGCTGTGGGTGGAATCAACACCTTCATTGCGGAAGATCCGGCCGATCTCGAATACCCGGTCGATGCCCCCGACCACGGCGCGCTTCAGGTAAAGCTCCGTCGCGATACGCAGCGTCATTTTCTGGTCGAAGGCATTCAGGTGCGTTTCGAACGGACGCGCGGCCGCACCGCCGTGCACGAGCTGCAGGATCGGCGTCTCGACTTCGACGTAGCCGCGGCTGTGCAGCGTTTCGCGGATCGACCGGATCACCGACGCGCGGGTGTAGACCATCTGGCGCGCCTCGTCGCGGACCATCAGGTCCAGGTAGCGCTGGCGGACCCGGGTCTCCTCATTCAGGTCCGCGTGCAGCACGGGCATCGGCCGCAGCGCCTTCGAGACCATGGACCAGGATTCGGCCATCACGGAAAGCTCGCCGCGCTTGGACGAAATGACCTCGCCGCGGATGAAGACGTGGTCACCCAGATCCACCAGGTGCTTCCACGCGGCCAGTTGCTCCTCGCCCACGTTCGCCAGGCTCAGCATCGCCTGCAGCCGGGTGCCGTTGCCCTCCTGCAGCGTCGCGAAGCAGAGCTTGCCGGTGTTGCGCACGAAGACCACGCGGCCAGCGACGCCGACGATGTCACCGGTGGTTTCGTCGGCTTCCAGGTGACCGTGCTTCTCCCGGATTTCGCTCAGCGAGTGGGTCCGTTCCACGCCGACGGGATACGGGTCCGCCCCGTCCTGAACCAGCTTGGCGCGCTTGTCCATGCGCACGCGCATCTGCTCGGAAACGTCGGTTGGCTCCGCGGAAGGGGTGGGGGGGTTATGTGTGGTCACGGTACTTAAGGGTACCGGGTGTGTTTGGCAGCGTCCTATTTGGGCGGGTCAGCCCAGCCTGACGTTGTCGATCAGCCGCACGTCGCCGACCCGCGCAGCGATCAGGGCCAGCGCGTCGCCCGTGAACGGCGTGTCCTGGCAGTTGAAGGCCAGCGGCTCGAGGCTGTCCGGGTCGACGACCTCAAGATAGTCCAGGTCAACCTGCCGAACCGAGCGGATCATCGCCAAAGCACCCTCGACGTCCAGCGGCTCGTGGCGGTCCGCCTGCTCCTTCAGGTAGCTCAGGCTGCGGTGGAGCACGAGCGCGGCGGTGCGCTGGTCCGGAGTGAGGAACCGGTTGCGGCTGGAGAGGGCCAGTCCGTCGGCATCCCGCACCGTGGGCACGCCGACGATCTCCACGGGGAAGTCCAGGTCCGCGGCCATTCGGCGGACCAGGGCCAGCTGCTGGGCATCCTTCTGGCCGAAGTAGGCACGGTAGTCCGCGGGTACCGGAGGCAGTCCGTAGTGCAGCAGCTTGGCGACCACGGTGAGGGCGCCGTCGAAATGCCCCGGCCGCGAGGCCCCCTCGAATTTGGCGCCCAGCGCTCCCGAGGAGATCCGCACCATCGGCTCGCCGCCGGGGTACACCTCGTCCGCCGAGGGTGCGAACGCCACGTCCGCCCCGCAGTCGGCCAGCAGGTCCAGGTCGGCCTCCAGGTTCCGCGGGTAGCGCTCCAGGTCCGCGGCCTCGCCGAACTGGAGGGGGTTCACGAAGATGGAAACAACGACGACGTCGTTCGCCTCGCGCGCGCTCCGCACCAGGGCGGCGTGGCCCTCGTGCAGCGCTCCCATGGTCGGGACCAGGCCTAGGCTTGTGTGCCCGGCATGGTGCGACGCCGCCGCCGTGCCCAGCAGCTCTGCGCTGGCGGCATTCAGTTCGGCATAGGTGCGCGCTAGGAACGGTCTGCGGGTCACTGTTTCTCCTCCGGAGGGGTCTGGGGGTTGAGGATGTCGAGGATCTGCGCCGCCTGGCCTTCTTTCAGCCGCCCGCGGGCCAGCGCCCGCTTTGCAGTGGCCCGGGCCAGCTCTTCGTAGGCCTGGCGGATGTCCGTGCCCGTGTGCTCCAGCTCGTAATCGAGCAGTGCCTGGCGGTGCGCCTGCACCGTGCCGGCGTCGCCGCGGGCCACCGGCCCGGTCAAGGCCGCCTCGCCGGCGGCCAGGGCGTTCTCCAGGGAGGCCCGCATCAGGGCGCTGAGCAGACGGTCCGGCCGTTCCACCCCGGCGCTGCGCAACAGCTGCGCCGACTGCGCAGCGATGGTGACCAAATGGTTCGACGCGTGGGCGAGGGCGGCATGGTAGAGCGGCCGGTCCTGCTCCTCGATCACGATGGGTTCGCCGCCCATCTCCACGACCAGGGCCTGCGCGATCGGCAGCATCGTTGCCGGAGCGGTCACGCCGAAGGCACAGTCGGTGAGCCGCGTCAGGTCCAAGCTCATGCCGGTGAAGGTCATGGCCGGGTGGATTGCCAGGCCGATTGCGCCCTTCGCGCGGGCCGGCGCGAGCACCTCCACGCCGTGGCGTCCGGAGGTGTGCGCGATCAGCTGGCCCGGCTGCCAGGCGCCGGTCTCCGCCAGCCCGGCCACCAGCTCCGGCAGGGCATCGTCCGGCACCGCGAGCAGCACCAGTTCGGCCCGCTCGACGATGTCCGGGATCTCCAGCACCGGCACGCCGGGCAGCAGGAGTTCCGCCCGTTCGCGGCTGTCCTCGGAAACGGCGGAAACACCGACGACGGCGTGCCCCGCGGCGCGCAGGGCGGCACCGAGGACGGCGCCGACCTTTCCGGCACCGATCACGCCGATGCCTAGTCGTCCCGGCTTAGTGCTGTTCATCCTGCTCCTGTCCGGCGAGGCCGACGGCCTGCTGGTCCGACCGGCCCGCCGCGCCTGGGTGGGTCGGCGAGCCGGGCTGGCCCGGGTCTGCCGGCTGGTGCTCGAGCCAGCGCTCGGGAAGGCTGTGCCGGCGGGCGGCCGCGGCCCGGGCGGCCTGTTCGTCGAAGAGCCGCCGGGCCGTCGCGATGTCCATCTGGTACACGACGGGCCTGACCGGACCCATGGTGGTGTGCAGCTGCAGGTCCGCGACCCTGAGCAGGCGGGCCAACGGGCCTTGGTGCAGGGCCATCGACTGGGTTCGTTCATGCGGCACGACGGCGAGGCTGCGCCACAGCCGTCCCGAGCGGGCCAGCAGCGCCGTCCGGGTGACGGCGAAGCCGTTGCGCCGCCAGGTGAGGAAGGACAGCCACCGCACCCGGCGCGGGGAGGTGACGAAGCCGCCGTCGTTATCCTTGCCTGCAAGGCCCGCGCCGAAGACGCCGAACGGATCCTCGGTTCCGGGGTCCGGCAGCACGAGGGCGAGCATCTGCATCACGTCCTCGCGCCTGCCGACGGGCAGCAGCGTGGTGCGCGCGCCGGCATTCTCCGCGCTGACACCGTACCCGGCCACGTTGACCTTGATGCGGTACCAGTCCTTGAACCGCCAGAGCAGCGGCTGCGTGACGGCGACGGCCTGGACGCGTCCGGGCGGGACGGTCTGCGCGCGGGTCTCCAGCAGGCCGTAGCGCAGCCGGATGCCGTCCGAGGAAACGGCGGCGCGGAAGTTGTAGGCGGTGGTGAACACGCTCCAGTAGCCGGCGAGCACGGCGATCAGGCCCGGCACCAGGGCGGAGAGGATCACGCCGCTGCTGCTCCAGTCCAGGGCGTGGCCCACGACGAGGCCGGAGCCGATCACCAGGACCATGATGGCCAGTGCCACCGTCGACCCGGAAAGCAGCGCGGCCCCGACGACCCTGGGAGCGGGAATCGCCAGCACCGGGTGCTCCGGCGCCTCCTGGATCTGGTCGGGGTGCTCCGGATCGGTTTCCGCCCCCGAAGCCCGGGCCAGGATCGTGGCGCGCAACTGCTGGGCCGAGGCGAGCGGAAGGTAGGCAAGCCGCACGGCCGATTCGCCGGCGTCGGCCACCTCGAACTTCAGTTCCGCCAGCCCGAAGATCCGCCCGAGCAGCGGCTGGATAACGTCGATGGCCTGCACCCGGTCCAGCCTCGCCTGACGGTGCTGGCGGAACACGATTCCGGAGTTGACCCGCACGTGTTCGAGCGTGACCTGGTAGCGCGTGAACCACCAGGACATCAGGAATCCGCCGATCAGCAGCAGCAGGACTCCGAGGAGGATGGCGGCGGCCACGAAGCCGCGGCCCTCCGCGAGCAGCCAGAGCGGTTCGCCCCTGAAAATGGACTCGAACCAGTCGCGCCCGAAGAAGTAGGCGAGGGCGGCCAGCGCCAGCCAGCCCCGCACGAGCGGCGAGATCGGATGGACCCGGTGCCAGCTGTCTTCGTGGTCCGGCACCAGCGGGACGTCCCGGGTGGGACCGGACGGCGCCGGGACCTCGGGCCCCGGTCCCAGCGGCTCGGTCACAGCCCGGCCAGCCTTGCCTGTCCTCGCGCCGACAGCTGCTCGCGCAGTCGGGCGGCTTCGGCGGCCGGCACTCCCGGAATGGCCGCGTTGGTCTGCGGCGACGCGGTGTGCAGCTTCACCGAGGCGAGGCCGAAGGCACGCTCCAGCGGTCCGACGGCGACGTCCACGTACTGCATCCGGCCGTACGGCACCACCATGACGCGCTGGAAGAAGATGCCGCGGCGGATCAGCAGGTCCTCGTCCCGCTCGGCGTATCCGATGGCCCGTACCTGGCGCGGGATCAGCACACCCATCCACAGGCTGACCAGCAAGGTTCCCAGGCTGAGGGTCCAGGCCAGCCAGGCCGGGAAGCCCGGCCACACTTCAGTCAGCAGCAGCACCAGCGGCACGCTGGCCACCGCGACGGCGATGACCGTGCCGACCGCCCAGCCGATCAGCTGCACGGTGATGAACTTGGGCGAGACGCGGATCCAGCTGATCCCGTCCGGATCGATGGGCTCGCTACGCATACTCCCCCTCCCCTTCGGCCGGCCCGCGCTCCCGCTCCGACGCCTCCGGGTCCTCGGGAGGCAGCTTGCAGAACCGCTCGACGACCAGGCCGACGACGACCATGACCAAGCCTCCGCCCATCATAGCCAGCACCTGCAGCAACACCTCCGATGCGGGGCGGAAGGCCAGCAGCACGAGCTGGTCCACCAGAATCCCGGCGTGCCAGCCGAGCAGCAGGGAACCGGCGTAGGCGCAGGCCTGAGCGAGCACCAGGGTGCGGGCGGCGAGGATCGGGTCCAGCGGCTTCTCGCGCTTGCCGTTGCGCCAGCTGCGCACCTTCAGGCCGAGGATCAGGGTAAAGAGGACGACGGCGCCCATCGTCGCCAGGGAGCTAAGGTGCAGGACGGGCACGGGGAGCCCGTTGCGGATGGTCAGCAGGTTCGCTAGCCAGCCGAGCACGCCGGCACAGAGGGCGATGATTGCCAGCCAGCTGTACTTGATGGTCCTCACGATCGCCGTGCCCCTTAGCTAGCTGTCAACGTCCCGGTTCGAAGGGCGCCAGACCGTCCAGGTCCTCGGCAGCCGCGGCCAGTTCCCCGACCGGCACCCCGCCCAAGGTGGCGTGCGAGTCCATCCAGGCCCACGGCTGCAGCACGAATGCCCGCTCGTGCGCCCTCGGATGCGGGATGGTCAGGGTCGGCTCATCCATGGTCAGATCCCCATACGTGATGATATCTACGTCCAGCGTACGCGGGCCCCAGCGCACTTCGCGCGTGCGGTGGTGCCTATTCTCCACCGCCTGGCAGTGCGCCAGCAGTTCGTGGGGTCCGAGGTCCGTTTCCACCTCGATCACCATGTTCAGGTAATCCGGCTGGTCCTCCGGGCCGCCGACGGATTTGGTCTGCACCACGGGCGAGACGGCGCAGAGCCGCACCCGTGGCGTGTCCACGAGGTCCGCCACAGCGTGGGAGAGGGTGTCGCTGCGTTCGCCGAGGTTGCTGCCCAGCGCCAGTACTGCTTTGACGCTCATGGCCGCTCCCGGAAGATCGTGATGGTGACGTCGCCGAAAGGCACCTCGATCGGCGCCTGGGGCTTATGGACCGTTACCTCGACGGCCGCCACCGGGAAACCGGCGAGCACGTAGCCGGCGATCCGCTCGGCCAGGGTTTCGATCAGGTTTACCGGCTCGCCGGTGATGATCGCCTGGACCCCCTCGGCGAGGGCGCCGTAGTTGGCCGTGTCGGCCAGGTCGTCGCTGGCGGCTGCCGCGCGGATATCCGTGTGCAGGGCGACGTCCACAGTGAATGGCTGGCCGTCCCGGCGTTCATGGTCGAACACCCCGTGGTAGCCGACGGCGGTGATTCCGGAGAGCGCGATGATGTCCCTGCGGGCGGATCCGGCTGCCATCGGCACCACCATTACCCTGCCCAGACGGACGCGACCTTGACCGCGTCAAGGCTCGCACCGGCGTCGTGCACGCGCACGCCCCAGGCACCGTTGGCCGCGGACAGGGCGGAAATCGCCACGGTGGCGTCGTCCCGCTCCGCGGGGGCGGCCGCCTTGCCGGCTTCGGAGAGCAGGCTGCCAAGGAAACGCTTGCGGGAAGCGGCGACCAGGACCTTATGGCCGAGCTTGGTGAACTCGGGCAGCGCGCGCAGCAGCGCCCAATTGTGCTCGCCGTTCTTGGAGAAGCCGAGTCCGGGATCGAGGATCAGCAGTTCCGGCGCCACTCCGGCCGCCACGAACTTGTCCCGGAGCGCGGTCAACTCCGCCAGCACCTCGGCCACGACGTCGTCGTACCTGGCCTTCGGGTCATTATGCCGGGCCTCACCGCGGCTGTGCATGAGCACGTAGGGCACCTTGCGCTCGGCGATCAGCGCGGGCATCTGCGGGTCATAGGTCGTGCCCGAGACGTCGTTGATGATGCCGGCCCCGGCGTCCAGGGCCTTGGCCGCGGTGTCCACGTTCTTGGTATCCACGCTGATGAGGGCACCGGCCTTCGCGAGGGCCTCGATGACCGGCAGGATCCGGGCCTGCTCCTCCTCCGGAGACACCGGCTGCGAGCCGGGCCGCGTGGATTCGCCGCCGACGTCGATGATGTCCGCCCCGCCGTACAGCAGCTTGAGGCCCTGGGCGATGGCCTTGTCCGCGGCAACGAACTCGCCGCCGTCGCTGAACGAATCCGGCGTGACATTGAGGATCCCCATGACCACGCAGCGGTCCGTCGGCAGGTCCGAGAAGCTCTTGGGGCCGCGGGCCTTGCGTACCACGGGCAGGGGGGAAGTAGCCGGTCCCGTTCCGGGGACTGCAGCGAGTGAATCCATCAATCTCTACCGTTTCTGTCTTTTGGCCTTCGTCAGCGGCCGATGATCAGGCTCATGGCCTCGGCCCTGGTGGCCTGTTCCCGCAGCTGGCCGCGGACGGCCGAGGTCACGGTCCGGGCTCCGGGCTTGCGCACTCCGCGCATGGACATGCACATGTGCTCGCACTCGATCACGACGATGGCGCCCTTGGGCTCGAGGTGTTCCACGAGCGCGTCCACAATCTGGGTAGTGAGCCGTTCCTGCACCTGCGGCCGGCGGGCGTAGATCTCCACCAGCCGGGCCAGTTTGCTCAGCCCCGTCACCTTACCGTCATGCGACGGGATATAGCCAATGTGGGCGGTGCCATGGAACGGCACCAGGTGGTGCTCACACGTCGAGTAGAAGGGGATGTCCTTGACCAGCACCATCTCCTCATGGTCGAGGTCGAAGGTAGTGGCCAGCAGGTCCCCCGGATCCTGGTGCAGGCCGGCGAAGATCTCTGCGTAGGACCGGGCTACCCGTTTGGGGGTGTCCTGCAGGCCCTCGCGGTCCGGGTCCTCGCCGACCGCGATCAGAATCTCGCGGACGGCCTTCTCAATCCGCTGGAAGTCGATCGTAGCGTCGATTTCCAGCTCGGCAACAACGTCATCGTATTCGGTCACGAAAACGATCCTAGCCGGTGACGCCGCCGGGTCCCGCCCCCGGAGTACCGGGACCGGGCACCGGGGGATTCTCACCGGGCAGCTGCGGGGCGCCGGGCTCCGGATCCACGATGACGGAAGAGTGGCCCTCTTCCTCGTCATTGCTGTTCCGCCGGGCGGCGGCCTCGGCACGCTCCTTCGGGCTTACCACCGGCGGGATGTCGTGGACGGGACGGGTCTCCTTGGAGAGCCAGACGTCGCGGTATTCGCGCTTGCGGATGTCCACGAAGACCTCCGCGATCTCGCGCTGGTTCAGCGTCTCGCGTTCCAGCAGTGCCAGGGCCAGGCGGTCCAGCACGTCGCGGTTCTCAGTCAGGACGGCGTAGGCCTCGTCGTGGGCGGTGTCGATCAGCCGGCGCACTTCCTCGTCCACCACGAAGGCGACGTGGTCCGAGTAGTTGCGCTCGTGCGACATGTCGCGGCCCAGGAACGGCTCGCCGCCGCCCTGTCCCAGCTTGACCGCGCCGACGCGTTCGCTCATGCCGTACTGGGTGACCATCTTGCGGGCCGTGCCGGTGGCCTTCTCGATGTCGTTCGAGGCGCCGGTGGAGGGGTCGTGGAAAACGATCTCCTCCGCGACGCGGCCGCCCATGGCATACGCCAGCTGGTCCAGCAGCTCGTTGCGGGTCACCGAGTACTTGTCGTCCTCGGGGACCACCATGGTGTAGCCGAGGGCCCGGCCGCGCGGGAGGATGGTGACCTTGGTGACCGGCGCGGTGTAGCGCAGGGCCGCGGCGACCAGCGCGTGGCCGCCCTCGTGGTACGCCGTGATCTTCCGCTCGTGTTCCTTCATCACGCGGGAGCGCTTCTGCGGTCCGGCCATCACGCGGTCGATCGCCTCGTCCAGGGCGCGGTCATCGATCAGCTGGGCGTTGGAGCGCGCGGTCAGCAGGGCGGCCTCGTTCAGCACGTTGGCCAGGTCCGCGCCGGTGAAACCGGGGGCGCGCTTGGCCAGGGCGCGCAGGTCGACGTCCGGAGCCATCGGCTTGCCGGCGGCGTGGACCTGCAGGATCTGGTGGCGGCCGTCGAGGTCCGGCGCCTCCACCGCGATCTGGCGGTCGAAGCGGCCCGGACGCAGCAGCGCGGGGTCCAGGACATCCGGGCGGTTGGTCGCGGCGATCAGGATGACGTTGGTCTTGACGTCGAAGCCATCCATTTCGACGAGCAGCTGGTTCAGCGTCTGCTCGCGCTCGTCATTTCCGCCGCCGACGCCGGCGCCGCGGTGGCGGCCGACGGCGTCGATCTCGTCAACGAAGATGATGGCCGGGGCGTTGCTCTTGGCCTGCTCGAACAGGTCGCGGACGCGGGACGCGCCGACACCGACGAACATCTCGACGAAGTCCGAACCGGAAATCGAGTAGAACGGCACGCCTGCCTCGCCCGCAACGGCGCGGGCCAAGAGGGTCTTGCCCGTGCCGGGAGGGCCGTACAGCAGCACGCCCTTGGGGATCTTGGCGCCGAGCGCCTGGAACTTGCCGGGCTCCTGCAGGAATTCCTTGATCTCGTGCAGTTCCTCGACGGCCTCGTCCGCGCCGGCCACATCGGCGAAGGTGACCTGGGGCATGTCCTTGGAGATCAGCTTGGCCTTGGACTTGCCGAACTGCATGACCTTGGAGCCGCCGCCCTGCATGCGCGAGAGCAGGAACCAGAAGATCAGGCCGATGATCAGGATAGGCAGGATCAGGCTGATGAAGCTCATGAACCAGTTGTTCTCCACAGGCTGGTCCGTGAAGGTATCAACCTTGGAGGCGTTGATGGCCTGCACGATGTCCGGACCGCGGTCCGTGCTGTAGAAGAAGGTGATGCTGCGGCCCTTGTTGACGTCGTCCTGGACGAAGTCATCGCGCAGGGTCAGCTCGACGCTCTGGGCGCCGTCGTTAATCCGGGCCTGCTCCGCCTTGTTCTCGCGGAGAAGCTGCAGGCCGACGCTGGTGTCCACGCGCTCGGACTGCGGGCCGGCGAGGTTCGGCACGGCAATCAGCAGGATGGCCAGAACCAGCACGATCCAAATGATCGGCCCCTTGAAAATGTTCTTCAATTTCATGCGACTAAGGGCACTGGGCCCGTCCCTCCTGCTGTTCTGCGCGTGGTGTGACTCGTCTAGTCATACACCCGTCCGAGGTAAATCACGCACGGCGGGCAAGAATAGTTCCCTCTCGGCGTACAAGCAAGCATTTGCACGCGTTTCGCCGGCCGTGGTTTTCCGACGGCTCCCGGTGGTCTTCCGCTGGCCCTCCGGGTGTCTTACTCGTAGACGTGCGGAGCCAGCGTTCCGATGAAGTCCAGGTTGCGGTATTTCTCCGCGAAGTCCAGCCCGTAGCCGACCACGAACTCGTTGGGGATCTCGTAGCCGACATACTTCACGTCAATCTCTACCTTCGCGGCATCCGGCTTGCGCAGCAAGGTGCAGATTTCCACCGACGCCGGGCCGCGCGAGAGGAGGTTGGTCTTCAGCCACGACAGGGTCAGGCCGGAATCGATGATGTCCTCGACGATGAGCACGTGCTTGCCCATCAGGTCCGTCTCAAGGTCCTTCAGGATCCGGACCACGCCGGAGGACTGGGTGCCGGAGCCGTAGGAAGACACGGCCATCCAGTCCATCTTGAGGTGGCTGTGCAGGGCGCGCGCCAGGTCCGCCATGACCATGACCGCACCCTTGAGCACCCCGACGATCAGCAGGTCGCGGCCCTCGTAATCCTTGTCGATCTGCGCGGCGAGTTCGGCGACGCGCTGCTGGATTTGTTCCTTGGTGTAGAGGACGTGCTTGAGGTCAGCCTGGACGTCGTTCGAATCCACCGGATACTCCCATTACTAAGATGTGGTGACACTGGCTAGGGGCCAGTTGCTCTAAAAACAAGATTGCCATAGCCGCGCTCGTCTTGTGCAAACTTCTCCCCGCGGACCTTGCGGTACACGCTGACTTTCCCGGCCAGCTGCACCGGTCCGGCAGACCCCTTCCGCCGCAGCAGCGCTTCCGCCGCGAGCAGCCTTTCGTAGCTGGGGTTCTCCCCGCCGAGCTGGGCAGCGGCACGCGCGATGACGCGCTGCTTCATCGCCTCCGGCAGCTCCGCCAGGCCCTCCCGGTCCAGTTCGATGCCTGCAGCCGTGACGATGTGCAGCCGCTGGTACTCCCGCTCGGCGAGCTCTTCGAGGTAGTCCGCGTCCTGGCGCAGGATCCGTCCGGTCCGCCAGAGCGCCTCGGCGACGCCGGGGCCCAGCCGGTCTTCGAGGAAGGGCAGCACCTCGGTCCGCACCCGGGAGCGCAGGAACTTCGGGTCCCGGTTGGTGGGATCGTGCCACGGCTCGAGGCCCGCCACGGCGCAGAGCTCCTCGGTGTCGCGGCGGCGCAGGCCCAGGAAGGGGCGCAGGTACTTGCCGCGGCGGGCCGGCATCCCGGCAAGGGACCGCGTCCCCGAACCGCGGCCGAGGCCGAGCAGCACCTGTTCGGCCTGGTCGTCGAGGGTGTGCCCGAGCAGGATGGCTGCCGCGCCGGTCTCCTCGGCCGCCCGGTCCATGGCCTCGTAGCGGGCCGTGCGGGCCGCGGCCTCGGGGCCCATGCCCGGCCGGTCGACCTCCACTTGGCGCACCAGCACGGGGTCCAGTCCCAGCGCGCCCGCCTGGTCGGCGGCCCGGCGGGCGACGTCCGCGCTTCCCGGCTGCAGACCGTGGTCAATAACGACGGCGCCCACCCGCCACAGCTGCGTCCCGTCCCGCAGGGGGCGGGCGAAGTAGGCGGCCACCGCCGCCAGCGCCAGTGAATCGGGACCGCCGCTGCACGCAACGAGCAGCAGCGGAGGGGCCGGCCGTCCGGCTTGGTCCGTTCCCTGCGGTTCCAGCAGTTCCAGGGCCGAGCGGATGTGGTTGCGCGCGGTGCCGACCAGCGGGTGGAGCCGCGGCCTGCGCGGGAGAGCCTCCGGGGCGGCACCGCTCATGGGCGGCTTTGGTCCATGCGGCTGATCCAGCGGTCCGGGTTGTGGATTTCGTCCTCGGTCGGCAGGTTCTCCTCGCGCTGCCAGACCTGGTTGAAGCCCTCCATGCCGATCTGGTCCACCACGGCCCGGACGAACCTGGCGCCGTCGGTGTACTGGCGGGCCTTCGCGTCCAGCCCGAGCAGCCGGCGCATCAGGTTCTCCACCGCGCCCCTGCTCTTGCTGCGGGCGTTGAAGCGCTGCCGGATGGTCTTGACCGTGGGGACGACGGAAGAATCCACCGCGTCCATCACCACGTTGGCGTGGCCCTCGAGCAGGCTCATGACGGCCGTCAGGTGCGAGAATACGGCCTTGTCCTCGGGATCCTGGAAGAGGTCGATGAGGGTCCCCGCACCGCCGGCGACCGCCGCGCTGTCCGGGCTGCCGGCGCCGTTGCTGGTCCCCTGCAGCGCGTCCTTGCCGCCGGCCACCACGGCCCGTGCCGCCTGCTGCAGCCGCTCGGCGAAGGTGTCCGCCTTGGCCACCAGGCCGGAGGACAGCTGGCCGATCTGCTGCATCATATGGTCGCGCAGCCATGGCGCCGCGGCGAATTGCACCCGGTGCGTCTGCTCGTGCAGGCAGACCCAGAGCCGGAAGTCCGCAGGCTCCACGTTCAGTTCCCGCTCCACGGAGATCACGTTGGGCGCCACGAGCAGCAGCCGCCCGCCCGCAGGCCCGCCGGGCAGCAGGGCGCAGAAGGGATCGTACTGGCCGAGCACCTTGCTGGAGAGGAAGGACAGGATCGCCCCCATCTGGGTGCCGGTCAGCGTGCTGCCGACGGCGGTGGCGGCGCTCTTGAGCTGTTCGGGCTTCTTGCGTGCCAGCTCCTCCAGTGCCGGCTGCAGCAGCGCCTCGAAGCTGCGGGCGTTGGCCTTGGACCATTCCGCGCGGTCCACCACCAGCACCTGGGAGTCGCGCAGGTCCCGGGCGGCGTCCAGTCCGGTGATCCGGTGCACGTGCTCCACCGACACGTCCGCCAGTTCGCGCAGGTTGGCGACGGCCTCCCGGATCTGCCCGTCGGAAAGTTTCGGTCCCGCGGGCGTCAGCTTGGCAGCCGTGGTAGCAGCCAGCTCCCAGTTGACCAGCCGGGGCGGATTTTCGGATACGGACGCAGGAGTCTCCATGCCCCCATCAGATCACAGGAACGCCGCCCCGGTCACCGGCCGTTCGCCCAGCGGTGAACCATTCCCCGGCGGGCATCTTTACCGGCAGCCGCAGCCTGCCAGGACGGCCGCGGCGCGGTCCAAGGCCTCCCGGGCGGGCTCGGCCGGACCCTGCAGGCCGTTGGCCACGAACGCGAAAACGAATATATGCCCTTCGGCGGATACTGCGTAGCCGCCCAGCGACGTCACCGCGTTGAGCGTCCCGGTCTTCGCCCTGACCAGTCCCGCACCGGCCTCCGCTTTGTCGGTGAAGCGGTCGCTCAGGGTCCCGTTCAGGCCCGCGACCGGCAGGCCGTCCAGCGCGGCGCGGAGATTCGGGTTCTCCCCGTTCGTGATCTCGCGGACGACGGCGGCGATCTGGGCCGCGGAGACACGGTCGCCCAGCGAGAGGCCGGAAGCGTCGGTAATCAGCAGCCCGTCCATCGGGATCTCCAGCTGGCCCAGGGCCTCCTTGATGGCCTCGGTGCCGCCTCCGAAGGAGCCGGGTTTCCCGCTCGCCAGCGCCAGATTGCGCGCCATGACTTCAGCTACGTAGTTGTCCGAACGCAGCAGCATGTAGTTGACCTGTGCGGCCACCGTCGCGGACTCGACGGAGGCCAGCACCGGAGCCTCCTTGGTGGCGCGGCCGCGCACCACATTCGGGGCGACCTCAATGCCGCGGCCGGCTACGGCGTCGGCCAGCGCGTCGCGGAAGGCCGAAGCGGCGGACAGTGCGGGATCCGCCGCGTACGCGCCCGTGCCGTCGGCACGCTCCCGCCCGCCGTTGACGGCCAGGGCGTGGACCGGTCCGATTTCGCCGGCCTGGACGTCCTCGCGTGCCCACGCCGGGCTGATGGCCGGACCGGCGAACAGCGAATCATCCAGCTGCACCGTGAGGTCGCCGCTGTATTCGCCCGTATCGATTTCTTTCGCGGCCGCCTCGGCCAGGGTCTTGAGTCCGGCCCGTCCCCGGACCTCGCCAGGCCGGGATTCCCCCGCGCCGAGCAGGACGTCGCCCCCGCCCCGCAGCACAACGGCGCCGGGCGAACTGCCGCGGACGACGTCGGTGCGCAAGCGCGTGTCCGCCCCCATCGTGGAGAGGGCGGCGGCAGCGGTCAGCAGCTTCATGTTGGACGCCGGGATCCTGGGTTCGGAGCCCCGGCGGTCGTAGACCACTTTGCCGGTGGACGCCTCGATGACGATCGCCGTCACGTCTCCCTCGCCGTCGTACTTCAACGCCCCGTCCAGCGCCTTGCCGAGCGCCTTGGCATCAACGGCCGGCGCCGCCGGACGGTCCGTCGCGAGGAGCGGAGCCGCGGAGAGCGTGCGCGGCCCCTGCTGCGCGGGCGGCGTGCTGATAACCGGCTGCGGCCCGGTGTCCGGCCATTGGATGGCCTGCGCCAGGTTCAGCCCGAGGGGCAGGGCGAGCACGGCAAACACCGCCGCCAGCAGCAGCGAGGTGAGCACACGCCACCCACGGCCCATTGATCCCCTCCCCCGGCTTCCCGCAAGACAAACCAGCGCCCCAGCTTCGGTTCGCCGTAGCACAGCATGGCCAAATGACGGACCGCTGCTTGGGGAGCTATATCGTTAAGCCTAGACCGGCGTGGCGCCACGGCCCGTCCACCGCGCCCACGCCTTTACAGCAATGTCACCGTATTCCAAGGAGCCTGCCATGCAGCACGATGTGACGATCGAGATCCCCAAGGGATCGCGCGTCAAGTACGAGATCGACCACGAAACCCACCGCCTGCGGCTGGACCGGGTGCTGTTCACCTCGATGCAGTACCCCACCCACTACGGCTACTTCGAGGACACCCTCGGCGAGGACGGGGATCCTTTGGACGCCCTGGTCATGCTGCAGGACTTCGATCTCCTGCCGGGCGTGCTGGTCGAGTCCCGTCCGATCGCCGTCTTCAACATGACGGACGACGGCGGCGGCGATGCCAAGGTCCTGTGCGTGCCGGCCGACAAGCGCTTCGACCACATCCAGGAGCTCTCCGACGTGCCGGAGTTCCTGGTCAAGGAGATCGAGCACTTCTTCACCCGCTACAAAGATCTGGAGCCGGGCAAGTGGGTCAAGGCGGAGGGCTGGTCCGACCGCGCCGCCGCCGAGGCCGAGCTTGAGGCGTCCATCAAGCGCTTCGCCGCGCTGGGCGAGGAGTCCGCGGCTGACGAGCCGCAGGGCCGCGATGTGGACGGCGGCACCGCGGACAGCAGCGAGGCACAGGGCCGCACGCTCTAGCCCCGCCTCAGCGCGCAACATCAACCACGACGGCGGTCCGGGCCGAAAAAAGCGCCCGGGCCGCCTTTCGTTGTCCTCCACACGCGGGATAACAACCGAAATCAGTTGATTCGGCCCGGTCGTTGGTCATACTGGTGCCATGTACGTGCTGACCATCAACCAGCGGGATTCGCGGGAAGTCGGCGACCTTGTGCCGGAACTGACCAAGGCGCTGCGGCACCTGCCCGCCGCCATCGCCTTCCAGCGTTCGGTGGGGGATGAAGCAATCGGGGTCGTCGAGGACGCGAAGACGGCGATCGATGCCGCCCTGATCGCGCTGCGGAACCGGCGGTGGCACGTGGGGATCGGCGTCGGCGAAATCCGCCAGCCCTTGCCGGAAGAGATCGGCCAGGCCGAGGGTTTCGGCCTGGTCTACGCCCGGCGCGCCGTCGACCGGGCCCGGAAGACGGGCGAACGGGTCCCGCTGGCGGTCGAGGGTCCGGACGCCGAGGTGGCCGCCGAGGCCGAGGCCGTGCTCCGGCTGATCGGCCAGATCGTCGCCACCCGCACCGAGGCAGAGTGGAAGGTGCTGGACCTGCTGACCCCCGGCGCGCGCGGCCAGCAGAAGTTCATTGCCGAGGTCCTGGGCATCACGACACAGGCCGTCAGCAAGGCCGTGGTCCGCTCGCATTGGGCCGAGGAGTGGGCCTGCCGCCCGGCCGCGGCCCGCCTCCTGGACCTGATCTACGGACCAAAATCGCTCCCACCTGCGGCTTTACCGTATCGGTGACCTGCGCCATGGTCTAGACTCCGGACTAAGCGGTCCAACACGGCAAGGAACTGGTCATGATTCCGGACATCAATTTCTGGGGCGTCCTGGTCGCCACCGTCTCCAGTATGGTGGTCGGCTCCATCTGGTACACGCCCAGGGTCTTCGGCAACTACTGGATGAAGACGGCGAACGTCTCCCCGGGCGGCGACGCCAAGGACGCCGTCCGGCCGATCATCCTGACCCTCATCGTGAGCTTCGTCAGCGCCTGGGTGCTGGCGGGCGCGGCCGCTATCGCCCAGGACTTCTACGGCGGCAGTTTCCTGTGGAACTCCGTCCTGACCGCGCTGATCCTGTGGGGCGGCTTCACAGCGGCACGGTTCATCACCCACGACGCCTTCGAGGGCCGTCCCGCCGGCCTGACCGCGCTGAACTGCGCCCACGAGCTCGTGACGTTCCTGGTCATGGCACTGATCATCGGCCTGTTCGGCATCGGTGCCGCCTGACCGAGGCGGGCAGGCGGCACCGGAGGGCGGGGCCCGGCGCTACGCCACCAGGCTGCGCAGCACCGGCACGGCGCCGTCTTCTTCCACGGTGCCGGTGACCTCGTGGGCGACGGCGGCGACCTCCTCGGGCGCCTGCCCCATGGCGATCGCGCGGGCGGCCCAGTCAAGCATCTCGATGTCGTTCCGGCCGTCTCCCATAGCCACGGTCTGGGCAGGGTCGATCTCCAGCTTGCGGCGCAGGGTCTCGAGGGCGCTGGCCTTGGTCACGCCGTTGGCGGCGATGTCCAGCCACGCCGTCCAGCCAACGGAGTAGGTGACGCCGTGCAGGCCGGCCTCGTCGATGGCTTCCTTGAATTCCTCGGGCGTGTTCTCGGTGCTGAACACGACGACGCGGACCGCGGTGGATTCCAGCATGGTTTCGAAGTCCACGCCGTCCGCCTCGACGCCGAAGCTGGGGTCCTGGAAGCGCTCGGTGGAGAGGAAGCTGCCCTCATCGTCTTCCAGCGCGAACTTTGCCGTGGGCAGCTTGCTCCGCAGTGCCCGGAGCGCCGGTCCCGGGTTGAAGGTCACGCGGTCGACCACTTCGTAGCCGTCCTCGAGGCCGGCATCGATCCGCAGGGTCACGGCGCCGTTGGAGCAGACGGCGTAGCCCTTGGTCAGGCCGATCAGCTCGATGATGGGCAGCGTGGCCCCCAGCGACCGGCCGGTGGAGACGACGACTTCGTGGCCGGCGTCCACCACGGACTGAGCGGCCTCGCGTACGGCCGGGCTCATGTGCCCGTCATGGTTCACCAGGGTTCCGTCCACGTCCAGCGCCACGAGGCGGCGCTCTTCGGTCGAAATCCCGGCGGGGCGGTTTCCTTCTGCTTGCCGGTCTTCGCTGCCGGCAGTTGCTTTATCAGCTGTAGTTGTCATGGATCAAGTGAACCAGACGCACCCTACGGCAGGGTAGGGAATGGGTCACACTACGTGAACCCTCGGTGAACCCTGGCTGTACCGGAAAGCCGCCCCGCTAGGGACCTATTCGAGGACCGGGATCACTTCCAGGCCGCCGAGGTACGGGCGCAGCGCGGCCGGCACGGTGACCGAACCGTCGGCGTTCTGGTGGTGCTCCAGGATCGCGACGATCCAGCGCGTGGTCGCCAGGGTGCCGTTGAGCGTCGCAACCGTACGCGTGCTCTTCTTCTCCTCGCCGCTCAACCGCTCGCGCACGTTCAGGCGGCGGGCCTGGAAGGTGGTGCAGTTGGAGGTCGAGGTCAGCTCCCGGTAGGCGTTCTGGGTCGGGACCCAGGCCTCGCAGTCGTACTTGCGGGCGGCTGAGGTTCCCAGGTCGCCTGCTGCCGTGTGGATGACGCGGTAGGGCAGCTCGACCTTGGCGAGCATTTCCTCTTCCCAGGCGAGCAGCCGCTCGTGCTCCTTGGCCGCCTCCTCGACCGTGGTGTAGGTGAACATCTCCACCTTGTTGAACTGGTGGACGCGGATGATGCCGCGGGTGTCCTTGCCGTGCGAGCCGGCCTCGCGCCGGTAGCAGGAGGACCAGCCGGCGTAGCGCAGCGGGCCGCCCGAAAGGTCGAGGATCTCGTCGGCGTGGTAGCCGGCGAGCGGGACCTCGGAGGTCCCCACGAGGTAAAGGTCGTCGTCCGCCAAACGGTAGATTTCGGCGTCGTGCGCTACATCGAAGCCCGTGCCCTGCATGGTCTCGGGACGCACCAGTGTCGGCGTGATCATTGGGGTGAAGCCGGCGGCCACGGCCTGGTCCATCGCCATGTTCAGCAGGGCCAGTTCCAGCCGGGCGCCCATGCCCTTGAGGAAATAGAAGCGCGCGCCGGAAACCTTCGCGCCGCGTTCCATGTCGATGGCGCCGATCAGCTCGCCGATCTCCAGGTGGTCGCGCGGCTCGAAGCCGTCGCCGGAGAAATCGCGCGGCGTCCCTACCGTCTTGATGACCTCGAAATCGTCCTCGCCGCCCGCGGGAACGCCGTCCTCGACCACGTTCGGGATGCTGCGGACCAAGGCGTCCTGGGTTGCCTGGGCGGCCTCGGAATCGGCCTGCGCTGCCTTGACCGACGCGGCCAGCTCCTTCACTTCGGCGAGCAGGGCCTGCTTTTCTTCGCCCTTGGCCTGCGCCACCTTCTTGCCGAAGGCGTTCTGCTTGGCGCGCAGGGATTCGTAGCGCGTAATGGCTTCGCGCCGGGACGCATCCGCCGACACGATGGCATCGATCAGGGACTCATCGGCGCCGCGGGCTCGCTGCGACGCTCGGAAAACCTCGGGATTGGCGCGGAGTTCATTGACATCGATCACCTGCTAAGGGTACCGAACAACAGCCGCCGGGCGGCGAGCAAGGCGGACAGTTGCGGCCGCTATCCTAGGAGCATCATGGACACGCAGTGGATGATCGGCCTCGTCGTCGTGATCGCGGTAGTGGTCATTCTCGCCAGCTGGCTCGGCGCGCGCCGCCTGGCGCCGCGCTCGTCCAAGGTGCTTCCCGCGCCTGCGGAGGACGGGCGCAGCGCCCCGCAGCAGGTCGCCTTCATCCTCAATCCGATCAAGAACTCAGCGGACGAGGCACGCGCCAGGCTGGGCGAGGCCTGCCAGGCGGCCGGGTGGCCGGAGCCGCTCATCCTGGAAACGACCATCGAGGACCCGGGCCACTCACAGACCCGGCGCGCCCTGGACGCGGGTGCCGACGTCATCCTGGCCGGCGGCGGGGACGGCACCGTCCGGGTCGTCACCAGCGAACTGGCCGGCACCGACGTCCCGTTCGGCCTGGTTCCGCTCGGCACCGGCAACCTGCTCGCCCGCAACCTCGGCATGGACCCGGGCAACCTGGAGGCCAACATTGCCACGGCACTGCACGGGCAGGTCCGCCGCATCGACATGGCCACCATCGCCCTGGAGAACACGCGGACCGGGACGAGCACCCGGGACACGTTCCTGGTGATCGCGGGCATCGGATTGGATGCGCAGGTCCTCGCCGACACCAAGGACGACCTCAAGAGGAAGTTCGGCTGGCTCGCCTACTCGGAGGCGGGCGTCCGCAACCTCCCGGGCAAGCGCAAGAAGGTCCGCATCAGCATCGACGACGGCCCAACGCACACCGTAAGCATCCGCAGCATTCTGTTCGCCAACTGCGGCAAGCTGCCCGCCGGCATCGACTTCATTCCGGAAGCCAATATCGACGACGGCGAACTCGACATCGTCGTGATGAGCCCGCGCAACACGTTCGGCTGGGTCCGCATCGCCGCGAAGACCCTGCTGCGGCACAGCGTGCCGATTCCGGTCCTCGAATTCCACCGCGGCCGCAAGGTCAGGGTCGTCGCGCATGAACCGATGGGCACCCAACTGGACGGCGACCTCTCCGGCGACGTCACTTCGCTCACCGTGGAGGTGCAGCCCGGCGCGCTGGCGGTGCGGGTCCATCCGGGCACGCTCGAGGCCATCGAGGCGACCACCTACCCGTACGAAGCCGAGGAATTCTAGGTCCTCATAACGGCGGCAGCCCCGGGCCGCCCCTGAAGGGGCCCGGGGCTGCCGCCGTTGGTGGCGCGGAGGGCCTCAGGTGTCCTGCCCGCCGAGGTTGTACGGATCGTCGCTCGCGTCGGCCTCGTCCGTGTTGCGCAGTTCGTCGCCGGGGACGTCGGTGGCTGCACGTTCCTCGTCCATCCCGGGAACGTCCTCGAGACGGTCGTCCAGGCCTTCACCCTGGGGCTCCGGGAATTCGCCGTGGCTCTGCTGTTTGATTAGCTCCTGCTCCTCCGCGAACCGAAGGTCGTTGCCCAGGTCGCCCGCATCGCCCGAGCGGGACTCGCTGGCCGTCTGCTGGAGCTGCTCGTCGTAATGCTCTTCCTGTCCATCGTCTTTGCGATCGGTCATCATGCATCCTTCCGTTCGGTTGCTCGGGTCAGTAATGATCAGCCTACTGAGCAATGGTGCGTGATGTAAGTCCGCGGCGGGAACGGGGCCGACGAGCGGCGCCGCGGCGGTCTAGGCCGGCTCGAGGAGGCGGGCCACCCATTCATGCGCCTCGCGGAATGCTTTGTCCTCATGGTGTGCGGGAACGGCAGAACCGCGCCGGTCCGCCCGGGGGAAGGAGCCGAGGAACCGCAGGCCGGGACTGATCCTGTGCAGGCCGCGCACGGCGTCGGCCACACGTTCCTCCGCGAGGTGGCCGTCGATGTCGATGCTGAAGAAGTAGTCCCCGAGGAACTGGCCGGTGGGGCGGGATTCGATCCGGCTGAGGTTGACGCCGCGGCTGGCGAATTGCTCCAGGATGCCCATCAGCGCGCCGGGATGGTCCTCGGGCAGCGGCACGACCAGCGTCGTCTTGTCCGACCCGGTCGGCGCGGGCAAAGCCCCGGGAAGTCCGACCAGGATGAAGCGGGTGACCGCGTCTTCGACGTCGCCGATGCCCTCGGCCAGCACGTTCAGCCCGCGCTGCTGCGCCACGAGCGGCGCGCAGATAGCGGCATCGTAGGGGCAGTCGGCATCCAGCAGGCCGACCGCGGCGGCCGCAGTGGACGAAGCCGGGACATATTCTGCATCGGGAATATTGATGCTGCTCCACTGCCGGCACTGGGCCCAGGCGTGCGAATGCGTCGAGACCCGCCTGATGTCCGAAAGCCCCAGCCCCGGCCTGGCCCCGATGACGAACCGGATGGGCACGAGCTGCTCCCCCAGGATCATCAGCTGGCCGCCGGTGGCGATCGCGTCGAGGGTGGCGCTCACCCCGCCTTCCACCGAGTTCTCGATGGGAACCATGGCGGCCGTGGCACGCCCGGTCCGGACCAGTTCCAGGGCCGAATCCACGCTGCCGGCCGGGAGCCGTTCCGCGTCCTCGGCGCCGGCAACCTGCAGGAGCGCCGCCTCGGTGAAGGTGCCCTCGGGGCCCAGGTAGGTGTAAGTCGAGCCCATTACTTGACCGTGGGCTCCAGGCCGTTGTCCGCCACCATCGGCTTCCCGGCTTCCAGCCAGGCACCCATGCCGCCGGAGACATTCATCGCGGAATAGCCGTTCCCCACCAGCCACTGCACCACCCGGAACGAGCGGCCGCCGCTGCGGCAGATGACGTAGACGTCCTCGTCCGGATCCAGCTCCTCGACCCGCTCGGGCAGGTCGTTCATCGGGATGTGCAGGGCGCCTTCGATGTGCCCGGCTTCCCATTCGTAGTCTTCGCGGACGTCGAGCACCTTGGCGTCGGCGCCGATGCTTTCCACATCCACGTTCTCGATCTCGGTCATGGGGTCCCTCCGTAACACTCACAGATTCGGCTGACGATCTGCCGCCGCCTCCAGCCTATAGTGGGAGCACGCCCTGCACCTTACGAAGACAGAGGTACCGATGGCTGCCGACCACCCCACGATCCTCGCCACGTCCGGTGGCTACAAGTCCGGCGGACGCACCCGCCTCGAGTTCAATCACCTGGTCCACCATGCCGTGGAACTCTCCGGCTCGACCGGCCGGGCGCCACGCGTCACGCACCTCGGCACCGCCGGCGGGGACCAGCGCTGGTTCGCCGCGGAACTGGACGAGGCGGCCCGGGTCGCGGGGTTCGACCTCTCGCACCTGAACCTGTTCAGCATGCCCAACGTCGAAGACATGGAGGGGCACCTGCTGCAGCAGGACGTCGTCTGGGTCAACGGAGGATCCGTGGCCAACCTGCTGGCCGTGTGGCGCATGCACGGGCTGGACGGGATCTTCCGCCGGGTCTGGGAGGCCGGGGTCGTCCTGGCGGGCGTCTCGGCGGGCTCCATCTGCTGGTTCCGCGGCGGCACCACGGATTCCTTCGGGCCCGAGCTGCGCGCCGTCACGAACGGACTGGCCCTGCTGCCCTACGACAACGGCGTCCACTACGACTCCGAGCCCCGCCGCCGGCCCCTGGTCCACCGGCTCGTGGCGGACGGCACCTTGGGCGAAACGCACTGCACGGACGACGGCGTCGGGCTGGTGTACCGGGGCACGATCCTCGCGGAGGCGGTTACCGAGGTGCCCGGAAAGCTCGCCTACCGGGTGACGGCGAAGGCCGGCGACGGCCCGGAGGCCGTGGCCCACGAGGAGCCGATCGAGGCCCGCTATCTGGGTTAGCAGCGGCCTCGCGGGGCTGGGGAACGGCGCTCTTGTAGTGGCTTCGGCGCTGATCGTCCTGGTGCTTGCGTGGCTGTTGGCCATGATCGCCCGCCGCGTGCTCGGCGTCCCCGTGGGCTGGCCGCGCTCGATCGTGGTCGGCGTCCTGATGATCGTCTCTTTCGGCGTCATGGCGCAGTACCTGGCCACGAGCGCGAACATCGGCGGAGTGGACGGGTCGGCAGTCAAGGTGCCGGCCGCCGTCGTGCTCATGTTCCTCACCCTGGCAGTGGTCTGGGTGTTCGCCCTCGGCGTCGCGATCCTCGTCGGGCTGGAAGTCGCCCTCCCCACCGGCTCGCTGCCGAAGCTGAGCAGCCTCTTCCGCGGCTGGCGCGCGCGGCGGCAGCGGACCCGGCGCTACGCGGAGGTGGTCGGCATCGCGATGCGGCACGGCCTCGGGTCGCAGCTGCGCGGGCTCAACCGCAACTCGCGGCACGAGAACGAGGAAGAAACGGCGCTCCACCTGCGCCTGGCGCTGAACGAGGCCGGCGTGACCTTCGTGAAGCTGGGCCAGATGTTGTCCACGCGCCGGGACCTGCTCTCCGAGCCCTACATCCGCGAGCTATCAAAGCTGCAGACGCACGCGGAGCCGGAGCCGTGGTCGGCCATCGAGCCGGCGATCCGGACGTACCTGGGCCGCGACCTGGACGAGGTCTTCGCCTGGGTCAATCCCGAGCCGCTCGCCTCGGCCTCGGTCGCCCAGGTCCACGAGGGCAGCCTGCTCTCCGGTCAGGTCGTGGTGCTGAAGGTGCAGCGGCCGCTGGCCCTGCGGCAGGTGCGCCGGGACATGGACATCGTGCTGCGGATGGCGAACTGGCTGGACCGCTCGGCGCCGTGGGCGCGCACCATCGGCGTCAAGGGCCTGGCCGAGGGCTTCGCCGCCTCGCTGCGCGAGGAGCTCAACTACCACGTGGAGCTGGAGAACATGCGCAGCGTCGGCGCGTCGCTGGCGGAGGCCGGCGTTGGGGACGTCCGCGTGCCGCATGCGTACGAAGAGTTCTCCGGCAGCCGGCTGCTGGTGATGGACAAGCTGGAGGGGCGGCCGATTTCGCACGCCCGCGGCATCCTGTCCGGCATGACCGAGGAGCGCCGGCATGAGGTGGCGACGAAGCTGCTCTCGGCGACGCTGACCCAGATTGTCGATTCCGGGGTCTTCCACGCGGACCTGCACCCGGGCAACATTTTCCTGCGCGACGGCGGCGGCATCGGGCTTCTGGACTTCGGTTCCGTCGGGCGCCTGGATCCTTCGACCCGGCATTCGCTCGGCACGCTGCTGTACGCGGTGGAGAAGGACGACAGCGTCGCCGCCACGGATGCGCTGATCGAGCTGCTGGACCGGCCGGAGGAGCTCAACGAGCGGGCGCTGGAGCGCGGCGTGGGCCAGCTGCTGACGCGGTACCGGACGGGCTTCGGCGGACTCGGCAGCCGCAGCATGTTCACGGTGCTGCTGAACCTGCTGGTGCAGCACGGCTTCGCTGTCCCGCCGCAGATCGCCGCGGCCTTCCGTGCGCTGGCGGCGCTGGAAGGGACACTGGGGCAGGTGTGCCCGGGGTTCGACGTCGTTGCCGCGGCGCGCGCGGAGGGCAAGCGCATGATGGCCCACCAGTTCCGGCCGGGAAACCTGAAGGACCAGCTCGAGAGCCGGGCCCTCCAGCTGCTGCCGCTGCTGGAGCGGATGCCCAGGCGGCTGAACAAGCTGACCGAGGACCTGGAGCAGGGCCGCTTCTCGATGAACATCCGGATGCTGGCCGACCACCGGGACCGGCACTTCCTGGACACCCTCGTCCAGCAGGTGGTGGTGGCCCTGCTGGCCAGTGCAGCGACGCTGGGCGCCATCATCCTGATCGCCAGCGATACCGGTCCGATGCTGACCGAGAATGTACGGATGCACGCGTTCTTCGGGTACACCCTGCTGTTCGCCGGCTTCGTC
Organism: Arthrobacter sp. USHLN218; assembly: GCF_037144715.1. Classification (NCBI taxonomy): domain Bacteria; kingdom Bacillati; phylum Actinomycetota; class Actinomycetes; order Micrococcales; family Micrococcaceae; genus Arthrobacter; species Arthrobacter sp. USHLN218. Next base: position 28,591 of record NZ_JBBCYT010000006.1, read on the forward strand.
CTGTCCCTGCGGGCGGTGGCGCTGGTCTTCCGCCGTCATCCGGAAAACAGCAGCTAAAACAGCAGCTAAGGTAATTGCGATGTCTGACCTGTACGAACTCACGGCCGTGGAGCAGCGGCTGGCGATCCGCCGCGGCGAGGTCGGCGCACGCGAACTCACCGAGCACTACCTGGCCCGGATCGGGTCCCTCAATCCCGAGCTGGGCTCCTTCATCACCGTCACGGCGGAGAACGCGCTGGACCGGGCGCGGGCCGCGGACGAGTTCCAGGCGCACGGCGGGCTGCTGCGGCGGCTGCACGGGCTCCCGCTGGCCTTCAAGGACCTGACGGACGTGGCCGGCGTGAAGACCACGCACGGCAGCCGTGCCGTGGACCATGCGCCGGCGGCCTCCAACCACACCCTGGTGGAGGTGCTGGAGCGGGCCGGCGCGATCAGCCTGGGCAAGACCCAGGTGCCGGAGTTCGGCCTGACCTCCTACAGCGAGAACCGGGTGGCCCCGCCGGCACGCAATCCGCAGGCACCGGCAACCAGCGCCGGCGGATCCTCGGGCGGCAGCGCGGCCGCCGTCGCCGCCGGCATGCTGCCCTTCGCCCCCGGTTCGGACGGAGGCGGATCCATCCGGATTCCGGCGGCCGCGACGGGGCTGGTGGGCCTCAAGCCCGGCCGTGCCCGGGTGCCGGCAGGCTCCTCCGGGGACGATCCGGGGCGGCTGGTGGTCGCCGGACCCCTTGCGCGCACCGCCGAGGACGCCGGGCTGCTCCTCGATGCGATGGTGGACGAGCCGCTGGCCCGCTCCCAGTTCGGCCCGGAACCCGACTTCCTCGGCGCCGCCCGGCGGGCCGAGGGACGGTTCCGGATCGGGGCGAGCACGCTCTCGCCCTTCGCCACCCGTTATCCGCTGTGGCTCGAACCGGAAGCCCAGGCCGCGTTCGACCGGGGCACCGCCCTCCTGGCAGGACTCGGCCACGACGTGCTCGACACGGATTTCCGCTACGACAACCGCTACCCCGAGGCCTTCACGACGGCGTGGACCTCCAGCCTGGCGCACCTGCGGATCCCTGCCAGCCACGAACCGCAGCTCATGCCGCTGACCCGCGCCTTCCGCCGTCGTGCCCTGGGACGGAGCCCGGCCGAACTGGACCAGGCCCTCGCCGTCCTCGCGAAGTTCCAGGAGGACACAATCGCGCAGTATTCACGGTTCGACCTAGTGCTGACGCCGACCCTGGCCATGACCCCGCGTCCCGTCGGCTGGTACACGGAGCAGACCGCCGAGGTGGACTACATGCGCCAGTGCCAGTACTCGCCCTACAGCTCCATGGTCAACGTATGCGGGCTGCCCGCTATCACCGTGCCCGTTCTCACCACCCCGGCAGGACTTTCGATGGGCATCCAGCTGATCGGCCGGACCGGATCCGAAGCGCAGCTGCTGGCCGTCGCCGCGCAGCTCGAAACAGTGCGCTGACAAGGGACGACTCCCTACCACTGGTGTCCGCGGGCAACCAAGAATATGACAATGAATGAACATCGGTGGCAAAATTGATCGAATGAGTCAAATTTCCCCGTCTACCCGCGTGTCACAAACCGCGGGAGGCAAGACGTTCTTCGGGCACCCCCGAATGCTCGCCAACCTCTTCTCCGTGGAACTCTGGGAGCGCTTCTCCTTCTACGGAATGCAGGGCATTCTCCTGTACTACATGTACTTCTCGGTGGCCGAAGGCGGCCTCGGGATGGACGAGGGCCTGGCCACGGGACTGGTCGGCGCGTACGGCGGCGGCGTGTACCTCTCCAGCATTCTCGGCGCCTGGATTTCCGACCGGCTGCTCGGTGCGGAGAAGGTGCTCTTCTACTCGGGCATCATGATCATGTTCGGCCACATCGCGCTGGCCCTGGTCCCGGGCGCCGCCGGCCTCGCCGTCGGCCTCGTCCTGGTGGCCGTCGGCTCCGGCGGACTGAAGGCCACGGCCACCTCGCTGGTCGGCTCCCTGTACGCGGAGAAAGATGAGCGCCGCGACGCCGGCTTCTCCATCTTCTACATGGGCGTCAACATCGGCGGCCTGATCGGCCCGCTGCTCACCGGCCTTGCCCAGGTCAGCCTCGGCTTCCACTACGGCTTCGGCCTGGCCGCGCTCGGCATGGCCATCGGCCTCGGCCAGTACGCGCTGACCCGCAAGAACCTGCCGGAGGAGTCGCACTACGTCGCCAATCCCCTGCCGCGCAGCAAGTACGGCCGGATCGCCGCCGTGGCGATTGCCGTCGTCGTTGTCATTGTGCTGGCCGTGGCACTGGGCCTGGTCACCGCGGAGAACCTCGCCCCGATCATGGCGTGGCTGGCGATCATTGCCGCCGCCATCTACTTCGTGGTGATCCTGTCCAGCAAGCGTGTCACGCCCGTGGAGCGCGGCCGGGTCTACGCCTTCATCCCGCTCTTCATCGCGTCCGCCGCGTTCTGGGCGCTGTTCCAGCAGCAGTTCACCGTGGTGGCGCTGTACGCGGACAAGCAGCTGGACCGCACGCTGTTCGGCTGGGAAATGCCGGCCACCTGGGTGCAGTCGATCAACCCTGTCTTCATCATCATTTTCGCGGGCATCTTCGCCGCGATCTGGACCAAGCTCGGCCCCAAGCAGCCCGGTTCACCGCTGAAGTTCGCGCTGGGCCTGGCCATCATGGGCCTGGCCTTCCTGGCGTTCATCCCGCTGGCCGGCGGCGGCGCCAACAGCACCCCCCTGCTGGCGATGGTGGGCATCCTGTTCCTGTTCACGATGGCGGAGCTGTTCCTGTCCCCGACCGGCAGCTCCATCTCCACCAAGCTGGCCCCGGCGGCCTTCAAGACCCAGATGGTGGCGCTGTTCCTGCTCTCCATCTCGCTGGGAACCACGCTGGCCGGCATCCTCGCGGGCTACTACGATCCCGCCAACGAGGCTCCGTACTTCGGCTTCATCGGCGTGACCGCCATTGTCCTCGGCGCCGCCCTGGCCGTCGCCGCTCCGGCGATGAAGAAGATCATGGGCGGGGTCCGCTAGGTCCCTGCAACCGGAAATAACGACGGCGGTCCAAGCCGGAAGCATCGCGTCTTCCGTTTGGACCGCCGTGGTTTTTACCGGCAGAAGGTCAGGATTGAACCGCGGCCCCGAGGACGCCGATCATCAGGATCAGGGTCCAGAGGCCAACGACCACGTAGCCCATGATGAGGCCGCCGAGCGCCATGCCGCGGCCCGCCGGTTCGCGACCGAGCGCGATGTGGCCGAGCACGATCGCGGCGATTTGCGGCACGAGAAGGAAGCCGAAAGTCACCACGCCGACGATGCCGCAGACCAGCGCGCCGATGCTCAGGCCCTTCGGCTCCGGCGCCGGCTGGTAGTACGGCGGCTGGCTGTAGCCCGGGCCGCCGTACGAGTTGTGCTGCGGTGCGGGCTGCATGTCCGGGCCGGGCTGGTAGGAAAAGGGGCTGGCGCCGGGCGCGGGCTGGCCCTGCTGTTGCCCGGCCTGAGGATCGGTGTACCAGCCCGGGTGTTTGGGATCGTTGAACGGCGGATTCCTGTCCGCGCCCGCGCCTGACATGCTTGTTGCCCCCTCATGAGCGTGCTCCGGCGCCCGCAGACCGGCGGGTGCCGCTACCAGTCTAGGGCCGCGCGGCGGGCCGGGCATGGCGGTCAGGATCCCAGGCCGGGAGGATTCAGCTCGGAGTCCGGAACGGCTTCCGTCTCCAGCCCCCACCGGTCCAGGATCTTGGCGTAGACGCCGTTGTCGATCAGGTGGTCCAGCCCGGCCTCGGCCGCTTCGGCCAGGCCGTTCCCCTTCTTGGTGGTCACCGCGATGCTGGCCTTCTTGGGCCAGCCGCCGTCCACGAGTCCCACCAGCTTGGTCTTGCCGTCCGCCTTGGCCTTATAGGCGCCGGTGGCGTTGGGCCCGAAGTAGACGTCCGCCCTGCCGGACTGGACAGCCAGCGTGGAGGCCGAATCGTCGTCGTAATACAAGAACTCGACGGCCTCGAGCCCGTTCTTCTTGTTCTCCGCGTCCCAATCGAGCAGGATCTTCTCCTGGTTCGTTCCGGAGCCGACGATCACGCGCAGGCCGGCCACGTCCTTAGCCTCCTTGATCTCGCCGACGGCCGAATCGGATTTTGCGTAGAAGCCGAGCAGGTCGTTGCGGTAGGTGGCGAAGTCGAACTTCTGCTTGCGTTCCTCGGTGACGGTCACGTTGCTGAGCACGGCCTCGTACTTGCCGGACTCGACGCCCAGCGGCCAGTCGGCCCAGGCCACCGGAACGATCTGCGCCTGTAGTCCGAGGGAATCGGCGAGGGCGTAGGCGATGTCCACCTCGTTGCCCACCGGCGTCTTGTTGTCCGTGGCGTACAAGGCGAGCGGCGCGGCGAAGGGGCTGACGGCGACCGTAAGCCTGCCGTCCGCGCTGACCTCCTTCGGAACCAGCGCCTTGGCTTCCGCCGACTCGTCCGAGGTGAAGCGGTCCTGCTCCGGGGAAAGGTTGAAGTCCTGGGCGGAGGATGAGGCCGCGGGGCTTCCGGCCTGCTCCTGGCTCGCCGAGGCGGAGTCCGGGTCCGCGCAGCCGGCCAGGGCCAGCAGGGAGGTTCCGACGAGGGCGGTGCCGATCAGCGGGCGGAGCCGGCGGATGCGGCGGGCGGACGGCGTGGAGGGAGTGTTCATGGGTGGACGCTTTCGGTTCTGGGCGGGACGGGCTGGGTGCGGGCGGGGCCGGCTGGCAGGGGGCTGCCGGGGAGGTCGAGGCCGAGGTTTTCACGCAGCGTGCTGCCGCGGTACTCCGTCGGATAGACCCCCCGTTCCTGCAGTTCGGGCACCAGGTGGTTGACGATGTCGTCGAGTCCGGTGGGAATCAGCCACGGCGAGATGTTGAAGCCGTCGACCGCGCCCGCGCGGGCATACTTGGCCAGCAGGTCCGCCACCTCGGAATAGGAGCCGACGAAGGAGCCGTCCGTCCGGCCGGCCTTGGCGCGGACGAACTGCAGGATGCTCAGGCCCTGCTCGGCGGCCTCCCGGCGCCATTGGGCGGTCAGTTCGGCGGCTTTGGCTCCGTGGAATCCGCTGCCGCGGGTCTCGGAGGTCTCTTCGACGGCCGGGCCGATATCCGGCAGCGGGCCGTCCGGGTCGTAGCCGTCCAGCGGCCGGCCCCAGAACTGCTCGAGATACGCGATCGCCTGCTGCGGGCCGATCTGGAGCGAGCGGACCCATTCCCGCTTCTCCGCCGCCTCGGCGCTGGTGGCGCCGAGGATGAACTCGCTGGCCGGCATGATCCGGACCGCGTCGGCGGGCCTGCCGGCGCGCACGGTGCGTTCGGTGATGTCGGCCCGGAACGCCACGGCGTCGTCGAACCCCGGATGGCCGGAGAAGATGACGTCCGCCTGGCGGGCGGCGAAATCGCGGCCCTCCGCCGAGTCGCCGGCTTGGAACAGGACCGGGCGGTGCTGCGGGCTGCGTGGCAGCCGCGGGGTGTAATCCACGGTGTAGTGCCGGCCCTCGTGGCGGACGGGGCCGGCGGGCGCATCCGCGCCGGCCGCCCAGGAGTGCCAGATTTCCTTTGCCGTGCGGACGAACGCCTCGGCGTGGGTGTACCGGTCGGCGTGGTCCAGGTAGCCGCCCCGCCGGAAGTTCTCTCCGGTCCAGGCGTTGTCCGTGGTCACCACGTTCCAGGCGGCGCGGCCGCCGGACAGCAGGTCCAGTGAAGCGAGCCGGTGGGCCAGGTCGGCCGGGTCGTTGTAGGTGGTGTTCTGGGTGGCGACGAGGCCGATCCGGGTGGTGACCGCGGCCAGGGCGGCGAGCATGGTCTGTGCGTCCGGGCGGCCAGCGACATCGAGTTCGTGCGGGCGCCCGAAGTGCTCGCGCAGCCTCAGGCCCTCGCCGAGGAAGAAGGCGGCAAACAGGCCGCGCTCGGCGGTCTGCGCCAACCGGCGGAAGGATTCGAAGTCCGTCTGCGAGCCGGACTCGGGCAGTTTCCAGACGGTTCCGGAATTCACGCCCTGGAAGAAGACGCCGAACTGCAGCCGGCGTGGTGTGTTGGCCATGCTGATCCTCCTTAGGTTCGTGGTTTAGCCGGCGGCGGCAAAGCGGTTGGCAGGACGGGCCAGGCCCAGGATCCCGCGGAAAGTGTTGTCCGGAGTTGTTGGCGCCAGCAGCCCGGCAGCGCGCAGCCTCGGCAGCACCAGCCGCCCCAGCTCCTCCAGTTCCGTGTCGAGGACGGCCGGGTGCAGCCTTACTCCGCGGGCGACGGCGAGCAGCTGGGCCAGATAGTCGGCGAGTTCTTCCGCCGTCCCGGCCAGCTGGGCGCGCAGTTCCGTCCGGGGCCCGGGAAGCTCCCAGGCGTCCAGCTCGGCGAGGCGCTCCACGGCCCGCCGTCCGCGCGAGTCCAGTGCTATTTCCAGTTCCGCGATGACGGGACCCCGTGCGGCATGCTCGGCTGCCTCGGCCAGCAGCAGTTCCGGCGTCGGGGCGGACACCAGCACGGCGTCGGCGCCGGAGTCCGCGCCCGGCGGCACCAGGCCCGCCGGCGCGAGCACCGGCAGCTGGCCCTGCGGCGGCCGCGGAATGATGGACGGGCCCTTCACGGAGAAGGAGCCGCCGCGGAACTCGGCGTAGTGGAGCTTGCCGGAGTCCAGGTAGCGGCCGGAGGCGACATCGCGGATGACCGCGTCGTCTTCCCAGCTGTCCCAGAGCAGCCGGCTGGCCTCCACCACGTCCTGGGCCTCGCGGCTCAGTGCTTGACCGGAGACAGCTCCGCGGCCCACCGCCGCGCCTTCCGCAGCCGTGCCGGAGGCCGATGCGATCCAGCCGGCCCGGCCCCGCGAGACGTAGTCGAGGCTCGCCAGCTGCGTGGCCACGTGGAACGGCTCCGTGTAGACGGCGTCGACCACGGGCACCAGCGCGATGCTTCGAGTGAGCGGCGCCGCGAAGGCGGCCCGCTGCACTGCGTCCAGCCGCACACCCGGGACCAGCCCCTGCACGGGGGCCAGCCGGCCGTCGTCGAACGTTACCGCGTGGAACCCTGCGCTCTCCGCGGCCAGTACCACCTGCCCTGTCCGCGTTCCGGCCAGGAGATCCTCCCGGGTGAGGCCGGCGGCCCGCCGGGCGGCCGGATGCGCGCCCGCGCCGTCGACCTCCAGGGCGAGGATTCCACGCCCGCTGTGCTGCTGGCTCATCGTGCTGCTCCTTCCGCCGGAACGCCGGCAAACTCGTAGGCGGGCCGGCCGGATGGGCGGTCCGCCCAGGGATCCCCGGCCTCCCACAGCGTGGTTGGTGCCGCAGCGCGGACCACGGGGATGACCTCGGTCGCAAAGCGCTCGAGGATCTCCAGCTGCTGTCCCAGCGGCAGGGTCGTGGGCAGCGAGATGGACTGCAGGGAGTGCCCGTACTCCGCGTGGTAGTCGAGGATCTTGGCCGCCACGTCCTCCGGGCTGCCGACCAGGGCGGGCCCCTCGGCCACGGCGTGGTCGATGTCGCGGAACGGCGTGTTGTTGCCGGGGACGTTCCGCGCGGCCGTCAGGGCCTCGTAGACCGGGCCGAAGTCCCGCTTCGCCGCGGCCGTGCTGTCCGCGAGGAAGACCCCGCCGGCCCCGGAGCCGGAGGCGATGTACCGCTGCGCCGGGTCGTGGCCCGCGGCAAGATACTTCTCCGTGTAGTGGTCGATCAGGCGCCGGTAGTTCTCCCGCGGCTGGATCGCGTTGGCGGTGAAGAGCGGATCGCCACAGTGTGCGGCCAGCTCTGCCGAGCGCAGCGACGTGGCGGAGCCGTGCCACACGCGCAGCGGACCGGCGAAGGGGCGTGGCGTTGTGGTCGTCGGCTCGGTCAGCGGGCTGCGGAACCGGCCCTGCCAGGTCACCGCCTCCTCGCGCCAGAGCCGGCGCAGCAGCCAGTACTTTTCCTCCAGCAGGTCCCACTGATCCGATAGGTCGAGTCCGAAGAGCGGGTACTGGAGCACCTCGTTGCCCTTGCCGATCACGACTTCCAGCCGGCCCCGGCTGAGCTGGTCGACCGTGGCGTAATCCTCGGCGACGCGTACCGGGTCCAGCACGGACAGGACGGTCACGCCGCTCTGCAGCCGGATCCTGGTGGTGACCGCGGCTATGGCCGCGAGCACGGCGGCAGGAGAGGAGGAGATGAACTCGCCGGCATGCCGTTCCCCCACGGAGAAGGAATCGAAGCCGAGTTCTTCGGCCCGCTGCGCCGTCCTGACCACCTGTTCCAGCCGCTCGGCAGTGGAAACAATGCGGCCGGTCAGCGGGTCCTTCAAGTGCGGGATGATGTCGAGGACCTGGAACTTCATTTGCTGTCCTCGGAGAAGACCTCGGATTCCGGCACTGCTTCTTCCTCGAGTCCCCAACGCTCGAGGACCTGGGCGTAGCTGCCGTCCGCGATCAGTGCGTTGACCGCCTCGGAGATGACGGGTGCGAGCCCGTTGCCGCGCTTGGTGGTCGCGGCAACGAGTGTCTCGGTGGGCCAGCCGGCGTTGACCTTGCCGACAACCTTCAGGTCATCGCGGGTGTTCTCGCGGTAGACCGTGCTCGGGTACGGTGCCAGGTTCAGGTCGATCCGCCCGGAGGACAGGGCCAGGATGGTGTCGGCTTCGGAGCCGTAGTAGTGGAGCGACGCCGGTTCCTTGCCATCCTTTTCGAGCTCCTCGTTCCAGGCGAGCAGGATTTTTTCCTGGTTGGTGCCGGAGCCGACGGCGATCTTCTTCCCTGCGATGTCCTCGGCGCCGTCCACCGCGATGTCGGTCGACGTCTTCGCCTCGAAGCCCATGTAAGCCGCCCGATAGCTGGCGAAGTCGAACTTCTGCAGCCGCTCGTCGTTGATCCCCACGTTGGAGAACACCGCTTCATAGTCGCCGGACTCGGTCTTCAGCGGCCAGTTCTCCCACGAAGTCACCTGCAGGTCGAGCTCCAACCCGAGCTTGTCCGCGACTAGCTGGGCCAGGTCGATCTCGGTGCCGATGACGGTCTTGTCATCGGTGGCGTGGAAGGACAGCGGCACGGAACCGCCGGTGCTTGCCACGGTCAGCTTTCCGTCCTCGGCGATGTCGTCCGGCACCTCGGCGGCGAGCCCCGCGTCCTGCTGGCTGCGGATCCGGTCCTGGTCCGGGCTGGTGTTGTAGACGACGCCGTTGCCGGCGGCCGCGGTGGATCCCGCGCCTTCGGCGGCGGCTGAGTCCGGGTCCGCGCAGCCGGCCAGGGAAAGCAGGACGACGGCGGCGGCGGCCGGCAGCGGGTAGAGCTTGCGGAGTCTGGTGGTGGCCATGGAAGTCCTTGTGCTGTGGCGGGGTGGATTCATCAGAGGTTGAAGGCCGGTTCGATGACCTTGGAGAAGAAGGCCCGAGTGCGCTCTTCCTTGGGGCGGCTGAACATCGTCCGCGGCGGTCCGGATTCGACGATCCGGCCGCCGTCCATGAAGACGACGGTGTCCGCGACGTCGCGGGCGAAGCCCATTTCGTGGGTGACCACGATCAGCGTGGTGCCCGAGCGGGCCAGGTCCCTGATCACGTCCAGCACCTCGCCGACCAGTTCGGGGTCCAGGGCCGAGGTGGGCTCGTCGAAGAGCAGGATCTTGGGATCCAGCGCCAGCGCACGGGCGATGGCAACGCGCTGCTGCTGGCCGCCGGAGAGCTGGCGGGGATAGGCGTCCGCGCGGTCCCCGAGGCCGACCCGGGCCAGCAGTTCGCGGGCCCGCCGTTCGACCTCGGCTTTGCCCCGGCCCTGCGCATAGAGCGGGGCTTCCATGACGTTCTGCAGGGCAGTCAGGTGCGGGAAGAGGTTGAAGGACTGGAAGACCATCCCGATTTCCGTGCGCTGCTTCAGGATGGCCTTCTCCTTCAGCTCGTGCAGCCTGCCGCCGCGGGGCGCGTAGCCGACCAGCTCGCCGTCGATGCTGACCAGTCCGGAGTCCACCTTCTCCAGATGGTTGATGGTGCGCAGCAGGGTCGACTTACCGGACCCGGACGGCCCGAGGATTACGCTGACCTCGCCGGGCTGCACGGTCAGCGAGATGTCCTTGAGCACCTCCGTGGTTCCGAAGCTCTTGTGCACGTGGTTGATCTCCACCAGACCGCGCGTGCGTGCCGAAGCCGCGCGCCCCGCCGTCGTTGGTTCCTGCCCGGTGAGGGTCCGGCTGCTCATGAGGCGCTCCTGGTGGTGGCGTGGCTGGCGAAGAACTTGCGGACCCGCTGCAGCGGGGTCGGCGGGAGGCTGCGGAGGGCGCCCTTGGAGTAGTGCCGCTCGATGTAGTACTGGAAGATGCTCAGCACCGACGTGATCACGACGTACCAGATAGTGGCTACGAGCAGCAGCGGCAGGACCTGCTGGGTGCGGTTGTAGATGACCTGGACCGTATAGAAGAGCTCGGAGTAGGCCAGCACGTAGACAATCGAAGTGCCTTTGACCAGGCCAATGATCTCGTTGAAGGCCGTCGGCAGGATGGAGCGCATGGCCTGCGGGAGCACGATCCGGGTGGAGCGGCGCCAGGCGGGAATGCCGAGCGCCGCCGCCGCCTCCAGCTGGCCCTGGTCGACGGCGAGGATGCCGCCGCGGATGATCTCCGCCGAGTAGGCGGCCTGGTTCAGGGTCAGCCCGAGCACGGCGGCGGCGAACTGGCTGATCAGGGTGGTGGTCTGCACCTCGAAGAAGCGCACGTCTGTGAACGGGATGCCGAGGGAGATCTTCTCGTACAGGTAGCCGAGGTTGTACCAGAGCAGCAGCTGCACGAGCAGCGGCGTGGAGCGGAAAATCCAGGAGAAGGTCCAGGAGACCGAGACCAGCAGCGGGGACGCGGACAGCCGCATCAGCGCCAGGACAAACCCGAGGACGAAGCCGAGGCTGCCGGCGATCACGGTCAGCTTCAGGGTCTCGGCCAGGCCGCGGACCACGGACTCGGCGGTGAACCACTCGGCGACGACGTCCCACTCCCAGCGCGGGTTGGTGAACAGCGAAAAGAGGACGGCGGCCACGCCGATGGCCACCACGGCGGTGCCGACCCAGCGCCCCGGGTGGCGGGCCGGAACCACGCGGTAGCCCTGGTAGTCGTCGCGCGGGCCGGCGGCCGGCACCGGCGCGGGCCCTGCCGGCGCATCCGCCTTCGCGGGTGTCTGGATCCCCGGTGCACCCATCAGGCACCTCCCTCTTCCACTTGGCTGGTCTGTCCAGGTCGGCCCGGGGCGGTGTCGCTCCGGGCCATGGCCAGAAATCTAGGGCGGCCTGCGGCGGCGGACAAAAGGGCCGTCGCGGGGTGTCAATGGAGGACTTATTCACGTCAAGAAAGCCCTGCATGACGGCGTGAAAAGACGCTCTGTTGCCCCGTGTGTCGGGCCATGAACCGCCGTGAACCTCCGCGCGCGCGGCTGGCCCGGGGCTCCATAGCATGGCGGAACCGCTAGCCAGCCAGTCGAAGGGAGGGGCGGGGGATGACCATTGCCGACGCCGGACGCAGGAATGCCCGGGTGGCCGTGCCTGCCGCGTCCATCGTGTTTATCGGCGGCGGGCCCAAGGCCGCCATGATCCTGGAGCGCCTCGCCGCAAACCTTCCCGCGCTTTTCGAGGAGCCTCTCCAGATCCACGTCGTCGAACCGCACCGCCCGGGCTCCGGGCGGATCTGGCGGCGGGACCAGAGCCCGCTGCTGATGCTGAACTCGATGGCCGAGGACGTCACGATGTTCACCGACGACTCGGTCGAATGCTCCGGTCCTGCCGCCCCCGGCCCTAGCCTGATCGAGTGGGCGCGCGGCGTGCTGGACGGCAGCATTCCGGACGCCGAGATACCCGATGAGGACCTCGCGGAGCAGCTGCGCGGCCTGCGGCCTGCTTCCTTCCCCACGCGCCGCCTGCAGAGCCTGTACCTCGAATGGTTCTTCCGCCGCACCGTGCGTTCGCTGGGCCCGCAGGTCTCGCTGACCGTCCACCGGGACGTTGCCGTGGACGTCGGTCCGGCCGGGACCGGACACGTCGTGCGGCTGGCCTCCGGATCGGCGCTGCCGGCGGATGCCGTCGTCGTTGCCGTAGGACACACGGACTCCGAACCGGACTCCCGCTCCTCGGGCTTCGCCAGTTTCGCCGGCAGGCACGGGCTCTTCTACGCACCGCCCGCGTACACCAACGACGTCGACTTCTCCGGCCTGCTCCCGGGCCAGGACGCGATCGTGTCCGGGATGGGACTGGCCTTCGTCGACCTGGTAGTGCTCCTGATGGAGGGTCGGGGCGGACGGTTCCGGGAGAAGCCCGGCGGCGGGCTCGAATACCTGCCCTCGGGCCGCGAGCCCCGGCTCTGGACCGGATCGCGGCGCGGCGTCCCCTACCGGTCCAAGATCTCCGCGCCGCTGCAGGGTGAGCCGGCCGGGGCACCCCGTTACCTGACGGCGGCCGCCGTCGCCGGGCTGCTGGAGCGCCACGACCTGCTGGACTTCAACGAACACCTGTGGCCGCTGCTGGCCAAGGATGCCGCCCTCGGGTACTACCGCGAGCTGTTCACCGGCCATCCACGGCGGGTGGCGATGCCCTGGGCAGCCTTCCAGCAGGCCTTCGACGCCGCCGCCTGGTATTCCGAGGAGCGCCGCGCCCTGGTCGAGGCCGCGGTTCCGGACCCCGCCGACCGTCTCGAATTCGAGGACCTGGACCGCCCGTTGCGCGGCCGCCGCTTCGCCGGTGCGGGCGAGGCGGAGGAGGCCGTTGCCGCCCACATCCGCAACGATCTGCGACTGCGCGACGGCGATGGAAACTCGGAGACCCTGGGGCTCTTCCTGGGACTGCTCCGCGTCTATTTCGAACTCGGCCGGCTGATCCCGCTGGACGCCCTGACCCCCGAGTCCCGCCCGATCGTGAGCGGCTGGTGGCACGGCTTCTTCAGCTACGTGGATTCCGGTCCGCCCGCACGCCGGCTGCGGGAACTGCTGGCCCTGCACGAGGCCGGCTACGTCAGGTTCCTCGGCCCGGATCTCCAGCTGGCCGCGGACGAGGACCTGGGCCTGTTCACCGCCACGTCGGCGCAGGCCGGGGAGGTCATCACAGCCCAGGCGCTGATCGAGGCCAGGCTGCCCGCGCCCGCGGTCGAGGGCTCGCTGAACCCGCTGCTGGCCGCGCTGCAAAAGTCCGGACTCGGCTGCGAGGAGACCGCCGCCGGCGCGCCCGCGGGGCGCGGAACCGGGAAGCTGCTGGTGGACGCGGCCGCGCGGATAGTTGGACCGGACGGCAGCACGCGTCCCGGCCTGTATGCCGCCGGCCCGGCTACCTCCTCCTGGGGCGCCGGGGCCTTCTCCCGGCCGCACAGCAACGCCGCGCCGTTTCGGGAAAGCGACGCGCTGGCCCGCCGGGTGCTGGCCGAGCTCGCGGAACGCCGCGTCCCGTCGACCGCCGGCTATTCCGCGAACCGCCTGGCGGCCGACCTCTCGACCTTCCATGCCTCGCTCGGCTGAGCCGAAAGGACCTTCCATGACCCAGCAGACCTTCTCCGAGGCGCACCCCGAACTGACCGTGCTGCGCCTGCCGCTGTCCGACCCGCGGGTGCGGCCGCTAGTCGAGGGACTGACCGAGGAGTACGACCGCCGGTATGGCGGACTGTTCGGCGACGCCAGCCAGGAGATGCTGCGCTATCCGGCCGAAGAGTTCGAGGCACCGCACGGCGCCCTGCTGATCCTGCAGGAGCACGGCCGCTCAGTAGCCGGCGGCGCGTTCCGCCGCTTCGATGCCGACACCGCCGAGCTGAAGCGCATCTGGACGCACGCCGAGCACCGCCGCCGCGGCCTGGCCCGCCGCGTGCTGGTCGAGCTGGAGGCCGAAGCCGTGCGCCGCGGCTACCGCCGGCTCTACCTGACCACCGGCCCGCGGCAGCCGGAAGCAAAGAACCTCTACCTCGCGACGGGCTACCGGCCGGGCTTCGACCTCGCCGCCGACCCCGAGACGGTCAAGCACCTCTCCTTCACGAAGGACCTGCCGTAGCCGACCTCTTCCCCTAGCCGACCACCTGCCCTCAGGCTCGGCCCGCCTCCCCCTTTTCGCCGCGAAATGGAACTCCGCCTACGTTCCGAAGCGCCGGCAGGATTCCGTTTCGCGGCAAAATCCAGAGAGAAGGGGCGCTGGGGAATCGAGAGGGGAGGGACGGGCCGGCTGGCCCATCCCTCCCCGCCTCACACGACGCTGAGCACGGGCCGGTCCGGCGCGGCCGCCCGCGCCGCCTCGAGCCCGGCCGCCAGGTCGGCGCGCAGATCGGCGACGTCCTCCACGCCGACGGACAGCCGGACCAGGTCCGCCGGCACCGCCAGTTCCGTGCCGCGGACCGAGGCGTGCGTCATCTCGGAGCAGTAGCAGACCAGCGATTCCACCCCGCCGAGGCTGACGGAGAGCGCGAACAGCCGCGTGGACTCCGCGAAGGCCCGGGCGGCGGCCTCGCCCGCGGCGAAACGCAGCGACACGATCCCGCCGAAACCGGACATCTGGCGGGCGGCCAGCCCATGGCCGGGGTGCTCGGGCAGGCCGGGGTAGAGCACCTCGGCGATGCCGGGCTGTTCCCGCAGCCATTCGGCCAGGGCCAGGGCGTTGCTGCCGTGCCGCTCCATCCGCAGGCCCAGGGTCTTCAGTCCGCGGGCGGCCAGGTAACAGTCCTGCGGGCCGGCAATGGCGCCGCCGGCGAACTGCTGGTAGCCGACCGCCTCGGCCAGGGCCTTGCCGCGGAACGCCCGGTCCGCCACCACCACGGCGCCGCCGAGGACGTCCGAGTGCCCGCCGATGTACTTGGTGGTGGAGTGCACCACCACGTCAGCGCCCAAATCCAGCGGCCGCTGCAGGTAGGGCGACGCGAAGGTGTTGTCGACCACGAGGAGGGCCCCGGCGTCGTGCGCCACCCGCGCCCACCCGGCGAGGTCGGCGATCCCCAGCAGGGGGTTCGACGGCGTCTCCACCCAGAGCAGCGCCGTTTCGCCCGGCCGGACGGCCGCCGCAACCGCGTCCAGGTCCGTGATGTCCACTGCCGTGTTGGCCACGCCCCACGGCCCCAGCAGGTGGTTGACCAGCCGGTTGGTGCCGCCGTAGCCGTCCCCGCCGAGCACGATGTGGTCGCCCGGCCGCAGCAGCGCGCGGAGCAGGGCATCCTCCGCGGCCAGGCCGGAGGCGAACGCGAAACCCGCCGCGCCGTGTTCCAGCGCCGCCAGCTGCGCCTCGAAGCCGTTGCGGGTGGGGTTGGAACCGCGGCTGTACTCGTGCCCCGCGCGCAGCACGTTGATGCCGTCCTGCACGAAGGTCGAGGTCTGGTAGATCGGCGGGATCACGGCGCCGGTCAGCGGGTCCGGCTCCTGGCCGGCGTGAATGGCGGTGGTGTTGAATCCGGGCATGTCGGGCCTCCGTTCTGGGCGTCGAGGTCTAGGCGTTGACGACGGCGGCCGGTGCGCCGGACGCGGTCAAGGTTGCGGTGAGCGGGTCCAGCGCCCGGGCCAGGTCGGCGACCAGGTCCGCGGCGGATTCCAGGCCGATCGAGAGCCGGATGGTGGCCTCGCCGATGCCCGCCGCGGCCCGTTGTCGGGGCGAGAGCCGGCAGTGCGTCATGGCCGCCGGGTGCGCCACCAGCGACCGGGTGTCTCCCACGTTGGCCACCAGCTTGAAAAGCCGCAGGCGGTCGATGAATGGCCCCACCTCGGCCGGGTCGGCAGCCAGGTCGAAGGAGAACACGCTGCCGGTGCCGCGCGGGAAGTCCCGGGCCGCCAGCGAGGCCTGCGGATGCCCCGGCACCGAGGGGTGGTGCACGGCGGCGACTGCCGGATGGCCGGCCAGGAAGCCGGCCACCTCGCGCGTATTCTCCCCGTGCCGCGCGACCCGGATGTCCAGCGTCTCGAGCCCCTGCAGGACCTGCGCCGCGTTGTACGGGGAGAGCGAGGGACCGAGGTCGTGCAGGTACTTGCTGCGCGCCAGCGCCAGGTAGGCGCCGCGGCCGTGCCGCCCCCACAGGGTGTCACCGCCGTAGCGGCGCTTGGGCGCCGTGAGCTGCGGCCACTTCTCCGGGTAGGCGGAGAAATCGAACCGGCCGCCGTCCACCACCACCCCCGCGAGCGAGGTGCCGTGTCCGCCGAGGAACTTGGTCGCCGAGTGGACAACGACGTCGGCGCCCAGTTCCAGCGGCCGGTACAGCACCGGGGTGGCCAGCGTGTTGTCCACGACCAGCGGCACCCCGGCGCCGTGCGCGACGGCGGCAATCGCCGGCAGGTCCTGCAGCGTGGCCAGCGGATTCCCGATGGCCTCGGTCAGAAACGCCCTGGTCTGCGGACGGACCGCCGCGGCCCAGGCCCCCACATCGGCCGGATCGGCGAAGCTGACCTCGATCCCGAAGTCGCCGAAGGTGTCCGTGAGCAGGTCCACGGTTCCGCCGTACAGCTTGGAGGAGGCGACCAGGTGCTGGCCGCCGCGCACCAGGGCCAGCAGGGCCACGGCGACGGCGGCCTGTCCCGTGGCCGTGGCCAGGGCGCCCGCGCCGCCCTCGAGGGCGGCCACGCGCTGCTCCAGCACGGCCACGGTCGGGTTGCCGGTCCGCGTGTAGGTGAAGCCTGCTTCCTTCAACGCGAACATTCGCCGGGCCGATTCATAGTCGGGGAACTCGTAGGCCGCGCTCTGGTAGAGCGGCACCGCCACCGGCCGGTGCGGGGCCTGCGGTTCGTAGCCGGCATGGATCTGCGCAGTGGCGGTACCGCCGTCGGGAATGCTCATGGAAGGGGCTCCTTCTGTTGGACGCTGCGGCCGGGGCCGCTAGGCGCGGACGGCCAGGGCTTCGCGCGCTGACTTCGCGGCGGCGACGACGTTGCGCAGGGACTCGGCGGTTTCCTCGTAGCCGCGGGTCTTCAGCCCGCAGTCCGGGTTGATCCACAGCTGGCGGACCGGGATGGCGGCCAGCGCGGTTTCGATCAGCCCGGCGATTTCCTCGCGGGAGGGCACCCGCGGCGAGTGGATGTCGTAGACACCCGGGCCGATCCCGCGGCGGAACCCGAAGCCGGCCAGGTCGGCGACCACCTCGAGCCGCGAGCGGGCGGCTTCGATGCTGGTCACGTCCGCGTCGAGGGCGTCGATCGCGGCGATGACCTCGCCGAACTCGGAATAGCACAGGTGCGTGTGGATCTGGGTCGCGTCCCCGGCGCCCGAGGTGGCGAGCCGGAAGGCGCGCACGGACCAGTCGAGGTAGGCGGCCTGGTCCGCGGACCGGAGCGGCAGCAGTTCGCGCAGGGCGGGTTCGTCCACCTGCACGATGCCGGTTCCCGCGGCCTCCAGGTCGGCGATCTCGTCGCGCAGGGCCAGGGCCACCTGGTTGGCCGTCTCCGCCAGCGGCTGGTCGTCGCGGACGAAGGACCAGGCGAGGATGGTGACCGGGCCGGTGAGCATGCCCTTCAGCGGCCGCCGGGTCAGCGACTGTGCATAGCTGGTCCACGGAACGGTGAACGCGGCCGGCCGGGACACGTCGCCCCAGAGGATGGAGGGCCGGGTGCAGCGCGAGCCGTAGGACTGGACCCAGCCATTGCCGGTGGCCGCGAAGCCGTCGAAGTTCTCGGCGAAGTACTGGACCATGTCGTTGCGCTCCGGCTCGCCGTGGACCAGGACGTCCAAGCCCAGCTCCTCCTGCAGTGCCACCACGCGGGCGATCTCGTCCTTGAGGAACTGCTCGTACTCCGCCTCGGTGATGCTGCCCTTCTGCGCGGCGGCACGGGCCCGGCGGACCTCGCCCGTCTGCGGGAAGGAGCCGATCGTGGTGGTCGGCAGGACCGGCAGCCCCAGCTTGGCCTGCTGCAGTTCGGCGCGGCGCTCGGCCGGGCCCCGGGTGAAGTCCTCCTCCCCCAGCGCCGCGGTGCGCTGCCGGACGGCCGGCGACACCACGCCGTCGTACTTGGCGCGGGACCGCAGGGCCGCCTCCGCATCCTGCAGTTCCGCCGCAATGGACGGCCGGCCTTCGGCCAGACCGCGGGCCAGTGCCGCCACCTCGCGCACCTTCTGGTCCGCGAAGGAGAGCCAGGCCGGCAGGTGCGCCGGCAGCACGGACTCGGCGGCGACATCGTGCGGCACGTGCAGCAGCGACGTGGAGGTGCCGACCGAGACGGCCGCGCCGGACTGCGCCTGCAGGTCCTCGATCACGTTCAGCGAGGACAGCAGGTTGTTCCGCCAGACATTGCGGCCGTCCACGATGCCGGCGACGAAGCGGGTGCCGCCGAGCGCCCGCAGCGCTTCGGCGGGGGGCAGCGCGCCGCGGACCAGGTCCGCGTGGACGGCTTCGACGCCGACGGCGGCCAGCACGGCCAAGGCCTCTCCGGCGCGGGCCGGATCCCCCGCGGTGCCGTAGCCGGTGGTGACCAGCAGGGCCGGGCGCCCGTTCGCCTGGCGGCCCGGGGCGGCCACCGGAGCCTCGGCCAGCTTCCGGTAGACCTGCTCCACCAGACCGCCGGGGGCCGCCAGGGCACCGCCGGTGTCCGTGGAGAGGCCCGGCTCGTCGAGCTGCACCCACTCGGCGCCGGCCTCGGCCAGCTGGCCGAGGATCCCCACGTAGGCCGCGACGGCATCGTCGATCCGGGTCAGCGGGTCGAAGCCCTCGGGCGCGCCGTCCTCAGCCTTGGCGAGCAGCAGGTAGGTCACCGGGCCCACGAGGACCGGCCGCAGCACGGCGCCGCGGTCCTTGTGCCGGCGGATGATCCCGGCCAGCTGGTGTGCGACGGCGGCGAAGCGGGTCTCCGGGCCGATTTCCGGCACGAGGTAGTGGTAGTTCGTGTCGAACCACTTGGTCAGTTCCAGGGGCGGGCGTTCGCCGTCGCCGCGGGCGAGCACGAAGGATGCGGCGGTTCCGACGCCGCCGTCGCTGTCCGCGAGGTCGGCGAAGCGGGACGGCAGCGCACCGAGGGCGGCCGTGGTGTCGAGGACCTGGTCATAGAGCGCGAAGTCGGCGGGGATGGAGGAGTCGGCGGCGTCCAGCCCGAGCTGGACCAGCCGGAGGACCGTCCTGTCCTGGACCTTGCGGGCCTCGAAGAGCAGGCCGTCCTCGTCGAGCCGGCCGCTCCAGTGTGCCTCGAGGGCCTTCTTCAGTTCGCGGTTCGGGCCGATGCGCGGGTAGCCCAGGATGGTGGCGGCGGGGAAGGTGTTCTTGGCGGTCATGGTGTTCTCCTTTTCAGGCGGATTCGTTCGGGTTCGTGCGGTTTCGTGCGGGTTCAGGCGGATACGGAAGCGGAAAGGGTACGGGTGGAGGGCAGGTCAAGCGCCTCGACGACCTCGATGGAGGCGCGCGCATCGTTGAAGGTGTACAGGTGCAGCCCGGGCGCCCCCGCGTCCAGGGCGGCGCGGGCCAGTTCCGCGGCGGCGGCGACCCCGATCCTTCGCCGCTCGGCGTCGGAGGAGGCCGTCTCCAGCCGGTGCAGCAGCGCCGGATCCGGACGGACGCCGGTCATCACGGCCAGCCGCTCCAGCCGGCGGACGCTCGACATCGGGATGACCCCGGGAATGATCGGGATCGTCACGCCGGCCGCGCGGGCCGCCGCCACGAGGCGGACGTAGTGGGCCGGGTCGAAGTAGACCTGGCTGATCGCGAAGTCGGCCCCGGAGCGTTCCTTCGAGACGAGCACCTCGATGTCGTGCTCGAAGGACGGGGACTCCGGATGCCGGTTCGGGTAGGCGGCCACCCCGACGGCCATTCGGCCGCCGGCCAGCGTCGCGGAATGCCGCCCCTCGACCCGGCGGATCAGCTCCACCAGGTAGCGGGCGAAGGGCAGGTCTCCACGGCAGGCCTGCGGATCGGCGGGCAGGTCCCCGCGCATGGCCAGCACGCCGCGCACGCCCAGCCCCACGAACTGGCACACCAGCAGTTCCAGGCTGTCGCGGGTTTCCCCGACGCAGGTCAGGTGCGCCAGCGGCCGCAGCCTGGTGGCGCCCACCAGGTGCTCGATCAGCTGGATGGAGGCGCGGCGCCGCTCGGGCGTGCCGTTGTAGGTCACTGAAACGTAGTCGGGATGGGTGCCGCCAAGCTCTTCGATGGCCCGAAGCACCGTGGCTTCGGCCTGCGCGTTGGCGGGCGGATACAGCTCGTAGGACAACGACGGCGGGACGGCTGTCCGTGCTGCCAGGGTCATGTACGCTCCTCGGTCGTGCCGAGGGAGTGCGCCGCTGCGCTGCTGAAAGGACCAGCCGTTTTCCACGCCGGGCAGGTCAAGGCCCTGGTGGTGTCGCTGGCGCGTCTCCATCGGTCCTGGCGGTAGCACCGTTCCGGTCCGTCTCCTTGCGGAGGCTTACCCGGATGGTTGCTGCGGCGTCAACGAGCCAGATCTCTCGGCCGCTCTGGATGGCTAATGCGTCCACTGTAGGGAGCGGAGGGGGTCGGGGAGCAATACCTGCACCGTGTACGTCGAAGTGTTGCTCCCCGGCACGGAATGTTTCGTCACGAACGGCAAATCCGCCGTCATCCTGCGCAACAAAGTTCCGGCCGCGGAAGCGGCCGGACGCCGGTTCAGGCGGGATTTACGACGGCGGACGCCAGGTCGGGATGCAGTTGAGCGCCGGTGAGCCAGGCCGTGAGCGATCGGTTGAACAGGCCAATGTCCTCGATGTTCCATTGGTGGTGCATGCCCGGTGCCATGGCCGTACGGATGCCGGGGATCTCCCGCGCGGCAATCGCCGCAGAATCTTTGATGAGCCGCGCGTCCTTGCCTCCGGTCACCAGAAGCAACGGAGCGGTGATGCTGCGCAGCACCTCGACAGGAAAGGTGCCGAACACCTCTGCGAAGATCCGGTCCCGGTTGTCCTTGGAGACGCCCAGGGCAGTCTCCACGAAGACATCTAGGCCCTCGCCGGTGAGGCCGTAGCCCCGGCCGGTGGTTTTCCAGAACCAGGGCTGGTCCCAGGCGCGCAGCTGGAGGCGGGCCAGCAGACCCGTTACCGGTCCAGGGGCCGTCAGCGGGGGGCCGGTAAGGAACCCGGAGCTGACCAGA
This sequence comes from Arthrobacter sp. USHLN218, assembly GCF_037144715.1. NCBI lineage: Bacteria > Bacillati > Actinomycetota > Actinomycetes > Micrococcales > Micrococcaceae > Arthrobacter > Arthrobacter sp. USHLN218. The sequence continues at coordinate 49,522 of NZ_JBBCYT010000006.1, forward strand.
TCCGCATGCCGGCCGGCCAGGTGCAACCCGACCACCGCTCCCAGGGAGAGGCCGACGATGTGCGCCCGGCCGCCGCGGGCACGGGAGCGGATGAGGTCCGCCAGAAGGTCAGCGGTCCCCGCCAGGCTTTCCCACCGCATATTCCGGCTGCCGCCATACCCGGGGAAGTCCGGGACCAGGCAGTGATAGTCCCGGACCGCCTCATGCTGCGGCTCCCACATCCATCCGGCGACATTGCCTCCGTGCAGGAAGAGAACGGTTTCCTGGCAATGGGAGTTCAGTTCCTGGCAGAACATTTCAGGCTGGGCCATCGTAGGTTCCTTTCCTGCCGGCCTTCACCGGCTGCACTCCGCCCTGGGCTTCCAGTACCTTCAACAAGTTGCCGATCAGCCGGTCCAGCTGTTCCGCCAGCAGCCGCTCGTCAATGCCCGTTTCGACGTCCGCGAGGTCCCGGTCGAGGCCTTCCCACGCCGCGGCCACGAGCCGTTCGCCGGCCTCGGTCAGGCTGACGATGTGGGCGCGGGAATCTTCCGGATCCGTCACCACCGAGAGCAGCCCCTGCTGCTTGAGCGCGCTGACGCGCTGGTTGACCGATGCCCGGCTGACGTCGAGCGCGGTGGCGAGCCGCTGCTGCGTGGCCGGCCCGACGACCTTGGAAATCAGCAGCACCAGGAACGGCGCGTACCGGATCCCGTGGTGGGTCCGCAGGTAGTTGTCCGCCACGCGGTCGAGCAGCGCTGTGGCCTGGTGGAGCTTGAACGAGGCATACTGGGTGATTTCCATATTGTTAAGCACTTAACGATATCTCGCGCCAGGCGTCAACCCTCCGCAGTCGTAATGTTGTGAACTTCTGGTGACCGACCCGGCTCACTCGCTGTGATCTTTGGCATGCTTGGGGCATGGCAAACCGTGCGGGCACAGTGGCCCAACCCAGCGACCTTGTTGACCTGACCGCGCTGCTCGACGCGTACTTCGACGTGAAGCCCGATCCGAAGGAGCCGACGCAGCGCGTGGCCTTCGGCACGTCGGGCCACCGCGGCAGCAGCCTGAAGGGTTCCTTCAACGAGGACCACATCGCCGCCATCACGCAGGCGATCGTGGAATACCGTGCCGGCCAGGGCATCGCCGGCCCGCTGTTCATGGGCAAGGACACGCACGCGCTCTCCGACCCGGCGCAGAACACGGCGCTGGAGGTCCTTGCCGCCAACGGCGTCACGGTCTGGGTGGACTCGAGGACCGGCTGGACCCCGACGCCGGCCGTCAGCCACGCCATCCTCAAGCACAACACCTCGAATCCGGACGGGCAGGGCGACGGCATCGTCATCACGCCCTCGCACAATCCGCCCGGAGACGGCGGCTTCAAGTACAACCCGCCGCACGGCGGCCCCGCGGATTCGGATGCCACAGGCTGGATCGCCAACCGCGCCAACGAGCTGCTCGAATCTGAACTGCGCGGGGTCAAGCGGATTCCGCTCGGCCAGGCCCAGTTCTCCGGCGCCGTGGGCACGTACGATTTCCTCAGCAACTACGTGGACGACCTGCCGCAGGTGCTGGACCTGGAGGCCATCCGCAACGCCCGCGTGCGCATCGGCGCGGATCCGATGGGCGGCGCCTCGGTGGACTACTGGGGCGCGATCGGGGAGCGGCACAACCTGGACCTGACGGTGGTCAATTCCACGGTGGACCCGCAGTGGGCGTTCATGACGCTGGACTGGGACGAGAAGATCCGCATGGACTGCTCCTCCCCCTACGCCATGGCGTCGCTAATCGGACGTTCCGCCGAGTTCGAGATCGCTACCGGGAACGACGCCGACGCGGACCGCCACGGGATCGTCACCCCGGACGCGGGGCTGATGAATCCGAACCATTACCTCGCAGTGGCGATCCAGTACCTGTACACCCACCGGCCGCAGTGGCCCGCTGGCGCCTCCGTGGGCAAGACCCTCGTCTCGTCCTCGATGATCGACCGCGTGGCCGCGGACCTGGGCCGCAAGCTGGTGGAGGTCCCGGTCGGCTTCAAGTGGTTCGTGCCCGGCCTGCTCTCCGGTGAGGGCGTCTTCGGCGGCGAGGAGTCGGCCGGCGCATCCTTCGTCCGGTTCAACGGGCAGCCGTGGTCCACGGACAAGGACGGCATCCTGCTGGCCCTGCTGGCCTCGGAGATCAAGGCCGTCACCGGCAAGTCCCCGTCCGAACTCTACGGTGAGCTGGCCGCGAAGTTCGGGTCGCCGTCATACGCGCGGATCGACGCGGCCGCCACCCGGGAACAGAAGGCCGCCCTCGGCAAGCTCTCCGCCTCGGACGTGACGGCGACCGAACTTGCCGGCGAGCCGATCACCGCCAAGCTGACCGAGGCCCCGGGCAACGGCGCCGCGATCGGCGGACTCAAGGTCACCACCGAAAACGCGTGGTTCGCCGCCCGCCCGTCCGGCACCGAAGACGTCTACAAGATCTACGCGGAATCCTTCAAGGGCGACGAGCATCTGAAGCAGGTGCAGGCCGAGGCGAAGGCGCTGGTGGACGGGGTCATCGGCTGACCCGGCCCTAGGGCGGCCGCCGGAGGGCCGGCACGCGGGGCGGGGCGGGCGGCAGTAGGATTCTTCCAGACCAAGTCATCCCACGTCCCGAGAGGCCCGCCATGAGCACGCCCGTGAAGTCCTCCCCCTTCCGCTGGAAACTGCACGGCGACGGCAAGAGCATTGCGCCCGGCACGGTGGTGGCCCCGCAGGAGCGGTTGTCCTGGGGCCGGACCATCGGAATCGGCGCCCAGCACGTGGTCGCCATGTTCGGCGCCACCTTCCTGGTGCCGCTGATCACGGGATTCCCGCCGTCCACCACCCTGCTGTTCTCGGGACTCGGCACGCTCCTCTTCCTGATCATCACGGCCGGCAGGATCCCGAGCTACCTCGGCTCCAGCTTCGCGTTCATCGCCCCGATCGGGGCGGCCATGAACCAGTACGGGATGGGCGGCGCGCTGGGCGGGCTGATCATGGCGGGGGCGGTTCTGTTCGTCATCGGCCTCATCGTGCACAAGGCCGGCTCGCATTGGATCCAGGTCGTGATGCCGCCGGTGGTGACCGGCTCCATCGTGGCGCTGATCGGCCTGAACCTGGCGCCGACGGCGAAGACCAACTTCGAGCAGGGCGCCGTGACCGGCGTGGTCACCGTGGTGGCGATCCTGCTGGCCGCCGTCCTCTTCCGCGGCCTGCTCGGGCGGCTGTCCATCCTGGTCGGCGTGCTGGCGGGCTACCTGACCGCCGTGCTGCGGGGCGAGGTGGACTTCTCCGCCATCAACAGTGCCGCATGGGTGGGCCTGCCCCAGTTCCACACCCCGGAGTTCCACATCTCCCTCATCGGCCTGTTCGTCCCGGTGGTGCTGGTGCTCGTGGCGGAGAACATCGGGCACGTGAAGTCCGTGGCGGCCATGACGGGCCAGAACCTTGATCCCTACACCGGCCGCGCGCTGATGGCGGATGGCCTGGCCACCGTCCTCGCCGGCAGCGGCGGCGGGTCCGGCACCACCACCTACGCCGAGAACATCGGCGTGATGGCGGCGTCCAAGGTCTACTCGACGGCGGCCTACTGGGTCGCTGGCATCATCGCCGTGCTGCTGAGCCTGTTCCCCAAGTTCGGCGCGCTCATCGCCACGGTCCCCCCGGGCGTGCTGGGCGGGGCCGGCGTGGTGCTCTACGGCATGATCGGCATCCTCGGCGTAAGGATCTGGGTCCAGAACCGGGTGAACTTCGCCAATCCCATCAACCTCTCTGTGGCCGGCGTTTCGCTGGTGATCGGCATTGCCAACTTCACCTGGTCCATCGGCGAGCTGACCTTCGAAGGCATCGCCCTGGGCACGGCCGCTGCGCTGCTGATCTTCCACGGAATGGGCCTCGTCGCCCGCTGGCGCGGCACCGAGCCGCTGGACTCCGCCGAGGACACCGGTGCCACCCCCTCAAAGCTGGGCTGAGCGGCACTCAGACAGTGGCGTGCATCTGTCCGTGGAGACGATTGCCCAGCTCGCGGATAGGCGTGCGGTAGGTTTCCCGCGCCCACAGCGCACCGATGACGGCGAGCACGGATGACCCCGCCACGATCCAGGCCGCCGGCCCCCAGTTCGCCGGGTCGCCGCCCACCAGGGCGGTGCCCAGCAGCGGGGTGAACCCGGCGCACAGGATGCCCACCTGCAGGCCGATCGCCATGCCGCTGTAGCGCACCCGGACGTTGAAGAGCTCGGCGAACCATGCCGGGTAGATGGCGTTGGACATGGCGTAGGTACCCGCAGTGATGAGCGTGCTCACGATGAACACCAGGCCTATCTGGGCGGTCGAAATGGCCCAGAAGTAGACAAAGATCAGCAGGCCGGAGCCCAGCACGCCGCTGATGAAGATCGGCCTCCGGCCGAACCTGTCCGAGAGCATGGCCATGGCCGGCTGGCTGACGATGGCGACGACGTTGCCCAGGATGCTGACGAACAGCATGGTCTGCGCGGGGATCCCCACCGAGACGGCGAACGCCAGCCCGAAAGCCTGCATGAAGGTATTCGTCACGGTCTCGAAGGACATGAGGGCCACCTGGAAGAACTGGGCCGGATGGGTGCGGAACATCTCCACGAAGGGCAGCTTGGCGCGGTCGTGCTGCTTGGCGGTCTCCGCGAAGACTTCAGGTTCCTCAAGCGAACGCCGGACGAGGTAGGCCACGACCAGCACGACAAGGGAAAGCAGGAACGGGATGCGCCAGCCCCACGCAAGCCGGTCGGCTTCCGACATCGCGGCGACGGGCAGGAAGGCCAGGGACGCCAAAACGATTCCGGCCGAGATGCCGCTCATCGCGAAGGACGGGAAGAACGCGCGGCGGCCCACCGGCGACTCCTCCATGGTCAGGGCCGACGCGCCCGCGGTCTCCGCGCCGGCGGAGAGGCCCTGCAGCAGGCGCAGCAGGACCAGCAGGGCCGGCGCCCAGTAGCCGATCGTGTTGAAGTCCGGGAGCAGGCCGATCAGGAAGGTCGCCCCGCCCATCAGCACGAGCGTCAGCACCAGGGTGTTCTTGCGGCCGATGTGGTCCCCCAGGTGCCCGAAGACGACAGCGCCGAACGGGCGGGCGATATATGCAACGCCGAACGTGGCGAACGACGCGATCAGCGCCACCGTCGGATCGCCCTCCGGGAAAAAGATGTGCGAGAAGACCAGCGAGGCGGCCGTGGCGTAGACGAAGAAGTCGTAGTACTCCAGCATGCCGCCCAGGAAGGCCGCGAGGGCCGCCTTCTTGGCCCGCTTCAGGCGGTACTGCTGCTCTGCCGCGGTGCGCGATTCCACTGGCTCGTGTCCTGTCTGGTGGGACATGGGGGTTTCCTTCGATCAATGCGGGGTCAGTCCCGCGATGGAAGATAGCTGGTGTTGTGTGCGCATCCCGCACAAATGTTCGTATTCCGTCACAACGAGGATAGTGCACATGTCGTGGATCACAAAGGGAAATTTTTGAACACCAGTCCGGGCACCCCGACGGCGCGGGCCGCCGGCTGCCCCGGATGGGCGAAGGCCTAGACCGGCGGCGGCAACGCGGCTAGCGTGGCAGGCACGTGCCCCGGGGTCCGACCCGGGCCCATCCGCAAGGAGGAAGCATGGCCAACCACGTCTACAACGTCACCGAAATCGTCGGATCGTCCCCCGACGGCATCGACGCCGCCGTCTCCAACGCCGTAGCGGAGGCCTCCAAGACGCTCCGCAACCTGGACTGGTTCGAGGTCAAGGAGGTCCGCGGCCACCTCAAGGACAACGCCGTGGCGGACTGGCAGGTCACGATCAAGCTGGGCTTCCGGCACGAGAGTTCCTGACCGGCAGATCGGGAGTTCCAGAACAGGGACTCCCCGCCGGCGGGCCCGGGCCTTCACTGTGCCCGGGCCTTAGTGCGCCCGCGCCGGCATCGTCCGGATGAACCAGGCCGCCGCCCGTTCCGCGACAACGTCCAGGGTGCCCGGCTCTTCGAACAGGTGGGTGGCCCCTTCCACGATGTACAGCTCATGCGGTCCGCCCAGTCGCGCCGCGGCGCTCCGGTTCAGCTCGATGACCTGGGTGTCCCGGGACCCAACTAGCAGCAGCGTCGGCACCTTCACGCCGGCCAGGTCCGGCGCGAGGTCCGGCCGGCCGCCGCGTGACACCACGGATGCGACCGTTTCGGGCCTGTCCGCGGCGGTGCCGAGCGCGGCCGCGGCGCCGGTGCTGGCCCCGAACAGCCCGATGGGAAGCGCCGCGGTGTCGGGCCGCGTCCCGACCTCGTCCACCACCGCCGTGAGCCGTTCGGTGAGGAAGCCGATGTCGAACCGGAGCGATGCGTCCACGGCATCCCGGCGTTCTTCCGAGTCGGTCAGCAGGTCGAACAGCAGCGTGCCGAGCCCGGCATAGTGCAGGGTCCGAGCCACCTCGATGTTGCGCGGGCTGCGGCGGCTGCTGCCGCTGCCGTGGGCAAACACCACGATCCCCCGGGCGCCGGCGGGGATATGCAGGTCCGCGGCCAGGGCGGGCCCGCCGGAGAGCACGGTCATCTGTGCGGACATGCTTTAAGTCTGCCAAAAAACCGGGCGGCTTCCTACGCCCAACCCGTTGTGCGCCTGCGCCGCCGATGGTTGGCTGGGGTGATGACTCAGCAACCGAGCGAAGACCTGCCCCGGGACGAACACCTGCGCGAGGACGTCGGGGGCCCGGCGCCCGAGCAGGAATCGTCCGCCGAGTTCGACGAAGACACCTTCACGTCGGGCCAGTTGAATGCCGGCCAGCGGGTCCCCGGGCTCAGCCCGGAGGGCGAATACAAGGCCTCCGAAGACCCGGAACGCGGCGCCGAGCCGGGCCAGGACGGCTTCCTGCCGCCCGAACCCGCTCCCCGCGACTAGTCTCAGGCCCCTTCCAGCGCCTGCTGCGTGGCCCACGTGACGTACTTGGCGGCCTGGGCGAACGCCTCGTCCGGGCTACCGGCGAGGTCGAGCAGGCTCACGGCCGCCTCGACGCCGTGGGCCGCCAGGCGGCGGGGATCCAGCGTGATCTTTCCGGCAACAACGACGACGGGGAGTCCCCTGGCGTGCGCACGGTCCGCCACGCCCAGGGGTGCCTTTCCGTATTCCGACTGCTCGTCGAGAGCGCCTTCCCCGGTGATGACCAGGTCCGCCTCGTCCAGCGCCGCGTCCAGGCCGGTGAGCTCGGCCACCAGCTCGAATCCGCTCTCCAGCCGCGCCTCGGTAAAGCCGAGGAAGGCGGACGGGAAACCGCCGGCTGCGCCCGCCCCGGGGACGTTGACGTCCCGCCCGGTCGCCTCCTCGATCAGTGCGGCCCAGCGCCGCAGGCCCGCGTCCAGCACCTCCAGGGACGTCAGGTCCGCGCCCTTCTGCGCCGCGAAGATCCGGGCCGCACCCTCCGGCCCGTAGAGCGGGTTCTGCACGTCGGCGGCGATCCGCAGCACCGTACGCTGCAGCCGCGGGTCCAGGCGGGTGCTGTCCACCCGCCGGGCCACGCCGAGTTCCGCTCCGCCGAGCGGAAGGCGGGCACCGGCGCCGTCGTAAATCTCCAGCCCCAAAGCGCGCAGGGCGCCCGCGCCGCCGTCGGTCATGGCGGAACCGCCCAGACCCAGCACAATCTCGGTGGCCCCGGCGTCCAGCGCCGCCGCAATCAGCTGGCCGCTGCCGTAGCAGTGCGCGGCCAGGGCGGTCTGGACCGAGGGCTCGGCCAGCAGCATCCCGGAGGCCCTCGCGGTCTCGATCACTGCCGTCCTGGTGCCGCCCCGCTCGAGCATCGCCCACGACGCCGTCACATCCTTCTCCAGCGGCCCGCGGACCCGCGCGGTGTGCTCCTGCGCGCCCGCGGCAAGGGCAGCTTCCAGCGTTCCCTCGCCCCCGTCCGCCACCGGAACGGTCCGGACCTCGGCATCCGGGTAGACGCGCAGCACGCCTTCGGCCATCGCCGCCGCGGCCTCCGCCGCGGAGAGCGTGCCCTTGAACTTGTCCGGTGCCACCAGAACCTTCATGCCCGTCCCCTCTGCGGCCAGAAGCCGCGTTCATCCATCACCTGTGCCAGTATGTCCGCCCGGTCCGACATGATGCCGTCCACGCCGAGGTCCAGCAACCGCTCCATCTCGGCGCGCTCGTTGATCGTCCAGACATGCACCTTGAGCCCGGCGGCATGGCAGCGCCGCACGAACGCGGCCGTGACCACGGTGATCCGACCGTACCGGACCGGCACCTGGACCGCGTGCATGCGGGCGGCGCGGCCCACGGCCCGGGTCAGGCCGACCCGGCCGAGCCCCACCAGCGCGGCGAGGGACGTGACGCCGCCCGAGCTTGCCGCGGGCAGGGTCAGCCCGCGGAACGCCGCACGCCGCCGCCGGTCGGAGAAGGACGTAACGAGGATCCGGCCGTGGGCCTCGTGCTCCTCGATCAGCCGCGCCAGCAGGGGTCCGCCGGCCGCGTCCTTCACGTCCACGTTCAGCTTCAGGTCCGGCCACCGGGTGAGGACGTCCTCCAGCCGCGGAATGGGCTCCACGCCGCCGATCCGAACCTGCCGCAACTGCTCGGCGGTGTGGCGGGACAGCCGTCCGGTGCCGTCCGTGACCCGGTCCAGCGTCTCGTCGTGGAACACCATTAGTTCCCCGTCGGCGCTGGTGCGCACGTCCGTCTCGATGTAGCCGAAGCCGAGCTCGACGGCGGCATTGAACGCAGCCATCGAATTCTCCAGCCCCTCGGGGGAGAATCCGCGGTGCGCGAAGGCCAGCGGCCAGGGCTCGGAGCCGGCGGGCCCGCCGAAGGAGTTGCTCAGGTAGGGAAAGTCGCCGGTCACGGCCCTTCCAGTTCCGCCAGCCGCGCCTCAAGCACCTGGGCCACGCCGTCCTCCGCGAAGGACGGCGCCTTGTAGCGGGCGGCGCCGATGGCTTCCGGGTGGCCCGAGCCCATGGCGTATCCAGAGCCGGCCCACTGCAGCATCTCGATGTCGTTGGGCATGTCGCCGAAGGCCACCACGTCCTGGGGCCCGATCCGCAGCGACGCCGCGTATTCGGCCAGCGTGACGGCCTTGTTGATGCCAGGCTGCGCCATCTCCAGCAGGGCCTCCGTCGGCGCGGAGCGGGTCACCGACACGAGGTGCGAGACGGCGGCGTGGACCTCGGCCAGGAAGGCGTCCGGGTCCTGTTCCTTGCCGCGGGCCAGGAATTTGACGACGGCGTCCTCCTCGGTCAGCGAGGCCTCCAGCGGGGCCGGGGTGATTCCGTCCAGCAGCTCCACGGACCCCGAGTCCACGAACCCCGGTTCCAGCAGGAAGCCCGTGGTCGTTTCGGCGGCGAACGTCGTCGTCGGGTGCAGGTGCAGGATGGCGTCGCGGGCGGCGAAGATGTTGCGGTGCGGCAGCGCCTGGGCGGTCAGGACCTCGCCGGCGGCCAGGTCGTACACCACCGCACCGTTGGAGCAGATGACCTTGCCCTCGTGGCCGATCCGCTCGCGCAGCGGGTCCAGCCAGCGCGGCGGGCGCCCGGTGACAAAGACTACTTCGACGCCGGCCGAGGCCGCGTCCTGGAAGGCGCGCACCGTGCGGTCGCTGATTTTTCCGTCCCGGCCAATGATGGTCCCGTCCAGATCACTGGCAATCAAACGCATAGTGCCCATCCTAGGGCGGTCCGCGGGAGGCGCTGCGCCCGGTGCCGCCGTGTTCGGTGCCGCCGTGTCCAGTACCGGCGTGTCCGGTGCCGGCGCGCCGCTGCCTCTCCGCGGTCCCGTCACTCGCCCAGGCCGAGTTCCTGGCGCGTGGGCGGATTGGCCCCCGGCCGTGACACCGTGACGGCGGCCGCGCGGGCGGCGAACGCCAGCACTTCCTCGAGCTGCTCCGCGTTCAAACCCTGCAGCGCGTCCCGCCGGCCGGAGCCGCCGAAGCCGCGCTCCATGAGGGTGGCCAGCAGCGCGGCCATGAAGGAGTCCCCGGCGCCCACGGTGTCCGCGACGTCCACGGCCGGGGCGGCCACTTCGGCCGCGCCGTCCCGGACCACGCCCCACGGCCCCCGGGCGCCGCGCGTGACCACGACCATGGCGGGGCCCTTGTCCAGCCATGCACGCGCGGTGTCCTCCGGGTGCCGGTCCGGGTAGAGCCAGCGCAGGTCCTCGTCCGAGGCCTTCACCAGGTCGCTGAGCGACACGAACTTCTCCACCTGGCGCCGGGCGAAATCCCGGTCGGTGACGATCGTCGGCCGGCAGTTCGGATCGTAGCTGACCAGGGCTCGCGGGTGGACGCGTTCGACGGCGGCAAGCACCGTGTGCGCGCCCGGCTCCAGCATGGCGGCGACCGAGCCGGTGTGCAGCCACTGGGTGTCCTCGAACAGCCGGGGCGCCGCGCGGTCCAGGGCGGGCAGCTCCCAGAGCAGGTCGAAGCTGTAGTGCGCCGCCCCCGTCTTGTCCAGCCTGGCCAGGGCCACGCTGGAGGGCTGCGAGTCAGGCTCCAGCGGCGTCAGCACCGAGTTCCGCCGCAGGTGGTGCAGGATCATGTTGCCGTAGTCGTCCCGGCCATAGCGGCCCACGAACTGCACGGGCTGCCCCAGCCGCGCGAGCCCCACGGCCACGTTCAGCGGACTGCCGCCCACATGGGGCCGCGGCGCGGTGGTATCGCTGGAGACAACGTCTACGAGGGCTTCCCCGATTACTGTCAGCACAGTGTCAACGTAGCAGAGCAAGTCCGCCGGCGGCAGGCCTAGGACGGACCGGGATCCAGGCGCCCGATCACCTCGCGGACACTCTCGAATGCCGGGCTGGCGGGATCGATAAGGTCCATGTGGCCGCCGGGCACCGGGATCAGTTCCGCCCGGCCTCCGGCAGCCCGGGCGGCGGCGACGTAGCGCTCGGACAGCTCGAAGGGCACGGCCTCGTCCCGCCGGCTGTGGAAGGCGTAGACGGGCACCGGCAGCGGCAGCCTGCGCATCGGGTCCGCCAACGCGAACCTGTCCGGCTCGTCTTCCGGGCCGCTGCCGAGGAAGTTCCGGACCGCGTGGTCGCTCAGCCCCAGTTCCCACGCCCGGCGCAGGTCCAGGACCCCGGCCTGGCTGAGCACCGCGGCCAGCGGCACTGCGGGGTCCGCGCCGGGGCTTCCGGCCGGCAGCCCGCCGCGTCCGGCGGCCCAGGCCGCGAGCTGTCCGCCGGCGGAGTGGCCCAGCCCGACCACCGTGTCCAGGGCCAGGCCGTGCTCGGCCGCGGCACCGGCCAAGGCATCGATACCGGCGGCCACGTCCTCGACGGTCCCGGGCCAGCCGCCGCCGTTGCCCGCACGCCGGTACTCGAGGTTCCAGCAGGCCCAGCCGCGCGCCGCCAGGTCGCGGGCGGCGGCCTGGCCCAGTTCGGCGGTATAGCGGGCGCGCCAGTAGCCGCCATGGACAATAACGACGACGGCGCGCCGGGGTTCGGCGGGCAGGTACAGCTGCGCGTACTGGCTGGGATCCGGGCCGTAGCCGTAGCGGATAGGCTCCATCCGCAGCACTTTAGCTGCCCGTGCCGGCCCCCACGATCGGACTGTCGTTGCCGTTCGATTCCGAGCCCGCGACGTTGTGCGCGGTCGTACCGCGCAGGTGCAGCTTCCACGGCACCGGGACCCGGCGACCCTCCTGCGGCCCCTTCCCCTGCAGCCGCTGCAGCAGCAGGTCCACCGCGATGTGCTCGCTGGGATCCGGCCCGACCGTGCTGAGCGTGGGATTGGATTCCCGGCCCAGTTCGGAATTCTCCACGCCGATGATCTCCAGGTCCTCCGGGATGTTCAGGCCCTTCAGCGTGGCCGCGCCGGAGACGCACAAGGCCTCCATGTCCGCCGTCGTGAAGAACGCCGTCGGCGGTTCCGGCAGGCTCAGCAGCTCCATCGCGTCATTCACCGCGGTGCGCCAGTTCCCGCCCGAGGCCCGGACCAGCCGGTCATCGAGCTCGACGCCGGCCTTCTGCATGGCCGCACGGAACAGCTCGAACCGCGTGCCGCGCCGGCTGGCCGTCGCCAGCCCCCGGTGGATCACGCCGATCCGCTGGTGCCTCGCGGCCAGGTACTTGGCCGCCTCGGCCAGCCCGCCCTCGGCATCGATGGCCAGCACGTCGAAGCCCTTCGGCTCCAGGAACTGCGAAACCACCACCTGGGCCACGCCGCGCCGGGCCAGGTCCTCGATGGTCCGGGTCTCCTCCTCGGACTCCGAGCTGAAGCCGAGGATGACCCCGTCCGCCCCGCCCGAGAGCATGAAGTTGCGCCACGCGTCCTGCCCCAGCAGGATCACGACCCGCAGCCCGTGCGCCGGCAGGATCTGGTTGGCGGTCTCCACCAACGCCCTGTCCCACGGCGACTCCAAGGACTCGATGACAACCGCGACGGTGTCCGTCCGGCCGCGCCGCATGCCCTGCGCGGCACGGTTGGGCACATAGCCCAGGTCCTTCGCCGCCTGCAGGACACGTTCCTTGGTCGGCTCGCTAATCCGCGTGGATCCGCCGCTGCGTCCCGACAGCACATAAGAAACTGTCGCTAGTGAAACGCCGGCCTTCTCCGCGACATCACGGATGGTCGGCTTGAATAGACTCCCCATGGCCTGTTCGCTCTCTCCCCCAACAGATTGGCCCCCCTGGGACAAGCGTAACGATTCCGCGACCATTTGACAGGCCCGGACCTTGGAGAAATATTGAAACGTTCCGCTTAGAGGCTCCAGTCCGCTATTTCCGCGGGATCCTCGCCGAACTCCCTGGTGTGCCGCCGCGCCCGCATCCGCATGTCCTGCAGCCGCTGGCGCAGCCCGGTCTGGGCCGAGCCGAGCGAGGGAACCCGGTCGATCACGTCGATGGCCAGCTGGAAGCGGTCGATCCGGTTCATCAGCGCCATGTCGAACGGCGTGGTTGTGGTGCCTTCCTCGACATAGCCGCGCACGTGCAGGTTGTCGTGGTTCGTGCGCCGGTAGGTCAGCCGGTGGATCAGCCACGGGTAGCCGTGATAGGCGAAGATGATGGGCTTATCAGTGGTGAACAGCCGGTCGAAGTCCCGGTGCTCCAGCCCGTGCGGATGCTCCTTGGCGTCCTGGAGCCGCATCAGGTCCACCACGTTGACCAGCCGGACCTTCAGCTGCGGCAGCTGCCGGCGCAGGATCCGCGCCGCGGCCACCGCCTCGGTGGTCGGCACATCCCCGGCGCACGCCAGGACCACGTCGGGTTCCTCCCCGGGCCGCTCGCTTCCCGCGAACTCCCACACGCCGATGCCCCGCTCGGCGTGGTTGCGGGCGTCCTCCGGCGCCAGCCAGGTCAGCGACGGCTGCTTGCCGCAGACGACCACGTTCACGTAGTCCCGGGACGTCAGGCAGTGCTCGGCCACGGCCAGCAGCGTGTTCGCATCCGGCGGCAGATAGACCCGGACCACCTCCGGCTTCTTGTTCATCACATGGTCGATGAAGCCCGGGTCCTGATGCGAAAAGCCGTTGTGGTCCTGCTGCCAGACGTGGCTGGAGAGCAGGTAGTTCAGCGACGCCACGGGCTGCCGCCAGGGCAGTTCCCGGTGCACCTGCAGCCACTTCGCGTGCTGGTTGAACATCGAGTCGACGATGTGAACGAACGCCTCATAGCAGTTGAAGACGCCGTGCCGCCCGGTCAGCAGGTAGCCTTCCAGCCAGCCCTGGCAGAGGTTCTCGCTGAGCACCTCCATCACCCGCCCGGCCCGGGCCAGATGCTCGTCCACATCCTCGATGCGCTGCTGCCACACCTTGTCCGTGGCCTCATAGACCGCCTGGAGCCGGTTGGAGGCCGTCTCGTCCGGGCCGAAGAGTCGGAAGTTGTGCGGATTGAGCCGGATGACCTCACGCAGCCAGCCGCCCAGGTTCGCCATCGGAGAGACGCGTTCGGTGCCCGGTTCCTTAACGACGACGGCGAAGTCGCCGTACTCGGGAAGCACCAGGTCCTGCAGCAGCCGGCCGCCGTTGGCATAAGGGGTTGCGCTCATGCGGCTGTCGCCGGCCGGCGCCAGGGCCGCGATCTCGGCACGCAGCCTGCCGGCGCCGTCGAACAGTTCCTCCGGACGGTAGGACTGCAGCCACTGCTCCAGCTGCTCGAGGTGCGCCCGGTTGGTCCGAACCTCGGACAGCGGCACCTGGTGCGCCCGCCAGGTCCCCTCCACCGGCTTGCCGTCCACGGTTTCCGGGCCGGTCCAGCCCTTCGGCGAACGCAGCACGATCATTGGCCAGACCGGTGCGCCCTCCCCCGCCGCCCTGCCGCCGCCGGCCGCCCGGGCCTCGGCCTGGATGCGGCGGATGCCGGCCAGGCAGGTCTCGAGGGCGTAGGCAAACTCCTCGTGCGCCCGGACGGTGTCCCGCGGATCCGCCACGGTGACGAAGTGCGGCTCGTAGCCGTAGCCGGCCATCAGCGCCGCCAGCTGCTCCTCCGGCATCCGGGCCAGCACGGTGGGGTTCGCGATCTTGTAGCCGTTCAGGTGCAGGATGGGCAGCACCGCGCCGTCCGCTGCCGGGTTGAGGAAGGAGCTGGAGTGCCAGCTCCCGGCCAGGGCCGCGGTCTCGGCCTCGCCGTCGCCGATGACGCAGGCAGCCACCAGCTCCGGGTTGTCGAACACCGCCCCGAACGCGTGCGCCAGCGAGTAGCCGAGCTCGCCGCCCTCATTGATGGACCCTGGCGTTTCCGGGGCGGCGTGGCTCGGGACGCCGCCGGGATAGGAGAACTGCTTGAACAGCGCGCGCATCCCGACTTCGTCCTGGCCCACGTGGGTGTAGATCTCGGAGTACGTACCCTCCAGCCACGCGTTGGCGACGTTGGCCGGCCCGCCGTGGCCCGGCCCGGTAACGAAGAGGAAGTCCTGCCCGGTCTCGGCGATGACCCGGTTCAGGTGCGCGTAGACAAAGTTGAGCCCCGGCGTCGTACCCCAATGCCCCAGCAGCCGCGCCTTGGTGTCCGCCGGTTCCAGCGGCCGCCGCAGCAGGGGATTGTCCCGCAGGTAGATCTGGCCGGCGCTCAGGTAATTGGCCGCGCGCCACCACAGGTCGACCCCGTCAAGCCTGCCGAGGCTGCGCTGGTCGGCACCCGGGTTGGTCAGTGCTTCCTGCTGTTCGGTCACGTGCTCACTCCTCGTGGGATTGGCGGTTCAGGCTTCGGCTGCTGCGGTTCCGGTCAGGGGTTCGGTTTCGACGACGACGTCCGACGGCTTCTTGTCCGGGCGGAAGCCGCGCCAGACCGGGTGGCGCAGCTTGCCGGCCTCCGTCCGCTCGCTGAACTGCACCTCGCCCACCAGCGCGGGCCTGACCCAGTGCGCGTCGGCCGCGTCGGCGGAGGGGACACCGGCCAGCGGCGGCGTCTTGCGGGCCATCTTCTTCAGCCGCGCCCCCACGGCGGCCAGGTCACGTTCGGTCAGGCCGGAGCCGACCCGGCCGATGTAGCGCAGCTCCGGCCCGTGCGGCACGGCCACGAGCAGCGAGCCGATCTTGCGCTCCCTGCTGCCTTTGCCCGGCCGCCAGCCGACGATGACCACTTCCTGCGTTGTCTGGTGCTTGATCTTGATCCAACTCCTCGAACGTGCCCCGTCCGTGTATGTGCTGTCCACCCGTTTGGCGATAACGCCCTCCAGGCCGATCTCCTTGCTGGTGGAGACGGCCTGCGCCAGGGTGAGGTCCATGTCCGGCGGAACGTGGACGTGCCCGCCGGCCTCCACGGCCTTGGCGAGGATCTCCCGGCGCTGGCAGTACTCGAGCCGCAGCAGCGAGTGCCCGTCCAGATGCAGCAGGTCGAACAGCATCAGGTGCACCGGCGTGCTCCTGGCGGCCTGGTCGATCTCCCGCTTCTTCGTGAGGTTCATGCGGGTCTGCAGCAGCCCGAAATCGGGGCGGCCGGCCTTGTTCAGCGCCACGATCTCGCCGTCCAGCACCGCCGTCGAGGCGTGCACCGCGTCCGGCAGGTCCGCGAGCTCGGGATAGCCGGACGTGAGGTCGTTGCCGTTGCGGCTGATGAGGCGGACGCCGTTGTCCTCGATGATCGCGATCGCCCGGATCCCGTCCCACTTCATCTCGAACGCCCACTCGTCCTCATCCGTGATGTCCGCCCCTCCGCCCTGTGAGGCCAGCATCGGCTTCACGAACTGCGGCTCGGCGTCCTTCGCCAGATCGTCGTCCTGCCGCTCGTGCGGCGTCCCCTTGCGGTAGGAACCGGGCGTCTGGTCCTTCATCAAGTGCATCAGCCAGTTGTTTTCGCCGCGCTCCCCGCCGGTATGGATCAGCGCATAGCGCCGCGGCCCCGCCGGACCGCCGTCCCGGCTGAGCCCGCCGTCCTCGCGCCCGTGCAGGATGACGATGATCTCCTTGCCGTCCCGCCATTTCTCCAGGTCGTAGGTGCCCGCGTCCCAGATGGTGACCTCGCCGGCCCCGTACTCGCCCTTGGGAATCGTGCCCTCGAAGCCGCCGTATTCCAGCGGGTGGTCCTCGGTCTGCACGGCGAGGTGGTTTTTGCCTGTGCCCGGCGGAGGCCCCTTCGGCACCGCCCAGGACACCAGGACGCCCTCGCGCTCGAGCCGGACATCATAGTGCAGCCGCCGGGCATGGTGCTCCTGGATCACGAAGGTGTTGCCGGCCCGGTCCACCGGGCTGGCCTCCGGCACCGGCTCGGGGGTCAGCGACGCGTCCCGCATGGAGCGGTACTTGCTCAACCGGTCCGCTGCCGGCCCCGCGCCGCCGTCGTTCTCCTCTGCCTCCACAGCCGCGTCCCGGGCCTCCTCCAGCGACTCCTCCGCCACCGCGCCGGAACCCATCCCGGCAAGCACATCGCCAAGCTCCGCCACCCGGTCCAGCACCTGGCGGTAGTCCAGGTGGCCAAGGTCCGGGTCCTCGAGCTCCTCCCAGGTCCGCGGCGCCGCGACCATGGGATGCAGCCGGCCGCGCAGCGAATACGGGGTGATGGTGGTCTTGTTCCAGTGGTTCTGGCTCCAGTCGAGCAGCACCCGCCCCTGCCGCAGCGTCTTCTTCATGTCGCTGACCACCAGGTCCTTGTGGTCCGCCTCGAGCATGCGCGCCAGTTCATGTGCGACGTCGGACACCTCCTCGGAGGTCTGCGTTCCGTCGAGCGCGGCGTAGAGATGGATTCCCTTGGAGCCGCTGGTCACCGGCCGCGGATCCAGCCCCATGTCCACTAGGATCCTGCGGACCATTCGGGCCACTTCGGCGCACTCGGCCAGGCCGGCCCCCTCGCCGGGGTCCAGGTCCAGCACCATCCGGTCCGGATTGTTCCGCTTGCCGCGCGGGCCGAATTTCCACTGCGGCACATGGATCTCCAGCGCGCTGATCTGGGCCAGCCAGGTCAGGGTGGCCAGATCGTTGACCATTGGGTAGACGTTCGTGCCGCTCTTGTGCTCGATCGCGTGCCGCTTGATCCACGAGGGAGCCGAGTCCTCCAGGTTCTTCTGGAAGAACACCTCGCCCGGCCTGGCCGCGGTTCCGACGCCTTCGACCCAGCGCTTGCGCGTGACCGGACGGTTGGCTGCATGCGGAATCAGGTACGGCGCAATGCTCGAGTAATAGGACAGGACGTCCGCCTTAGTGGTGCCCGTTTCGGGGTAAATGACCTTGTCCAGGCTGGTCAGCCTCAGGCGGTGCCCCTCCACCTCGACGATCTGCCGCTGGGCACTGCTTGTCCTGGCCATAGGCTTAGTCTTGCCAATATGCGCCCTGATAGCTAGTAATTGCCAGCATGCTTGGTGTTGACTTGTCCCATGCGAGCCATCTGGAAAGGGGCCGTGGCCTTCGGGCTGGTCAACGTCCCGGTCAAGCTGTACAGCGCCACCGAAGACCATGACGTCAAGCTCCACCAGGTCCATGAGAAGGACGGCGGGCGGATCCGGTACCAGCGCCGCTGCGAGGTCTGCGGAAAAGTCGTCGAGTTCAAGGACATCGACAAGGCCTTCGACGACGGCGAACGCACGGTCGTGCTCACGGACGAGGACCTGGCCTCCCTGCCCGTGGAGAAGAACCGGGAGATCGACGTCGTCGAGTTCGTCCCGAGCGACCAGATCGACCCGATCATGTTCGACCGCAGCTACTACCTGGAGCCGGATTCGAAGTCCACCAAGGCGTACGTGCTGCTGCGCAAGACGCTCGAGGACACGGACCGGACGGCAGTGGTGAAGTTCGCGCTGCGGCAAAAGACCCGGCTCGCCGCGCTGCGGGTGCGCGGGGACGTGCTGATGCTGCAGACGCTGCTCTGGGAGGACGAGGTCCGCGAGGCCAGCTTTCCCTCGCTGGAGGAGACGGTGCGGATCTCGGCGAAGGAGCGCGAGATGTCGGCCGCGCTGGTGGAGTCCTTCTCTAGCGACTTCAAGCCCGACGAGTTCACGGACGAATACCAGGAGCAGCTTCGCACGCTGATCGACGCCAAGATCGAACAGGGCGAGTCGCTGGACACCGAGGCCACGTTCGGCGAGGAAGGCGAGGAAGAGGGCGGCAAGGTCCTGGACCTGATGGAGGCGCTGCGGCGCAGCGTGGAAAAGAACCGCGAGGGCAAGAAGCCCGCGGCCGGGAAGGATACGGCGGCGGAGTCCAAGGCCAAGCCGGCTTCCAAGGCGTCCGGCCGGAAGACCGCCGCGAAAAAGGACGAGGACGAAGAGGCCGCGCCGAAGCGCCCCCGGGCCAAGGCCAGCAAGGGCGCCTGACCCGCGCTACTGGCGGTAGCCCTCGACCTCGTCCACGGGGCGGACGCGGGCGTCCTCCGGATCGTCGCCGGCCTTCCGCTTCGCGCGGCGCTGGCGCAGCAGGTCCCAGGACTGGTCCAGCTGCTCCTCCAGCCGGGCCAGGTCGGCGGCCCGCGCCTCGGCCTGTTCGCTGTCCTCGGCGCCGATTTCGCGCAAACGCTGCTCCTGCTGGATCAGGTCTTGGATCCGGCGGTGGATCTCGTCGTCCATGTTGGGCCTCCTGCTCGCTCGGGCTTGCTGGCTCGGTTATCAGGCTACTGAGGCTCGCCGCTGGCGGCCAGCAGTTTCTCCACCTCCGCCTCTCCGAGCACCGGCTGGCGGTATTCGTCGCTGAGGATGTTCCGCATCGCCTCGGCATACTCTTCGTTGGTGGAGGCCATGGCGTCCGCCGCGTACACCACGCGGAAGTTGTTCGCGAAGGCGTCGGCCGCCGTCTGGGCCACGCAATTGTGGGTGGCCACCCCCGCCAGGACCAGCCGGCCGGCCCCGAAATTCCGCAGCCGCAGCAGCAGGTCCGTGCCCATGAAGGCGCTGTCCCGGGTCTTCACCATGCGCGGCAGGCCCTCGTGCCGCAGGCCGTCAACGAACTCGGCCTGCTCGCTGCCGGAGAAGATGAAGCCCTGGTCGTCGTCGAGCATGCTCAGCGTCCAGGTGGACTTGTCCCGCTCGTGCTCGGTGCAGACCAGCAGCACCGGAACGTCGTTGGCGGCGGCCGCGGCGACCAGGCGGTTGCAGGCCGCCACCACCTCGTCCTGCCGGCCGCGGAGGGCCTCGGCCTCGAAGTAGGCCTTCTGCATGTCGATGACCAGAACGGCCGTCCCGGAGCTGTCCATGGTTCCTCCCAAGGTTTCCAACCATTTTGGAAGCAAGCTTAGCTATCCCTTGACGGCCTGCGTCCAACAGGGTGGGGTGGGAGTTGACCTTGCAGGAAAGGACAACTGGATGAAATCGCTCTGGCTAGACACCGCGCCCGCCATTCCCGCCGATTCCTTCGAGCCGGGTGCCGAATACGACACGGTCATCGTCGGCGCCGGGCTCACGGGCCTGGCCACCGGCGTCCTGCTCTCGCGCGCCGGCCAGCGCGTCGCAGTCCTCGAAGCACGCAGCACGGGGGCGGTGACCACCGGCAATACGACGGCGAAAGTCTCGCTGCTGCAGGGGCGCCAGCTCTCCAGGATCACCGCGCACCACGGTGCCCGCACCGCCCGGGCCTACGTGGAGGCGCAGCGCGAGGGCCAGGCGTGGCTGCTGCGCTTCTGCGAGGAGCACAACATCGCTTACGAGCGGCGCGACGCGTTCACCTACGCCGCCACCGGGCAGGGCGTTGCCGACCTGCGCAGCGAACTGCAGGCGGCCACCGACGCCGGGCTGGGCGGAGAATACGTCGAGGCGGCACCGGAGCTGCCCTTTCCCGTCGCCGGGGCGCTGCGCCTCGCGGACCAGGCCCAGCTGCACCCGATGGAGCTGCTCGCCGGGCTGGCCGCAGAGCTGCGCGAGCGGGGCGGAGTGCTGATCGAGCGGATCCGCGCCACTAACGTCTCGGTCACCCGGGATGCCATCGGGTCCCGGCGCGCCGAGGGCGGGCAGGCCGGCCGCAGGCTGACCGTGCACAGCGCGGCCGGCCAGGTCACCGCGGAGCACGTGGTGCTCGCCACCGGCACGCCGGTCCTCAACCGCGGCGGGCATTTCAGCGTCCTCAAGCCGCAGCGCTCCTATGCCGCCGCGTTCAACGTGCCCGGCGGCATGCCGTCCGGCATGTACCTCTCCATCGACGCCCCCACCCGCAGCCTCCGCACCGCCGGACACGCCGGGCGGCAGGTGCTCATTGTCGGCGGCAACGGGCACAGCGTCGGCCGGCAGCAGCACACCAAAGGCAACCTCGAGGACCTGGTCCGCTGGACCAAGGACCAGTTCCCCGGGGCCGAGCTGACGCACAGCTGGTCCGCGCAGGACTACGAGCCCGCGGCCGCGGTCCCCTATGTGGGCCGGCTGTCCTTCGTCGAGGACCGGATCCTGGTGGCCACCGGCTTCAACAAGTGGGGCCTGACCAATGCGGCGGCCGCGGCGCTGGCCTTGTCCTCCACCCTGCTCGGCGGCTCGAAGCCTTGGGCCGCAGAACTTTACAAGGCAGGAATAGCGGCCCAGGACGCGCTGTCCACGGTCCAGACGAATGCCGAGGTCGGCCTGGAACTGGTCTCCGGCTGGCTCGGCGGCCTGACCCGCACCTCGCAGACATCCCCGCCCGAGGGCCAGGGCACGGTGGTGCGCGGGAACGCCCGGCCCGTCGGAGTGAGCACCGTGGACGGGACCACCCGGCGGGTCAGCGGCATCTGCACCCACCTAGGCGGCGTGCTGACCTGGAACGACGCGGAGTGCAGTTGGGACTGCCCGCTGCACGGCTCCCGCTTCGCGCCGGACGGCACGGTACTGGAGGGACCGGCGACCCGCGACCTTGAGGCGAAATAGCGCGGCGGCCGCGGCGGCCGCCCTCGCCGCGACCCTGTTCCTAGGCGGTTGCGCCACCGCGGAAGGCGGCGTCGATGGCACGCTGGGCCGGGCCATGGAGCAGACGTCCTCGGCCGCCGCAACGGCCCAGCTGGCCCTTGACATCCACCTCCAGGACCGGAGCATCAAGGGGTTGACCGACTCGACGCTGCAGGACGCCCTGAAGGAGACCACGGACGCCGCCACCAACATCGCCGAGGCTGAGCCGAAGAACCAAAAGGAAAGCGACGACCGTGCCGCCGCAAGGGACCTGGCATTTACCGCCGTCGCCCTGCTGAACCAGGCCCAGGACCTGGTTCAGGCGGATAATCACGGCGCGGAAACGGCAGCCGTCGCCGCCGAACTGGGACGGCTGGCGGAGCGCCTGGACGCTGCGGCGAAGGAGTGGCTGCCGTGAAACGCATCCTCGGCGTTGCGCTGGGCATCCTCACCGCGATCGGCGGCTTCGTCGACATCGGCGACCTCGTGACCAACGCAGTCGTCGGGTCCCGCTTCGGCCTCTCGCTGCTTTGGGTGGTCGTCCTCGGCGTTATCGGAATCTGCGCCTTCGCCCATATGTCTGGAAAGGTCGCCGTCGTCAGCGGCCGCGCCACGTTCGAAATCATCCGCGAACGCCTCGGCTCCCGCGCCGCCGGCGCGAACCTCGGGGCCTCCTTCCTGATCAACCTCATGACCGTAACGGCCGAAGTCGGCGGCATCGCGCTGGCCCTGCAACTGGCCAGCAGCGTGAATTACCTGCTCTGGATCCCGCTGGCCGCCCTGGCCGTCTGGCTGGTCATCTGGCGGGTGAAATTCAAGATCCTGGAGAACGTCACCGGGCTGATGGGCCTGTCGCTGATCATCTTCGGGGTCGCCCTCTTCGCGCTGGGACCGGACTGGACCGAGCTGGCGGACCAGGCGCTGACGCCGGCCATCCCGGGCAACGAGGGACCCGCCGTCTACTTCTATTACGCCGTGGCCCTGTTCGGCGCGGCCATGACGCCGTACGAGGTCTTCTTTTTCTCCTCCGGCGCCGTCGAGGAGGGGTGGAAACTGAAGGACCTGATGCAGTCGAGGATCAACGTCCTGGTCGGCTTCCCGCTGGGCGGGCTGCTCTCCGTGGCCATCGCCGCCTGTGCCGCCGTGGTGCTGCTGCCCGCGGGAATCCAGGTCACCTCGCTCTCCCAGGTGGTCCTGCCGGTGGCCGAGGCCGGCGGCAAGCTGTTCCTGGCCATCGCGATTATCGGCGTGGTGGCCGCGACCTTCGGGGCCGCGCTGGAGACCACCCTCTCCAGCGGCTACACGCTCGCCCAGTTCTTCGGGTGGTCCTGGGGGAAGTTCCACCGCCCCGCGAACGCTGCGCGTTTCCACCTGTCCATGATCCTCACCCTGCTCATCGGCCTGGCGGTCCTCGCCACCGGGGTCGATCCCGTCCTGGTCACCGAGTACTCGGTGGTCTTCTCCGCGATCGCCCTGCCGCTGACCTACATCCCCGTGCTGATCGTTGCCAACGATCCGGAGTACATGGGCGAGCACGTCAACGGCCGGGGCCTGAACCTGCTCGGCACCTTCTACCTGGGCATCATTCTGGTCGCGTCCCTGTCCGCCATCCCCCTCATGATCGTTAC
This sequence comes from Arthrobacter sp. USHLN218, assembly GCF_037144715.1. Lineage (NCBI taxonomy): Bacteria > Bacillati > Actinomycetota > Actinomycetes > Micrococcales > Micrococcaceae > Arthrobacter > Arthrobacter sp. USHLN218. Next base: position 72,317 of record NZ_JBBCYT010000006.1, read on the forward strand.
CGGAGCCGGAGCATGAATTCCTACAAGGGCAAGGTGCTGGACGCGCAGCTGCACCTCCTGGACCGGCAGATCCTCGATACCGAGGACGTACCCGTCACCACGGTGGACGATGTGGAGCTCTCCGGCATTCCGGAGGGCACGATCCCGCCCGGCACCGCTCCCCCGGTGATCACCAACCTGCTCAGCGGCTCCGTGCTGGGCACGCGGATCTTCGGCGGCCGCCCCCCGACGGGACGGCTGGAACGGATTCCGTGGCGGAGCATCGGCCAGATCGGCACGGTCATCCGCCTGAACATCGCGGGGGCCGACCTGGACATCCGTTGGGTGGAACACTGGGTGCGGGACCACGTCATCGGCCGGATTCCGGGAGGCCGCCATGATCCTCAGTGACCTGCTCGGCAGCGCCGTGACGGACCACGACGGCGGACGCCTGGGCAAGGTGGTCGACGCACGGTTCGCGCTGGACGGATCGCACGCGCCGCTCCCCGGGGCGCTGGCCGAGGCGCGGCTCGAGGGCTTCATCGTCAGCCCGCACAGCGGGACGTCCTTCATGGGCTACGAGCGTTCCAGGGTCACGGCGCCTTGGCCGATCGCCCAGCTGCTGAGGTGGCGGCACCGCGGCGCATTCCTGGTGGCATGGGAAGACGTGGAGCGGATCGATAAGCGCCGGGTCGTGCTCCGCCCCGGCTTCCGGCGGCGCAGCCCCATGCTGCCCTGAGCCGCCATCCATCCTTCACTCCCTGTTCACTGTCTCTTAACGCTAGGCTCGAGGTGATGGCACGCAAAAAACTCCGCCCGATCTTCCTCGCCGCCGCCCTGCTCGCGCTGCCGCTGGCAAGCTGCGGCTCCGACTACCCGCTCGGGGCCGAACAGGAAGCCGCCGCGCAGCATGGCTCGGACCTGGAAGGCACACTGTCCGGCGCCGGCTCGTCCGCACAGAACGCCGCCATGGACGCCTGGCGCGCGGAATTCGCCCTGCTGAACCCCAAGGTCCAGATGCAGTATTCCCCGGACGGGTCGGGCGCCGGCCGCACGGCTTTCCTGGCCGGTGCGGTGGACTTTGCCGGCTCGGACGCCTACCTGGACGACGAGGAAATGGAACTCGCCAAGGATGTCTGCGGACCCGGCGGCGCCTTCAACGTTCCCGCCTACGTTTCGCCGATCGCCGTCGGCTTCAACCTGCCGGGCATCAGCGAACTGAACCTGGATGCGGCGACCATTGCACAGATCTTCAAGGGCGAGATCGCCACCTGGGACGATCCGGCCATTACCCGCCAGAACCCCGGCGTGGACCTGCCGGACCTGCCCGTCTCCCCGGTCACCCGCGGTGACGACTCAGGCACCACCGAAAACTTCACCGAGTACCTGCACGCCGTGGCACCCGAGGCGTGGACCGCCGATCCTTCGGACTCCTTCCCCGCGGAATACGTCGGCGAGAACGCCCAGGGCAATGCCGGCGTCGTCAGCATGGTCGCGCGCACCAAAGGTGCCGTGACCTACGCCGATGACTCCGCCGTCGGACCCCCGCTGGGCAAGGTGAACCTCAAGGTCGGCGACGACTTCGTGCCTGTCACCGCCGAGGCCGCGGCCAAGGCGCTGGATCAGTCGAAGCCCGTTGAGGGCCGGCCCGAGGGCGACCTTGCACTGGAACTGAACCGGACCACCACGGCGGCGGGAGCCTACCCGCTCCTGCTCGTCTCGTACCACGTGTACTGCAGCAGCTACGAGGACGCACACAAGGTCGAACTCGCCAAGACCTTCGCCAAATACGTGCTGAGCCAGGAAGGCCAGGCCGCGGCCGCCGAGTCCGCCAAGTCCGCGCCCCTCTCCGAACGCCTCTCGGCTCAGGCGATCGAGACGGTGGACCGGATCAGCGCCCGGTAGTTCCCCCTTCGGTCTCCCCCGCCGCCTCCGGAACCGGGCCGGCGCCTCGGGCCCGGGCAGCATCCGCGGCCCGGTGGCGCGGGATGGCCTCGCCCATCTCGCCGTGAGCGCCCGGCTGGTCCTTGGCCGCCGCCGGGTCCTGCATGGGGATGTCCGGCTGTTCCGTGACCCCGGGCGGGAAGCCGCCGCCGGCGGTGCCGCCGAAGTAATCGTGGCTGCCGAGGCCGTGCTCCGGGACCCCGTGGTGGGTGAGCGTGCCGCCGGACTCGGCAAAGTCCTTGAAGCGCCAGAGTTCGTTGCGGACCTCCCGGTGGTCCGACCCCACGCGGTGGCCGGCCTTCTGCACCATGGACCCAGGCTGCCAGTCGATCGACGCGGACATCCGGGTATTCCCGTTGTCGATGGGGGTGAAGACCATCACGCCGCTGTGCGGCATGTCCCCGGTCCCCTCCCAGGCCACGCGTTTGCCCGGATCGTCCGAGGTAATGCGCGTGTCGAATTCGCGGCGCCGGCCCGCGATCTTGACCACCCAGTGATGGGCCCCGTCGCCGGTCCGGATCACCCGCTCTACGCTGCGCATGAACAGGCTGAAAGCCTCAAAATGCATCCACTGGCCGTACGCGTCATCCGCGCCGAGCGTTACGTCGATGGTCTCTTCGATGCGTGCCATGGGAATCCCTCCACTGACGATAAATCAACGGTACCCAGCACCGGCACGCGCGGCAATGGTCCGGCCGCAGGTCAGGCCCCGCCGGCCTCCGGCTCGTTGTCCGGGTCGTTCAAGGTGCCGCCCGGGACATCCTGCGCCGGGGCCGAACCGCCGGGCTTGTCCGACTTGGCCGCAGGATCCTCGACCGGCAGGTCCTCCGTGCCGCTGGCGCCGGGCGGGAAGCCGCCGGCCCCTGTTCCGCCGTAGTAGTCCGTGCTGCCGTTTTCGTTCTTCGACTTGCCCCGGCCGACCGCGTCCGGTTCGCCCTCGCCCCTGTGCCGCATGCCTGGCTTCCTCTCGTCGTCTCCCGGTGCTTCGCGTTTCGTCCCACCGTACGCAACAAGCCCCGTACCGGCAACGGAATGCCGGGGCTGCCGGCCGAAGGCCACGCGTTAAAGCCCGACGGCGGACGGCTCCCTTCGCTGCGGGAGGGAACCGTCCGCCGTCGTCAGTGCTTTGCGCGATGCGCGCCTAGCCCGAGGGCGTGCGAGCCTAGTTCGAGGGCAGGACGAACGCGGCGTCGACGTTGATGGTCACCTTGTCGCCGACCAGTACGCCGCCGGCCTCCAGCGCCGCATTCCAGGTGATGCCGAACTGCTTGCGGGAGATCTGGGTGGTGGCCGAGAAGCCAGCGCGGGTGGCACCGAACGGATCCACGGCCATGCCGCCGAACTCCACGTCGAAGACCACCGGCAGGGTGGTGTCCTTGATGGTCAGGTCGCCGGCCAGCTTGAACTCTTCCGGGGTGCCCTCGACGCCGCTGGCCTTGAAGGTCATGTTGGGGTACTGCTCGACGTCGAAGAAGTCGGCGCCCTTGACGTGCGCGTCGCGGTTGTCATCGTTGGAGTCGAAGGACGCGGTCTTCACCACGGCCTGCACGGACGAACCCTCGAGCGTCTCGCCGACCACGAGGGTGCCCTCGGCGTCGGTGAACTGGCCGCGCACCTTGCTGATGCCGGCGTGGCGGACGGTGAAGCCGACCTCGCTGTGGGCCAGGTCCAGGTTCCAGGTTCCGGGGGTGAGTTCGATGGCCATGAGTGCCTCCTAGGGTTGCTTATCCGACAGCATTTTTCATGCGTTCGTATATAACTGTAGCGGCGTATTAGTTGATACGTCAACATAATATGCATCACACTGCCGCCGCCGCAATACTTTCGCCCGATAATGGAGCAGAGGCGACGGGGAGGCTACTTCCCCGTGAACTCCGGCTTTTCCTTGGCCAGGAAGGCCCGGGTGCCGATCCTGGCGTCCTCGGTGCCGAAGGCTCCGGCGAACGCATCGCGCTCCAGCTTCAGGCCCTCGGCGGTAGGCAGCGCGGCCACGGCATCCACCGTCCGCTTGGCGCTGGCAACGGCCGCCGGCGACTTGGCGGCGATTTCGGCGCCGGTGGCCGCAGCGGCCTCCAGCATCTCCTCGCGCGTGTCGAAGACCTGGTTGACCAGGCCGATCTCGAGGGCGCGCGCTGCGTCGATGGCGCGGCCGCTGTAGATCAGCTCCTTGGCCCGGGCCGGGCCCACCAGCTGCGGCAGCCGGACCGTTCCGCCAAAGCCCGGAATCAGGCCGAGGTTGACCTCCGGCTGGCCGAACTTGGCGTTCGCCGTCGCGTAGATGAAGTCGCAGGCCATCGCCAGTTCCAGTCCGCCGCCGAGGGCGAAGCCGTTGACGCAGGCGATCACCGGCATCGGCAGCTGCTCCAGCGCCCGCGTCACCTCCAGCATCGCGCCGCTGTAGCGCGCGGCCTGCTCCCCCGTCATGTCCGCCAGTTCGCGGATGTCGGCACCGGCGGCGAAGGCCTTTCCGCCGGAGCCCGTGAGCAGCACGCAGCGGATGCCGGCGGCCTCCGGCGACCGCAGCTCCTCGACCAGCTCCGCCAGCTCGGCCACCACGCGGCTGCTCAGCGCGTTCATGGCCTCAGGCCGCTCCAGCGTGACGGTGGCCAGCGCCTCGGCCCGCTCGATCTTCAGTGTCTCGTACTGCTGCATGCGGTCCTGCCCTCTTTCGTCCCGTTGCTGAGTGTTCAACTACTTCGGCTAAGCCTGCGACTGCAGCAGCCGCACCGTGTCGGCCACCTGCTGCTGCCCGCCGGCCACGTGCCAGCGGTATCCCTTGACCTGCACGACGGCGGTGTCCCCGCCGGCCGCTTCCACCAAGGCCTTGCCGGGGAGCCAGTCCCATTCCGGCAGCCCCTGCTGCAGCCACACCCCAAATATGCCCGCGGACGTGGCGGCGAGCTCGCAGGAGGCGGAGCCCCAGGTGCGGTAGGTCGCCGCCCCGAGCACGGCCGCGAGGTACGGCTCCGCGGCGTTCCCGTCCCGCAGGTAGGTGTGGTGGAGGTAGGCGGCGGCGCAGCTCTGGTCCAGCGGGGTGCTGGCCTGGACTGACGCCGGGACCCCGTTGCGCGTGGTCGGACGGTCCTGCCCGCCCAGCCAGAGGGCATCCTCCGCGGGGTGGTACACGGCGCCCAGCTGCACCCCGCCGTCGTCCTTGAGGGCCAGGGCAGCACACCAGTACGTCGCCCCGGTAAAGAAGTTGTAGGTTCCGTCCACCGGGTCGATCACCCAAGTCCGGCCCGAAGTGCCGGCGTACTCGGACCCCTCCTCGCCGAAGATGCTGTCCTGGGGCCGCACCCGGCGCAGGGTGTCCACCACCAGCTTCTCGGCCGCCATGTCCGCCGCCGTCACCACGTCGGAAATGCTCGTCTTCTCCTCGAACGTCGTCACGTCGGAGCGCATCCGGGCGGCCAGCTGGGCCGCGGAGCGCACCAGCCAGGCCGCCAGGTCGGCATCGTCAAGATGGTCAGGGTTCTGCGGCAACGTCATGGCACCAGCCTAACCGCGGCCGGTCACCGTCCGTGACGCTTGGGGCGCCGGCCCTTCGGCGGCTGCCGGCCCTTGGGGCTCTTGCCCTTGGTTCCCTGGCCGCCCTTGGTGCCGCTTTTGGCGGGGCTTTTGCCGCCGCCCTGGGCGCCCGCCGTGCCGCCCTGTCCGCCGGCTCCCTTCCGGCCCCGGGTATCCTTCTTCGCCTCGGCCTCGCGGCGCACGGACGGCTGGCGCGAGCTGTTGGCCGTGCGTCCGCGCACCACGCCGATGAATTCCTCGATGACCTCGTCGGTGCGCTCTGTGAGCCAGGCCAGGCCGACCTTCGTCTCCGGGTAACCGGCCACGATCCGGCTGATGACGTCCTTGCGGCTGTAGTGCCGGGCCACCGACATCGGCAGGACCATGACTCCGGCCCCGGACGCCACCACTTCCACGCCCGTCCTGGCTCCGCCCATCTCCGCCGGATCCAGCACCGTGAACGCGGCCAGTTCGGCGGCCGGGACCTCCTCGTCATAGAGCTCGAGCTCGTGCTCCTTCGGCGCCACCACCACCGGCCGCTCGGTGTACAGCGGGATCAGGCTCAGTTCCTCCCGGCCCGCGGGCGGCTCGGCGTCCGCCGCCTGCCGGATGAAGCACATGTCAGCCCGGCCGTCGCGCAGGACCTGCAGCTGCTCGTCCTCGCCGCAAGCCAGCACGCGCAGCGGGATGTCCGGCATCCGGTCCGCCCAGCGGCGCGTCCACTTGTCCGGGATAACACCGGGGACCAGGCCGATGGTCAGCGTCCGCTGCCCGGGGGTGTCCGTGTCCATGCGTTCCTCTCGGCTGCGCGCCCGTCGGGGGCCCGGTCCTTCAATAGATTAGCCGAGGGCGGCTACGCTGGTCCCATGACAAGCGCGCGACCGTCCCAGACCATGAAACCGGCCACAGCAGCCAAGAAGCTGGGCATCTACCTGCCGGCAGCACCCCAGGAATTCCAGGACAACCCCGTCTCGCGCGAGGAATTCGACCAGCTCCAGGCCAACCCGCCGCAGTGGCTGCAGGACCTGCGCCGCAACGGGCCGCACCCCCGGCCGGAAGTCGCCCGGAAACTGAACGTCTCCATCGGCGGCCTCGCGCGCGGCGGAATCACGGATCCGCTGACGACGGCGGAGATCACCGCGCTGCTGCAGGATCCGCCCCAGTGGCTGGTCGCCGAGCGCGCGTCCTTCGCGGCCGTCCGCGCCGAGGAACAGCGGCTCAAAGAGCGCACCGAAACCCGGTCGAGCTAGGCTTTCGCGAAGACAGGCCCGGCAAAACCAGGGCGGAGCCGGCCGGGCCGGCCGGGTTAGTCCTGGTGCAGCTGGACCAGGTTGCCGCAGCCGTCGTCGAACACCGCGGACAGGATGCCCGAGGGATCCGGCTGCGGCTCGGCGGTAAACTTCACGCCTCGGGCGACCAACCGCTCATACTCTGCCTGCACATCAGGCACCCCGAAGACGATGGTGGGCATGCCGGCGTCGTACACGCCCTTCATGTACGCCTCGCCGAGCGGGTTGTCGCTGGGCTCCAGCAGCAGGCCGGTCCCCTGCCCCTCCTCGGGCGACTTCACGATGTAGAGGAAGTACTCGGGCATCGCGACGAGTTCCTCGAACCCCAGAACCTCGGTGTAGAACTTGAACGCTTCCGCCGGGTCTTTGACATGGATGCTGCACATTTTGATCCGCATTGTGCGAGCCTACCGCGGACCCGCGGCCAACCGGAGGAGCGCCGGACAAAAAGAAGGGTCCGGTCCGAAGACCGGGACCCTTGCCGCCGCGTCGGGGAGCCGGCCGGTTAACCGGCCTGGTCTCCCGCCGCCCGCCCGTCCGGCTAGCCGTCCTGACCCTCGGCGGCCCTGCGCGTGGTGAACGGCAGGACCAGCCGGGACTGGTGGGCCGCGTCGCGGTAGATCTTATGGGTGACGGGCCGGCCCACGGGGAGGTGGAAGGCGTCCGGCGGCAGCAGTGCGTTGTGCTCGTCGGCCAGCGGCTCGGCGTTCGACAGCTCCACCGTCAGCTTGTGGCCCGGCCTGAACGTGTTGGCGAACGGGTAGAGGCGAAGCACGTACTCCTCGATCTGCCCGGGCTCCACCGGCACCGCACGGGTGTGCGGGTGGTACGGATTGCCCTCGGTCGTGCGGTCGTCAAGCTCGCGGTGCGAGGCCTTCAGGTAGCCGCTGGTGATGAGCTGGCGCTTGCCGTTGGGGGCGTAGTCCCACAGACGCAGGATGAAGTTGGTGTCCGGCTGGTCGAGCTCGGCGAAGATGTGGGCGGCACCGGTGCCGATCATTTCCGTATCCTCTTCGAACGGCGCGGTGCTCCAGCTGATGATCTCCACCTTGTCCGTCACCGTGAGCGGCGCCTGGTAGAAGCCGTCCGGGGCGGCATACTCGGAACCCATTGGCTCCGGTTCGGTCGAGAGCTTGTGGCGCGGGCGCAGGTAGAGGGACGTGTATTCGACGTCCTTCGGCGGCCACTGGTCCGCGTTGATGATCTCCCGGGAGCCCTCGACGAAGACGCTCACGGCCGGTTCGTCCAGGACACCGTTATCGATGCCCTTGAGCCAGTAGTCGTACCAGCGGAACATCTTGTCGTGTTCCTCGATGAACGGGCGCGACTGCATCGGCGGGTAGGGCCCCACGGTCAGCTTCTTGGGGCCCTTCAGCGCGTTGTACAGCTCGATGGTGCCGTCCAGCGTCCAGCCGCGGCCCTGGTCGAGCTGCAGCCAGACCGGGATGTCGATGTTCGGGGCCAGCGTGATGGGGTTGCGTTCCTCATACCAGTCCCCGTCCAGCTCGTTCATGACGATGTCGAACCATGCCTCGTGGTTCTTGGGGTAGTTCAGGACGTGCACCAGGTTCGGCCACGCGGCCACGTCCGGGTCCCGGAGGCGCTTCGCGACGAGCTTCTTCAGCTCCTCGGGAGAGTACTTCTCGATCATGCGGGACTTGACGTTGTCGGTGAAGGCCCAGCCGGAGTCGCCGCCACGGCCCTCCCGGGCGGCACGCGGCATGAACCACATGACGCCGCCGTGGTAGGTCGTCTCGTAGAAGTCGTAGTGTCCGCCGGAAACGAAGATTGCCTTCAGGTGCGGGGGGCGCTCGGCGGCGGCCAGCACCTGCATGGAACCGAAGTAGGAGATGCCGACCATGCCGACATTGCCGTCGCACCACGGCTGCGCCGCGACCCACTCAATGAAGTCGTAGGCGTCCTGGCCCAGGGAAACACCGCCGGCGTTGTAGTTGCCGATGTGCTCGCCGCCGGACGCGCCGGAGCCGCGCAGGTCGCCGATGACGTGGACATAGTCCTCCTTGACGATGCGGGCGATGTCCCCGGCTTCGATGCAGCCGTCCCACATCGGGCTCGGACGGCGCTGCGGCGGAGTAGTGAGTGCCAGCGCCTGCAGTTCCTTGCCGTAGGGGCTCAGCGCGACCAGTGCCGGACGCGGCTTGTCCTCGAGGCCCTGGTAGGTGTCCGCGGCCAGTTCAACGCCGTCCCGCATTGGGATCCGCAGGTCCTTGCGGATGGCGATCTTCTCCCCGCCCGCATTCCACGTCGTGAAATCAGTCATGAGTGTGCAGCTCCTAAGCAAACGTCGAGTGTCCCGCCAGCGCATGTTGCGGCCTCGGCGTGACTCAAGCATATTATTATAATAAAGTTGGTGGATCAAGGCCCTGGCACCGTTGCGATCCGCGCGCTGCGCTGAAAGGCTCGGAGCGGGAGCACCGTCCCTCCCCCGACATGGCCGCCGACCATCCGACCCGGAAAATGGGTCCCGGAGCCGAGGAGAGAACGTTGACGCAAGAAGTGCAAGTCCATCCGCTGGTATCCCCCTGGGGCCGCTTCGGCCTGTACAGCTTCTTCATCGACGCACCGGAACCGGCCATCGTGGACACCGGAGTCAGCTCGTCTCCCGCCGAGGGCATGGCCCCCGCCCTCCAAAAGCTCGGCCGCAGCATAGAGGACGTGCGCTGGATCCTGCTGACCCACGGCCACATCGACCACCTCGGCGGCGCCCACGCCCTGTGGGAGCTCACGGGCCGGCGCGCGCAGGTCGTGATCCATCAGGCCGACGCGCCCCTGCTGCGCTCCCGCCGCGCCCACGTCGACCAGTACCTCTCCGTGCGGCAGCAGTACCTGCAGGACCCGGAGGCCGAGGCCAAGCAGGCCGGCATGGCCCAGCAGGCCATCTCGGGCGAGATGGAACCAACCCTGCTGGTGAAGGGCGGCGAGACCCTTTCCCTCGGCGGGGGCGTCTCCGTGTCCGTGCGCCACATCCCGGGCCACACCGCCGGATCCGTGGCCTACGTCATCGACGGGCAGGACGACGTCTTCGTGGGGGACGCGGTCCAGGCCCACGGCGCCGCCAACGGCTTCCCGGGTTACGAGGACCCGGCCGCCTACCGCTCGAGCCTGGAGTACCTGCGTGACGAAATCCGTCCGAACCGCCTGTTCCTGGGCCACCCTTACCGCGGCCCGGACGGAGAGCCCTATGAGATCGGCCTGGACCGGGACGGCGCCTACCGGGCCTTGCAGCAGAGCATCGACCTTGAGGCCCGCATCGCCGACGCCGCCCGCCGCTGCCTGAAGGACGGCCTGCAGGACACGGATTCACCCCACTCCCCATTCGCCCGTGTGGCCGAGGAGCTCGGCTACACCGGCGACCCCTCGCTGGAGCCTTCCCCGTTCTTCACCACCCTGCACGGCTACCGCCAGCGGTTCGGCGAGGGCAGCTGACCTCACGCGGCAGGCCTCCGCCGCGCCCGGCGGAGGCCTTAGCCGACAACGACGACGACGGCGCCCACCTTGGGTAGGTGCGCGCCGCCGTTGTGGGGGTTGGGGAGGGGCCCCGGTCGGTTAGTCCCGGTTCAGGAAACCGGCAGTCTCTTCGAAAGCCCGGTAGAACTCCGGAATCCAGGAGAAGTTCTGGACGAAGCCGTGGTTGGCCCCCGCATAGCGGCTGACCTTCACGTCCACGCCGGCGTCCTTCAGGCGCTGCCCGTAGAATTCTCCCTCGTCGCGCAGGGGGTCGAACTCCGCCGTGATGACCAGGGCCTTGGGCAGGCCCGAGAGGTCCTCGCGCTTGATCGGAGAGACGCGCGGGTCCGCCGGATCCGCGCCGCTATCAATGTAAAAGGCGTTGAACGGCTTCAGGCCCGCTGTCTCCAGTCCGAAGCCTTCGGCATTCTCGCGCAGCGACGCGTAGCGGTCTACGTCGAAATCCAGGTCCAGCGACGGGTAGAACAGGATCTGGTGCGTGATCCGGTCGAACCCCTCGTCGTGTGCCTTGGCAGCGACGGCGGCCACGAAGGTGCCGCCCGAGCTGTCGCCCGCGATGGCGAGGTTCTGCCCGTCCCAACCCAGGCTTTCGCCCTGCTCCGCGGCCCAGCGGACCACTTCGTAGCAATCATCCAGGCCGGCCGGGAAGGCGTTCTCCGGCGCCAGCCGGTAGCCGACGGAAACGACCTTATAGCCGGTTTCCTTGGCCAGCGACCGTGCGACGTGGTCGTGGGTGTCCAGGCTGCCGAGGAAGAAGGCGCCGCCGTGGAAGTACACCAGGACCCCATAGGCATCCGCCCCGGGGGGCGTGTAGATCCGCACCGGCACGTCGCCGGAGCGTGTCGCAGCCGCGGCGTCCTCCACGGCGTGCAGCGGAATCCGGTCCTCCAGCGGCGGGATCTGCGCCGCCTCGCCGGCGCGCATCGCTTCCGGGTCCAGCGGGGAGCCGTCAGGCGCCGGGAGCGTGCTGAGGATCTTGGCAATTTCGGGATGGATCGGCACTGGGTTATGCCTCCTGGCGGGCAGCGGGGCTCTGGGACGCGGGCTTCTGGCCGGGGAAGACGTCGTTGACCTCGTCTTCGCTCCAGCCCTGGCGCGAGATGCGCTGCAGTTCGTCAGTCACCGGTTTGCGGGTTGCCTGGAAGAGGGCCAGTGCCTCCTTGACGGAGCCGGCCTGGGCAAGGGCGTCGGCGAGGGCGCCTGCATCCTCGATGGCCGAGTTCGCGCCCTGGCCCTGGTGGTGCAGCATCGAGTGGGCCGCATCGCCCACGATGACGACGGAGTCCGTGTGCCAGTTGTCGACCGGGTCGATGTCCCAGACCGAGCGGATGGTAACTGCCTTCAGGTCAAGGCCGCGGGTGATCTCCACAATCCGATCGTCGAAGCCGCCGACGGTTGCGACCATGTCCTCCGAAGAGATGGCGGGAGCCCAGGCGCTGTCCGGGTTCAGCGCGGTGATATCGAAGGACAGCTGGTTACGGTGGCGCAGCGGCAGCAGGTAGACCTTCGTGCCCCTGCCGATGTACATCCGGAGGTTGTCATCGCCGACCATGCCCTGCGCGTCGTCCATGGAGATGACCGCGCGGTAGGCATGCTCGCCCGAGAACACGGGTTCCTTCCCGCTGAACAGCTGCTTGCGCACGGTGGACCTGATGCCGTCGGCACCAACCACAAGATCCGCCTCGACAGTCTTGCCGTTGGCGAAGGTCAGGACGGAGCGGTCGCCCTTGTCCTCGATCTTCTCCAGCTTGTGGTCGAGCTGCACCATGCCCTCGGGGAGCACACCGGTCAACGCCGCGATGAAGTCCCCGCGGTGGATCAGGTAGGTCTGCTTCTCCGCGCCCGCCTCCGGCCAGGTGTCCTTCATGATCGGCTCACCGGTGGCGGTAAGGATCTCGAAGAAGTCGCTCGGCGAGCTCACCTTCGCGATGGCGTCGAAAATCCCCCACTGGCGGAACCGGGCCATGGTCGCCGGACGCAGGCCGATGCCCGCCCCGACCTCGCCCAGCGCGGGTGCCTGCTCGTACACCGTGACGTCCGCACCCAGGAGGCTCAGGGCCTTGGCAGCTGCGGCGCCGCCGTAGCCTGCGCCGACGATCGCGATCTTCAGGTTCTCGATTTCAAAAGCCTTCATTGTTCATTCTCTTTTCTTGCCCCGGGCCGTGCCCGGAAAACGTCGGTGTGTGGTGGCTCGTCGGCGGTCAGTTGCGGATCGACAGGAAATCGGCGGCGTTCTCGACAAAGATCTTGTTGATCGTCGCCTCGTCCACGCCGTTGGCTCGCAGGTCCGGGATGAGCACTTCGAAGATGTAGTTCACGGTGTGGCCCTTGACGCCGGGCCAGCCCAGCGGGCTGCAGTTCGCGTCGGCCGAGGCGAGCACCTTGTCGGCATGGCCGCCCTGGACGAAGCGGAGGAAGTGGTCCATGCGGTCCTTCCGGGGGCGGGCCCAGAACGGCGGGTCCGGTAGTTCGGTCTCGTAGCCGAAGGTGTCGAAGCCCAGCCGGCCGCCCCGCTCGATGATCCAGGTGTCCGGGGTGCTCTCGGCGTTCACGCCGTCGTCCACGTGCCCGAAGAGCACCCGGTCCAGCGGGAGTCCTTCTTCATTGAAAATGTCGATGGCCGGCCGTGCATCGATGGCCAGGTGGGTCAGGATCGGCACCCCGGTGGCGACAGCGGCGCGGGCAGCGGCGCGGTAGATGCGCTTGTCCAGTTCCGTCATGCGCCCGCCGCGGCTCACGCCGACCTTGATGACGCCCGCCTTGCTGCCGGTATCGCCGATGCCGACGGTGATCTCGTGGATGAAGTGGCGTGCCAGGTAGTCGACGGATGCCCGGGCGAAGTGCGGCAGGGCCGTGTCTCCGCCGACGAAGCCGGTGCAGGCCACGATGTGCACGCCGGTCTTGCGGGAGAGCGACTTGTAGTAGTCGATGTCGCGGCCGTTGCAGATGCCGGTGGCGTCGACGAACGTGCCGCCGCCGTTCTCATGGAACTTCCGCAGCTTCGGCACGGTCTCCTCGTACCGTTCCTCCGGTGTCTTCCACCATTTGGTATCCAGTTCGGAGCCCGGCATGCCGTAGCCAATGTGCTCATGGATGGCAACGAGGCCGAGTTCCTCCGCTGAGATCGGCCCCAGCACTGTGTTGATTCTCGACAAGAGATTCACCTCAAAAAAGTTTGAAAAGGATGTGTGGGCGTGGCTGGTCTCAGCGCAGGGTCAGCAGGTCGCGGGGGTTGTCCACGAGGATCCGCCGCGCACCCTCGTCGGAGAGCCCCTGCGACTGCGCGAACGGGACAAACTTCGAGACGACATAGCTGAACGGCAGGTCGTAGTCCGGCTGGCCCTTGGCAACGCCGATCGCGTTGCTCGAGAGCAGGATGCGGTTTACATGACCGGCCTTGACCAGGTCGAGCACCAGTAAGGCGCGCTCACGGTCGGTGAGGTATGCGTCGTCGTCGTCCAGTCCCACATGGTCCAGCGCCACGAAGGCGCCCCGCTGCGCGACCTCGAGCGGCGCGCCGGCGGCGGCGGCGTCCCTGCGGTCCAGTCCGCCGACGACGATCCGGTGGGCGGGCAACTGCTCGTCCAGGACCACGCCGAGGTCTCCGAGCGCGTCCTTGCCGTAGCGGATGGAAACCGGGACACCCGTGTTCAACGCGGTCCGGGCCGCCCCGCGGAAGAGGCTCTCGTCCGTGGCGGTCATGCCCTCCGCGGTCGCGGTACTGGCCACGAGGCCGGCAGCGCCGCGGCGCTCGACGCGCGGAACCACCATGCCCTCGGTGACCTCCTTGGTGAAGAGGTCGGCGAACTTTTCGGCGGGCCACGGCGTCGGCGGGTTGGTCTGCGGCGTCAGGAAGTAGCCGCCGAGCATCTCCTCCGGACCCATACCCGTGGAAGCGACAATGTGCACTCCGGTCGAGCGCGAGAGTGCTTCGTACAGGTTCACATCGCGGCCGTGGAACATGCCGGTGCTGTCCACGATGGTCCCGCCGCCATGGCTGCGGAAGTCGCGCAGCTTGCCGGCCAGGATCTCGAAGATTTCCGCGCGATCCATGGTGATGTCGTAGGCATGCTCCGCGCCGGGGACCACCGAGAGCAGAGCCTCGTGGACCGCGACTACACCAAGCTCATCGGCGGAAACGGGGCCTAGGACCGTATTGACGGTGGGAGTGGAATTTGTTGTATCCGTCATTGGCACAACCTTTCGTCTGCGTGGCGTACACGGCGCCACGCGCTGGAAGGATCATGCACCGCGACCTCTGGATTGATTCCTCGCCGAACTCGGTGCAGGCAGTGGTAATCGAGCAAGGTGAAACTCCACGGAGCTTCCCGATGAGCCGCGGCCCACTGCCCTATGTGACCCCGATTACCTGTCCACTAGGTTTACACGGTGTCGTGCGAAAGTCAAGGGTAGCCCGGTGGCGCTTATCGGGTCGCGAATCGGCTTGCGAAGGGTCGGCACAGGGGCCGGAGCTCAGGGGCTGGTGGTGAACCGGTATTTGAAATCCTCGGCCCGGTGAACCGCAGAACGCCACCCGGCAGGCCGGCCTCCGGTCGTGAAGAAAATAGTCTCGATGACCAGCAACGGGCTCCCCTCGCCCACGCCGAAAGTCGCCGCGCGGTCGGCCGAAGCCGCCGTCGCCCAAGCTTCGTGCTCGGCGCGGTCGAGGGTAATGCCGAACCGCCGCTCCAGCAGCTTGAAGGCCGAGCCTTCGTCTTCCAGTTCCTCGGCCGTGGGGGTGAAGTCTTCGGGTGCGCGCATATAGACGCTGGCCTCGAGCAGCGGTTCGTCCTCAACCGAGATCAAGCGGGTGAAATGCAGCAGCATCTCCCCCTCCTCGAGCCCCAGGCGGTCTCCGATTACGGCGGGCGCTTCCACCCGTTCAATGCCGGAAACCCTCGATGCCGGATGCAGCCCGCTCTCAGAGAGGTATTCATACAAGGCACCGGGCTGCACATCGGCGGGCCGCCGAACTCGGATGCCTGTAACCGGGAACGTCCCCTTACCCTGTTTCCGGTAGACGTACCCTTCGCTGGCGAGTTCCTGTAACGCCTGCCGGATAGGCGCACGGCTGACCGCGAAACGATTGAGGAGCTGTACCTCGGTCATCGGTTTTCGGGGATCCGCAGTCCCGTCGGCAACTTCCCTGCGCAGAATCTCTTTGATCTGGCGATACAGAGGTACGCCCGACGAGGGGTCGAGCTCGCCATATGCCATGAGTCTTCCGTCCTCCATGTCGGTCCACCGGGATCTGCTCTGCAGGCAGTTAACCATGGAACCGGGCGCGCCCAGGACAACAAAAAACCGGCCATCCCATCGGGATGGCCGGTTTTTTCATCGCACTTCGGGACCAATAGATCTTCCCTTGGTGCGCGAGGGGGGATTTGAACCCCCACGCCCTTTCGGACACTGGCACCTGAAGCCAGCGCGTCTGCCGTTCCGCCACTCGCGCAGAATTCTTACCGAAGAGTTTCCGTAAGAACAGCGAGATCAATACTAGGCGAAACCGGCCGGAATTCCCAAATCGGGCCGGCGGGTCGGGAATCAGCCCTCTGCCGGGACCAGTCGCCGTAGGCTGGCCCTGGGCAGTCCACGGGTGCCTGCGCGCCTAAACCCGCAGGTCGAAGGACTGTGCTGCGGCCCGAGCACCGTCACCCGCCTGCCGGGCCCACGGTGGCGCAGGCCGGCCCGCCCACCATGCCCCGCCTCCCGTCCGGCCCCTGAACCACCATGTGACCTTGCGCACAGCAGGGCACTTTTTCCGGACCGCGGCTCGTTGCCGGTTAAGGCCATTTGGAGGAGTCGCAAGTAGTATCGGATTTGGAGCACGTTTCAGCGGCGTGCCCCGCGGCCCATGCCGCGCCGGATCGACGACGGAGAGGAGGCAACTCTAGTGGGCTTACTGGACAACGTGGAACGTGGCATCGAAAAGATGGTCCGCGGTGCCTTCTCCGTGGGTGGCAAGAACCAGGTCCAGCCGGTGGAAATCGCCAGCCGGCTGCGCCGGGAACTGGACAACCACTCGATCACGCTGGCCCAAGGACGCACCCTCGCTCCCAACGTGTTCGACATCAGGCTCAGCGGATCCGACTATTCGATTGCGCAGCAGTGGGGCGCCACCTTGGCAGAAGAGCTCTGCGACGTGGTGATCAATCACGTCAACAGCCAGAAGTACACGCTGCAAGGGCCGGTCCGCGTCTCGTTCAATGAAGATGAAAGCCTCAAGTCCGGGGACTTCGAGATCGACTCGTCCGTGGAGAAGTCCGGCTCGGCTCCGCAGCAACAGCAACGTCCGGCGGGTCCGCCGGCACCAGCCCGCCAGCCGACCCGGCTCCAGCCGGTACTGGAAATCAACGGCCAGCGCTATTCCCTCAACGCCCCTTCGGTTGTGCTGGGACGGTCCTCGGAGGCAGACATCCTGATTGACGACACCGGCGTCTCGCGCCGCCACCTGGAAATCCGCACCTCAGGCGGCTCGGCCGTGGCCGTTGACCTCGGCTCCACGAACGGCAGCTTCGTCAACGGCCAGCGCATAGGACAGCCCGAGGAACTCTCCGACGGGACAGTTATCACCATGGGCCGCACCCGGATCACTTTCCGGCTGCTGCCGGCGGGGAGCGGCGGACACTGATGCTCAGCGACCTTGCCGTCACCGCCCTGCGTTTTGGATTCCTGATCCTGCTGTGGATCCTGATTATCAGCATCGTTTCAGCGCTTCGCCGCGACCTGATGATCGGCCAGAAGGTCAAGACCGGGCAGCCCAGCGCGCGTGAGGTGCGCAAGAATCCCGAGCTCGCCGCCCAGCAGCCGAGCCCGCCGAAAGTCCAGGCCCATCGTTTGTCCGTGATCGAGGGGCCGCTGGCCGGCAGCGAACTGCCGCTGGCTGCCAGCCCCATCTTGTTGGGCCGCGCACAAGAAGCCACGCTGGTCCTCGAGGACGACTATGCCTCGGGCCGGCACGCGCGGTTGTTCCCGCAAGGCAGCCGCTGGTTCATCGAAGATCTTGGTTCCACCAATGGAACCTTCCTGGGGGATACACAGCTCACTCGTGCACTGCCTGTGGAACCCGGTGTACCTATCCGGATCGGCAAGACGGTCATTGAATTGAGGCCGTAGCCATGGCACTGATTCTGCGCTATGCGGCGCGGTCGGATGTCGGCAAGTCCCGCTCCAAGAATGATGATTCGGCCTACGCCGGCCATCATCTCGCCGTGGTCGCCGACGGCATGGGCGGCCACGCCGGCGGCGACGTCGCCTCGGCCTCCACGGTCCTCGACCTGATCCATCTTGACCGCACGGACCACGAGGACCCCGCCAACGTCCTGGCGGACGAGATCCAGACCGCCAACTCGATCCTTTCCGAACTTGTGCGCACCAGCCCCAAGCTCGCCGGCATGGGCACCACCGTCACCGCCCTCCTGCTGCATGATGACAAGCTCGAGTTCGCCCACATCGGCGACTCCCGTGCCTACCGGCTCAAAAACAACGTGTTCGAACAGGTCAGTGTGGACCACACGTTCGTCCAGCGGCTGATCGACGAAGGCCGGCTCCGGCCTGAGGAAGCGGACGTGCACCCCCACCGCAACGTCCTCATGCGCGTCCTCGGCGACGTCGACGCCAGTCCCGAACTGGACCTGGCGTCCCATCCGGCCGAGGCCGGCGAACGGTGGCTCCTCTCCTCCGACGGTTTGGACACGGTCGTACCGGACCATGTCATCGAAGACGCGATGCGCTACTCGGACTCCCTGCAGGATGCAGTCGACCGCCTGGTGCAGCTGACCCTCGACGGGGGCGCGCCGGACAACGTCACCGTCGTGATGGTCGAGGTAGCGGAAGCGACCAAGGAAGAACTTGCCCAGGCGGAGGCCCTGGCCGCCGCCGCGAATCCGGCGGAGTCGGTCCACGGCGGTGCGGCCACCCCTCCGCCTGCAGCAAAGGTTCCCGAGGGCAATAACGACGGCGACGGCACCCCGGACGCGGCCGCTGACGATGCCGACGGCTCCACCGAAGGCCCCGCCGAGGCGGTGCGCGCGGACCTGATCCGCCTCGAACTGGCCACCAAACCGCACGTGCTGGTGGGTGCGGCCGCGCTGGCGACCCACACCGGCCAGATCCCGATCGTCACCAAGCACTCCACGGAGCGCCGGGCCGCCGCCCTGCTGACCCACAAGGCTGCTCCGAGCCAGCCGGCGGAGGGCGACGATGCCGACGAGGCCACCCCGGCGCGCCGCGGCTGGATTGTCCCCACCTTCGTGGCCGTTATGTCCCTGCTGGTGGTGGCCGTCCTGTGGTTCGGCTACCTCTGGACCCAGACCCAGTACTACGTCAGCCAGTTCGATGGCCGCGTCGCGATCTTCAACGGGGTCTCCCAAGACCTCGGGCCGATCCATCTTTCGCGCCTGGACGCTGCCTACAACATTCCCTTGCAGAGCCTGCCGCTCTACCAGCAGCAGCGCCTCGATTCCGGCATCGCGGCCCGCGACCTGGAGCATGCCGAAACCATCGTTGAGGAACTGCGCATTACCAGCAGGCGCAATTGCCCCGAACCCGTCCCGGCCGCCTCCGCCTCGCCGAACGCTTCGGCGTCCGCCAAGGCGACCCCGACGCCGAGCCCTTCCATTCCGCCCGAGTGCATAGGTGGAACCAATGAGTGAACTGCAGACCGCCCCTAAGTCCCGCCGCAACACGGAGCTCCTGCTCCTGCTGCTTGCCCTCGTTGTCGGCGTGGGTGCGAACATGCTGGTGGGCCTCGACCAGAACCGCGCCTTCGATAAGGACTTCTTCGCCCAGAGCATCACGCTGGCCGCGGTGGCGCTGGCCGTGCATGTCGTTTTGCGGCTCCGGGCAAAGTATGCCGATCCAGTAATACTTCCAATCGTGATCGCCCTCAACGGCATCGGACTGGCCATGATCCATCGCCTGGACATCGCCACCGGAGATGCCGCCGCGGCCCGCCAGCTGATGTGGACGGGGCTCGCGATCGCCGCCATGATCGCCCTGATCTGGCTGCTCCGGGACCACCGCGTGCTGCGCCGGTTTACCTACATCTCGCTGATTATCAGCGCCGTCCTGCTGATGCTGCCGCTGCTTCCCGGCGTCGGCGTGGAGCTTAACGGCGCCCGGATCTGGGTCAATCTGGGGTTCGCGACCTTCCAGCCGGGTGAGATCGCAAAGATCACTTTGGCTATATTCTTCGCCGGGTATCTATCCACCAACAGGGATCTGATCCTGCTGGCGGGCAAGAAGGTGGGGCCGTTGCAGTTGCCGCGCTGGCGCGACCTCGGCCCTATGGTCGTGGCCTGGCTGGTCAGCATTGGCGTGCTGATCTTCCAGCGCGACCTTGGCTCTTCGATCCTGTTCTTCGGCCTCTTCATGGTCATGATTTACGTGGCCACCAGCCGCATCAGCTGGATCCTCATCGGCCTGGTGATGATCATCTTCGGCGGTTTCGTGGCGTTCAAGCTCTTCCCGCATGTCACGGCCCGCATCGACGGCTGGCTCAATGCCTTCGATCCAGAGGTCTACAACCGGATCGGCGGCAGCCACCAGATCGTCCAAGGCCTCTTCGGGCTGGCCAGCGGCGGGCTTACCGGCACAGGCCTTGGCCAGGGGCGGCCGGACATCGTCACCTTCGCGAACAGCGATATGATCATTGCCGCGCTCGGGGAGGAGCTGGGGCTCGTCGGCCTGTCGGCGATTGTGCTCCTCTACGTCCTCCTGGTGACGCGCGGGGTCCGTGCGGCCCTGGGGACCCGGGATTCGTTCGGCAAGCTGCTGGCGACCGGCCTGTCCTTCACGCTGGCGCTGCAGTGCTTCGTGGTGATCGGCGGCGTGACGCGCCTGATCCCGCTGACCGGGCTCACCACTCCGTTCCTGGCGGCCGGCGGTTCCTCGCTGCTCGCCAACTGGCTGATCATCGGGCTTCTGCTCTTGATCTCCGACGCGGCCCGCAGGCCGGCCGTCCCCGCATCCTCCGGCACCAGCCATGCCCCGCGTCCCGTCTCCGGGGTGCGCGGCCGCAGCTGGACAGGCCGGGGGCGCACTGATGGAAACCGAACTAACAACACCAGGGAGGTGAAGCAACCATGAACCAGGCCATCCGCAACACGTGGATCATTGCCATAGCGATGTTCGCCCTGCTGTTCGGTTCGCTCACCGTCGTCCAGTTCTTCGAGGCGGACAATCTGAACGCCAACGACTGGAACAGCCGGACCCTGTACAAGGATTTCGACAAGAACCGCGGGGCCATCCTGGTCGCCGGCAATCCGATCGCCGAATCGGTTCCGTCGTCCGACGATGAGTTTGAGTTCCAGCGCCGCTACAACGAACCGGAACTCTACGGTCCCCTCACAGGCTTCTACTCGCTCGTCTACGGCGCCACCCAGATGGAATCGGCGATGAACGAAGAACTGTCCGGCAGCAGCAACGATTTCTTCTACGACCGCATCCTGCAGCTCTTCTCGGGCTCGCAGGTGGCCGGTGCCTCGGTCGAGCTCACCATCGACCCCGAGCTGCAGAAGCTCGCCTACGACCTCCTCCCCGACGGAGTGAAGGGCTCGATCGTCGTGATGGAGCCGAAGACCGGCAACATCCTGGCGATGGTGTCGAAGCCCAGCTTCGATCCGAACCAACTGGCTGGCCACAATACGGACGACGTCGCCGCCAACATGGCAAAGCTCGAGGAAGTCCCCGGGCTGTCCCCGTTTACCAACCCCGCAACCGAGAGCCTGCTGGCCCCGGGATCGGTCTTCAAGCTGGTCGATACCGCCGCGGCGCTCGAATCCGGCAAGTATGACGAGAACAGCAAGCTGGACAATCCCGCCGAACTGCCGCTGCCGGGCACCAACACCAGCCTGCCCAACTTCGTCAACGGCGGATGCAGTGCGCAGACCACCGCGGACTTCTCGTTCGCCTTGGAGCAGTCCTGCAACACACCGTTCGCGCAGATCGCCATGGACCTGGGCGAGGATGCGATCGCCGACCAGGCCGCGAAGTTCGGCTTTGGCGAGTCCTTCAATATTCCGACCAACGTCACCGCCAGCCAGTTCCCGACAGGCATGAGCGACGACCTGCTGGCCCAGGCCGCCATCGGCCAGTACGACGTCCGTGTGACGCCGTTGCAGGTCGCCATGATGACCAGTGCGATCGCCAACGACGGCGTGCTCATGAAGCCCAACCTCGTCCGTACCGTCAGGGCGCCGGATCTGCGCGTCCTCGACAGCCCGAAGCCCGAGGAGCTGCAGCGCTCCCTGTCAGCCGAGAATGCCCAGCTGATCCAGCAGTGGATGGTCAACGCCGTCGACCGCGGCATTGCGAACCGCGCCGCCATCCCGGGCGTGAAGGTCGCAGGCAAGACCGGAACGGCCGAGCTGCTGGCCGGCAGCGAAGGCAACAACTCCTGGTTCACCGGGTTCGCGCCGGCGGATGACCCGCAGGCCGTGGTGAGCGTCGTCATCGAAGACGTCGATCTGGCCACCGGGTCCCAACTGACAAGTCCAAGCGCTCGGCAACTCCTGGAGGCGGTGTTGAATAAGTGAGGCCTACATCAGGTATCACGTTAGGCGGCAGATACCAGCTCACTGAACGTATCGCTATCGGCGGTATGGGTGAGGTCTGGAAGGCACAGGACCAGGTCCTGGGACGCCTTGTCGCCATCAAGATCCTCAAGGAGGAATACACGGGGGATCCGGGATTCCTGAACCGCTTCCGCGCCGAGGCCCGGCACACTGCGCTGCTCAACCATGTGGGCATCGCCAACGTCTTCGACTACGGCGAGGAGGAGGGCTCGGCCTACCTGGTCATGGAACTGGTGCCGGGTCCGCCGCTGTCAACGATTATCGAGCGCGAAAAGGTGCTCTCGCCGGACCGGACGCTCTCCATCATTTCGCAGACCGCCCGTGCCCTCGCCGTCGCGCACGCGCAGGGCCTTGTGCACCGGGACGTCAAACCCGGAAACCTGCTGATCACCCCGGACCGCCGGGTGAAGGTCACTGACTTCGGCATCGCCCGCCTCGCAGACCAGGTGCCGCTGACCGCCACGGGCCAG
This sequence comes from Arthrobacter sp. USHLN218, assembly GCF_037144715.1. NCBI lineage: Bacteria > Bacillati > Actinomycetota > Actinomycetes > Micrococcales > Micrococcaceae > Arthrobacter > Arthrobacter sp. USHLN218. Next base: position 94,571 of record NZ_JBBCYT010000006.1, read on the forward strand.
GTCATGGGCACCGCGCAGTACCTGGCACCGGAACAGGCCACCGGCCAGACCGCCACCGGCCAGAGCGATATCTACTCGCTCGGCGTCATCGGCTACGAATGCCTTGCCGGGGCGCGCCCGTTCTCCGGCGAGTCGCAGATCGCCATCGCGCTGGCGCAGGTCAACGACACACCGCCGCCGCTGCCCGAAAGCCTCCCGCGGCCGGTTCGCGCCCTGCTCATGTCCATGCTGGCCAAGGATCCGGCGGACCGCCCCGCCAACGCCGAGAAGCTGGCCGAGGCCGCCGACGCCATCCGCGCGGGCAACATCCGCGCCGCCGAGGCCGCAGTACCCGGCATGCTGCTCTTCGACGGTCCCGACGCATCCACCAGCGCGATGACCGCCCCGGTGCCCACCGCCGGCACCTCGCCCACCCGCGTCGTCGACTCCGGCACGTCGCAGTTCCCCGCCGTCGGCGCGGCGGCCGCGGCCGGCGCTGCCGCAGGTGCTGCAGGCGCGGCGGGGGCTGCGGGAGCGGCCGGCGCCGCGGAACGCCCATTGGGCGCGGAACGCGCCTGGCGCGAGTCGGACCTCGACGACGACGGCGAACAGGCCCCGCCGGCGGCCCCCAAGCCCAAGCGCCGAAGCCCCTGGACGTGGCCGTTCGTGGCACTCATCCTGCTGGTGCTCTTCGCGCTGCTCGGGGCCTGGCTGGTGCCCATGCTGACCGCCGACGGCGAATCGACCGAGTCCGCCCCCGCGACAAGGACCACCACGGCCTCCCGCTCGGCCTCACCGACCACCACGAGCGCCGAGCCGACGCAGGAAACGCAGACGCCCACCCAGCCCCAGACGCCGGAAACCATCCAGCTGGTCGCGGCGGCCTACCAGGGCCGCCCGTTCGACCAAGTACGGAGCGAGCTGTCCGGGATGGGCTTCGCCGTGCGCGGACAGCCGGTGGAGAACTCCGCGGCCGAGGGCACGGTGCTGGACATCGATCCCGCCGGCGCCGTGCAGCCCGGCGCCACCATCACCGTCACCTATTCGCAGGGTCCGGGGACCATCCAGGTTCCCGGCGGCCTGACCGGACAGGATGAGCAGCAGGTCCGCGAGGCCCTGATCGGCCTCGGGCTGGTTCCGCAGAAGGCCGGCGAGGAGGCCAGCGACCAGCCGGCCGGAACCGTCCTGAGCGTAGACCCGGCCGAAGGCTCCGACGTCTCCGAGGGCGCCACGGTCAGCTACGTCGTATCGAGCGGCCCGTCCGAAGAACCCACTCCGTCGGAGACGCCCACGGAATCGACAACCCAACCCACGCCGGAAGGCTAGTAGCCGCAGGATTGCGCTGAACGGAACATGGAAGGTAAGTATTCGGTGGAATCGCCACAGATCCTCAACGGACGTTACGAAGTAGGTGAACTCATTGGCCGCGGTGGCATGGCCGATGTGCACCTCGGCCGTGACATCCGCCTTGGACGTACCGTGGCGATCAAGGAACTCCGCGCCGACCTGGCCCGCGACCCGGTCTTCCAGTCGCGCTTCCGCCGGGAGGCCCAGGCCGTCGCCGGGCTGAACCACCCGGCGATTGTCGCCGTCTACGACACGGGCGAGCAGGAACTGCCCGGAGGCTCGTCGCTCGACGTCAAGGTCCCCTTCATCGTCATGGAGTACGTCAGCGGCCGCACCCTCCGGGACCTGATCAAGTCCGGCGAACTGACCACCGACCAGGCCATCGGCTACGCCCTCGGCGTCCTCTCCGCCCTGCAGTACAGCCACCGCTCCGGGATCGTCCACCGCGACATCAAGCCCGCCAACGTCATGGTGACACCTGACGGGAACGTCAAGGTCATGGACTTCGGCATCGCCCGGGCGCTGGCGGATTCGGCCGCGACCATGACGCAGACCCAGGCCGTCCTCGGCACGGCGCAGTATCTGTCGCCCGAGCAGGCCCGCGGAGAGACCGTGGACGCCCGGAGCGACCTGTATTCCGCCTCCTGCCTGCTCTACGAGATGCTCGCCGGCCGGCCGCCGTTCGTCGGGGAGAGCCCCGTCTCCGTCGCCTACCAGCATGTCCGGGAGCAGCCGGACCCGCCGAGCCGGTACAACCCGAAAGTCAGCGCAGCCCTGGATTCGGTCCTGGCCCGCGGTCTGCAGAAGGACAAGGCGGACCGGTTCCAGGACGCCGCGTCATTCAGCGCGGCCCTCGAAGGCGCGAAGGAGGGCATCGCCGTCGTCAGTACCGCAGACGCGCGGACCGAAGCGATGCCGGCGCAGCCTGCACCCACCGCCGCCTTCAGCGCGGCCCCCTATCCCGTTCCCGTTCCCCAGGCGGGCGGCCGGGTGGCACCCTACACGCCGGAGGCCGCGGTCTCGCCGGAGGAAGATTACGACGACGAGGGCTTCGCCGGCACGGACGCGGGTGAGCAGCACACGGCCGCCCTGTCCCTCGGGATGCAGCCGGAGGATGACGTGGAAGAAGCCTCCCGCCGTCGTTCCCGGAGGCGTGCCTGGATCACCACGCTGCTCATTGCGATGCTGCTGCTGCTCGCCGCCGGCGCGTTCTTCCTGGTCAGCTTCCTGCAGAACGCCGAGCCGGATCCCGTCCCCGTGCCGTCGATCGCGGGTATGGAAGAGACGGACGCGGCCAATGCCATCACCCGGGCCGGACTCCGACCTATCGTGGAGGAGCAGTTCAGCGAGGACGTCGCCACCGGCGAGGTGATCGACTCGGATCCCGCTGCCGGCGCCATGGCGCTGCCGGACAGCGAGGTGCGCGTTTTGGTCTCGCAGGGCAAAGAGTTCGCGGAAATTCCGGACAACCTCAGCGGGCGTACCGAGGGCGAGGTCCGCGACATGCTGCGCCAGATCGGCGTCACACCGGGGGAGAACATTTCGGCCAACAGCGCCACCGTGCCGCGAGGTAACGTCGTGGGCACGGATCCCAGGGCCGGAGAGCGGGTCAAGACCGGCTCCACCGTGGACCTGGTGATCTCCACCGGCATGGTCACCGTGCCCGAACTCGTGGGCACGACGGAGGACGAGGCCATCAGCCTCCTCAAGGACGATCCCGCCGTGGCGCTGCCGTACCACGTAGTCCGGGTCGAGAACGAAGTGGTGCCTGCCGGCACCGTTGTCGCGCAGAGCCATCCCGCGGGCGGCGACGTAGACCAGGGCACCGAGATCACGATCAGCGTCGCGATCGAGCCGGAGAAGGAAACGTCGAAAGCGACACAGACGCCCAAGGAAACCAAGGAAAGCCCCAAGTCCAAGGAGACCAAGGACAACTCGGGCGATAACGACGAAGGCGACGGCGGAGACTAGCCGTTCCGCTGCGGCCCCGCACCCGGCCCGTGGCCGTACCGGGCCCCGCCCTTACCCGGGTAGCCGCGCCGGCAAACCGCTGCCCGGCCGCAGGGCCGCTTCAGGAGCTACTTCGTGATGAGCGGGCTTAGCTCGGCGGCCTTGGCCGCGGCGCCCTCCATGCCGAGGGACTCCAGCCAGTTGCCCAGCATCAGGTAGCCGGACTCGGTCAGCACGGACTCCGGGTGGAACTGCACGCCCCACAGCGGCGCCGAACGGTGTGCCAGGCCCATGACCACGCCGCCCTCGGTCTCCGCGGTGATCTCCAGCTCTGCGGGAATGGTATCCCGCACGGCGGCCAACGAGTGGTAGCGCGTAGCGGTGAACGGGCTTGGAACGCCGGCAAAGACGTTCTGTCCTCGGTGCAGCACCTGCGAGGTCTTGCCGTGCATCAGCTCGGGGGCGTGCGTGACGGTGCCGCCGTACGCCTCGGCCAGCGCCTGGTGGCCCAGGCAGACGCCGAGCATCGGCTTGCCCCGGCCGCCGCACCACTTGATCAGCTCGATGCAGACGCCGGCTTCGGCGGGATTGCCCGGGCCGGGGGAGATGAGGACGCCGTCGCGGGACGTGGCCAGTTCGGCGGCTTCCTCGAGGGTCACGTCGTCATTGCGGACAACGGTGGTCTCGGCTCCGAGCTGCTGCAGGTAGCCCACCAGGGTGTAGACGAAGCTGTCGTAGTTGTCGACAACCAGAATGCGCGGGGTCGTGGTCATGGTTATTCAGTGACGCCAATCGTCGAGTCGGTCAGGGGATTGAATTGCGAGAGCCAGGGGAAGGCGTACTCCATCAGCAGCACCACGGCGGCGGCCACCAGCAGCACCGCCAGGATGATCCGCACCCATAGCGGTCCGGGCAGGTGCCGGAAGATCCAGGCGTACACGGGTCAGCCTCCCTTTCCATAGAACTCGGCAACGCGCTCCGCTATTTCCTTCGGCGGCCCTTCCGAGGCCGGCTGCCAGCTGTCCATGACGGCGTAGGCGATGATCCGCTCCTCGGCGCCGAACCGCGGGTTGCAGCTGGTCATGGTCAGGAACCGCTCGGTCGGCTTGGCGTCGGGTAGCGTCGGCACCGGCGCGATCACGTCCACCTGGTCCGGCATCACAATCTGGTTGTTGCGGAACACGTAGGTGTAGAAGCCGTCCTTGGTCTGGATGTAGATCTTGTCGCCCGGTACCAGAGTGTGGATGAGGTCCAGCACCTGCCCGTGGGTCTGCCGGTGGCCCGCGACGGCGAAGTTTCCCACCTCTCCGGGCATCTGCGTCCCGGGGTAGTGCCCCAGGCCCAGCGTGTCGAGCACGTCGAGGCCGACCCCGCCGGTCAGCGGCCGGGCGTGGTTCTCACCGAACCGCGGAATGTAGATGACGCCGAAAGTCTCGCCCTCCGCCGGTTCGTCCAGCACAGGCGGGTCGGCAGGCTCAGGCGAGTCCCCGGCGTCGCTGTTTTGCGGCGCCGGTGCCGCGGGCGCCTGCTGGAACTCCTCGAACAGGCTGCTGAGAGCCTCGTCCTGCTTCTGGTTCGACTCGATGTTGGTCCACCACAGTTCCCAGGCCACGAACAGCAGTAGCACCAGCCCGGCAGTAATCAGCAGCTCGCCGAACACCTGGACGATGACTTGGAATGGACTCCGCCGCCGTCGCTCGTTTGCCTTGGCTTTGCCGTGGGCAGCCCGGTGTGTCGGCGCAGCTGCATCCTTCACGTCCGTCATGGTCCTCCACGCATCACCCGGCCGCCGCGGCCGCAGGCATACGCCCGTGGGCTGGCGCCGGCCGCCGGCAGTATTAGCTAGACTGAAACCGCAAGAAGGTGCTGGTTTTCCAAAGTCTCACTATGCAGAATACCTTGTACGGCCAGCCGCCACTGCCCGTTTTTCCCACAACGACGGCGGCCCGCCCGGCTGGGTGCCGGACCGCAAGGAGGATCAGTGCCAGAGTCGAAGCCCCGTAAGCGGACCGAGCGCAGGCCCGAGGCGGCGGCGGCACCGCAGTACAAGCCGAACCCCGTCTGGTTCAAGCCGGTGATGTTCGGCCTCATGGTGATCGGCCTGCTCTGGATCATCGTGTTCTACATCACCGAGGCCCAGTGGCCGATCGCCGCGGCGGGATCCTGGAACATCCTCATCGGGTTCGGCATCGCGATCGTGGGCTTCCTGATGACCACCCGCTGGCGTTCCTAAGACGGCGGCGGCCGTGGCGCTGACCGGGAACAAGATCTTCGTCGACGGCGTCCGGGTGCTCAGCCCCGGCAGCCTCGACGAGGCGTTCCAGGCGCGCCGCCGGCTTTCCGGCATCAGCTGGATCGGCCTGCACAGGCCCGATCCCGCCGAGCTGGAGGCCGTGGCAAAGGAATTCGGCCTTCCCGCGCTCTTTGTCGACGCCGCCCGGCTGGGCCATCCCCGGGCCCGACTGGGACATTACGAATCCACGCTGCTGGCGGTCCTGCGGCCGGCCCGCTATGTGGAAGACGGGAACCGGATCAGGTTCAGCGAACTCCACGTGTTTTTGGGACCGGACTTCATCATCACCGTCCAGCACGACGACTTCCCCAACATCGACCAGGTGTTCCAGACGCTGGAGGAGAATCCGCACCTGCTGCGGCAGGGACCGCTGGCGGCCTTCACCGGCATCCTCGACCGTGTGACGACGGATTACGAGCCGGTGCTCGCCGGGCTGCAGCAGGACATCGACCAGATCGAAGAGCAGCTGTTCCTCGGCCAGACCGATGTCTCCCGGCGCACCTACGAACTGCACCGCGAGGTGCTGGCCTTCCTGCACGCCACCGGTCCGCTGGAGGAAACCGTGGCCGCGATACATGACCAGCTGGACGGGCCGGAGTCCAACCCCGTGGTGCGGCACCGCCTGCGGCACGTCCAGGACCTGGCCTTACGCCAGAAGCGGCAGGCCCAGGCTTTCCGGTCCCTGCTGCAGAACGCGCTGAGCCTCAGCGCCACACTGGCTGCCGAGCGTATGACCGCGACCTCTGTGCGGCAGAACGAGCAGGTCAAGCGGATCTCGGCCTGGGCGGCCATCCTCTTCGTGCCCACCCTGGTCGGGACCGTCTACGGCATGAACTTCCGCTTTATGCCTGAGCTCCACTGGCTCTGGGGGTACCCGCTGGCGCTGCTGCTGATGCTCGCCATGAGCCTGGGGCTGTACGTCGCGTTCAAACGCAACAAATGGCTTTAACGGCCGGTGCCCGCCGCTCTGCGAAGAGGGGCGGGCACCGGTCCGGATCTTTGGCTTAGGCCTTCACGTCCTCGGCCGCCGCGCTCACGGCCGCGGTGACGGCGGGGGCCACCCGGGGATCAAGCGGGCTCGGAATGACGTAGTCGGCGCTCAGCTCCTCCGCGGCGATGCCCGCGATGGCGTTGGCCGCGGCCACCTTCATCCCGGACGTGATGCGTCGGGCGCCGGAATCGAGGGCGCCCCGGAAGATGCCCGGGAATGCCAGCACGTTGTTGATCTGGTTCGGGAAGTCGCTGCGCCCCGTGGCGACGACCTTGGCGTACTTCGCCGCGATCTCCGGGTGGACCTCCGGATCGGGGTTGGACAGCGCGAAGACGATCGCGTCGTCGGACATCCCCGCCAGAGCCTCCTCCGGAATGGTGCCGGCGGAAACACCGACGAAGACATCGGCGCCGTCGAGCGCCTCGACAATGCCCCCGGTCGTACCGCGCGGGTTGGTGCGGGCGGCGTACTCCGCCTTGATCGGCGTCAGGTCCTCGCGCCCGGTGTGGATAACGCCGCGGGAGTCCAGGACCGTCACGTCGGCGATCCCCGCGGCCAGCAGGATCTCGGCGACCGCAATGCCGGCAGCCCCGGCGCCCGAAATGGCGACCTTCAGCGACGGGAGCTCGCGGCCCACGAACGTGGCCGAGTTCATGAGGGCAGCGAGGACAACCACGGCCGTGCCGTGCTGGTCGTCGTGCATGACCGGCATGTCCAGCGCCTCGATCAGGCGGGCTTCGATCTCGAAGCAGCGCGGCGCGGAGATGTCTTCCAGGTTGACCGCACCGAAGCTCGAGCGCATCCGGACAACCGTCTCAACGATCTCATCCACGTCGTTGGACTCGATGACCAGGGGGATGGAGTCCAGGCCGGCGAACTGCTTGAACAGCGCGGACTTGCCCTCCATGACGGGCAGGGAGGCGCTGGCGCCGATATTGCCGAGGCCGAGGACGGCGCTGCCGTCACTGACGACGGCGACGAGCCGCGAAGCCCAGGTGTACTGGCGGGCGAGCTCGGGCTCGCTGTGGATCGCCCGGCTGACCTGGGCGACCCCCGGCGTGTAGGCGATGGACAGGTCGCGCTTCGACTCCAGCGGGGCCGTGAGTCCGACGGCGAGTTTTCCGCCTTCGTGCGCGGCGAAGATTTCTTCGCTGGTCAGTTCGATCGGAGAGGTGCTGATGGCTTCGGCAGTCACTTGAATTCCTTTTCCTCTGCTCCGGCTATCCGGAAGAGTCATCATGGTCGGGCAACGCGGCGCGTGCATACGGCTCGAAATACAGGAGGGCTGTTCCTCTACCTTGCAGGGCGCCGCGGCTGGCGGCTGTCCACAGATGCGGTACGCACAGCGTTACTTGCTCGACCGCCGCCCGGTTCCACCGGCGACCGTCTGGAGGATCCGGCTGGTCGAGCCGGACACTGGTTGTTCTACGTTACTGGATCGGCGCAGCCCGCCCCGTCACATTTCCGATTGTTATGCCAATGTTTACCAGAATGCACGTCCTCTGCGCCCGGTTTTCCTGCTCCGGTCCTGCCGCTCCGCGCCCTAGGTCCCCTCCCTCGGAGCCTGTTTGAACCAAAGATTCCAGGCCACCCGTTGAAAGCATTCAGCGCGCCGCGGGCTCATCGATTCCCGAAACATGTTCTTTGCACAGATGTGCACAGAGTTATCCACAGTGGTGCATAACTCCGGACGATGCCGGCCCCGGGATCGCCTCGTGAGGCCCCATGGACCGGCTCCTATGGGGAAACTACAGAAGTGTAAGTTTTCCACGCTGTGCATAACTCGTGTGGAAAACCCTCACCAGATGTGAAGCCGGCTGGGGAAATCCATGTCGGAAACCCCGGAATCCACCGCTTCGTCACAGCGTAAAACGGCGGCATTGCCTCCCCGTGCCGCCGGTGGATAAGGCCAGGGGAAGTGGGCCGAGAGGCGCCTCGCAGAAGCAGCCGCTCCCGCTTTCCCCAAGCCGCACCTTCCGGATGGCCGCGCTTCGTCCAGGCAAGCCAAACGCCGCCCTTCCCGCAGGGCTCCGTGGAGTATCGTCCGCCCTGGAGTATCGCAGCCCGTCCGATCCGGCAGCGGCCCGTCGAAGGTCATGCACGGTCTGGCGAAGCGCAGCGGACCCGCCGATGGCCCGGGGAAGCCCGCCTACGCCGCTAGCCGCGCGTCCGCGCTTGGCGGGGTCTCCGGTCCCCTCCACAGGCCCGCAGCCGCCTCTTCCGGGCCTGTAAACGTCGTGGACCATTCCGGAAAGGTTCCGGCCCGCGATTCCAACGGTTCGGCCGCGAACACCGGTCTCCGGCCTGTTCGGAACCGTGCTGCCCCTCCTGCAGTCTCGCCTCCCAGCTTGTTCACACTTGTGCACAGAGTTTTCCACAGGCGTGCATAACTCAGGCTGATGAGGATCGCCCACAGGTCTTAATCGCTGCAATCGCGGTTTCCACACGTGTGGAATCACATGTGTGTAAGTTATCCCCGCTGTGGACAAGCCATGTGGATAACCGTGGAAGCAGGGTACAAACGCCACCTTCGAACGCTGCCAAAGGTGGAACAATGCGCCGGCATCCGGTTAAAAAGAACGGCCGGTCTGCACACGCCCGAAGGCGTAGCGCAGACCGGCCACGGGGCCCCGACCTAACCGATCGCAGTGAAGGCGGTGACGCCCGCCAGGATGAGGAACAGAAGCACGAGGCCCCCGCTCTGAATGAGCGCCCGGTTCTTGCCTCGCGGCGCGTACGCCAGCACGAGCGCCGCCACCGCCCCGGTTACTAAACCACCCAGATGGGCCTGCCAGGCTATGCCGGAGACCACGAAGCCCAGTACCACGTTGATGCCGATCAGGATCAGCAGCGATTTAACCTCTCCGCCGCGCTGCCGCTGGACGATGAACAGCGCCCCGAAAAGGCCGAACACCGCTCCCGAGGCCCCTAGGACCGGAACATTCGGCGAGGAGAACAACAGGACGGCGACAGATCCGCCGATGGCGGAAAGCAGGTAGAGGGCCAGGAACCGGACGCGGCCCAGCAGCGGTTCGAGATGGCTGCCGAGTATCCACAGGGCATACATGTTGAAGGCGATGTGCAGGAAGAATCCCTGGGAATGCAGGAATGCGCTCGTAAGCATGCGCCACGGCTCGGCGGCGTAGACGGGGTTAGGCAGGGTGTAGAGCGGGGCGTACCAGAACCGCTCCGTGAAGCCGGGCACCGCCCACTGCAGGAGGTAGGCCCCGGCGCACATGGCAATCAGCACGATCGTCACGAGCGGCCTGCCCGGAGCGACGGCTCCGCCGTACACGGTGCGCGCCACCGGAATGCTGCGGGAGGCTTCCCGCACGCAGTCGACGCACTGGACTCCGACGGCGGCGCTGCGCTGGCACTCCGGACAGGCCGGCTGGCCGCACCGCTGGCAGCGCACGTACGAAACCCGGTCCGGGTGGCGGGGACACACGGGCACCGCCGACGTCGGTGGCTGCGGCTGCATTCCATAGGACATGGGAAGGTCTCCTGCAAAAAGTTGTCCCCGCCCGGTCATGGGAGACGGGGCGGGGACAAAGAGGCGGCTAGAGCTGCTCGACGCTGATGCTGTTGATAACCACGTCTTCGAGCGGCTTGTCGCGCATGTCCGTGGCAACGTTGTTGATCTTGTCGACGACGGCGCGGGAGGCTTCGTCCGTCACGTCGCCGAAGATGGTGTGCTTGCCCTGCAGCCAGGTCGTCGGCACGGTCGTGATGAAGAACTGGGAGCCGTTGGTACCGCGGCCGCCCTGGATGCCCGCATTCGCCATGGCCAGCTTGTACGGTTCGGTGAAGTCCAGGTCGGGGTTGATCTCGTCGTCGAACTGGTAGCCGGGACCGCCGACGCCCTGGCCGAGCGGATCGCCGCCCTGCAGCATGAAGTCCTTGATGATGCGGTGGAAAATCACGCCGTCGTACAGGGGGGCGTTGGATTCCTCACCCGTTGCCGGGTGCTTCCAGGTGATCTCGCCCGTGGCCAGTCCGACGAAGTTCTTCACGGTCTTGGGCGCGTGGTTGCCGAACAGGTTGACCACGATGTCGCCGTGGTTCGTGTGGATAGTGGCTTTGGCTGTGGGAATAGCAGTCATAGGCTCATTCTTCCACGCAAGACGCGGGAATCCTCCCCTCTCCGGCGGTTCCGCGCTCAGTGAAACTCCTGAATATTCCGTGCGGTGCATAGCACCTCCGCGGGGCACAACGTAGGCTAAGAAGGAACCGTTGCCATCTCCGGGAGGTAGTAGTGAAGAGAAACGAACGAATTACCCGTGACCTTGAAGGCACCGTGGTCGCCGGGGTGGGAAGCGCGAAAGAATGGGCCACCCCCCGAGTGGAAGCAGCCCGCAATTGGGCCGTGCCCCGCATTGAAAAGGGCATCGAGACGGCGTCTCCCCGGATCCAGGAAGGAATCCAGAAGGCCGCGCATGAGCTGTCGCTCGGCGTCGCCACCGTGACTCCGAAGATCCAGGAAGAACTGGAGAAGATCGCTCCCAAGATCTCCCAGATCGTCGACGACGCGGCTCCGCGCCTCCAGGTCACGCTGGACAAGGCCGCGCCCGCGCTGACCCACGCCAAGGACAAGGTGGTCGGCGGCTACATTCCGACCCTGTCAACCGCACTCGGGACGGCTGCGGGCAACGTTTCCCGCAGCCTGGACAAGGGCTATGGTGCCGGCAAGGTCGAAAGCGCCGTCGTCAAGCTCACGGGTTCCAAGAAAGCCGTCCGCAAGGGCCGGAAGGCGGCCGCCGCGGCTGCGAAACAGGCCGCCAAGGACCTGCGGAAACAGCAGAAGTCGGGCAAGGGCAAGGCTTGGCTGATCGTGGGCGTCATTGCTGCTGCGGTTGCCGCGGGCATCGCCGCGTGGCGCGCTGCCCGACCGGTCGAAGATCCGTGGAAGACGCCTGTGACCCCGACTCCCGCAGCTGTTCCCAGCACGTCGGGCACCTCGGGCACCTCGGCTCCGCCGGTTGGTGAAACCGCGAAGACCGTCGGCTTCACGGCACCGTCTGAAACCAGCACGTCCACGGCGGCCGGCACCGCCCGCCATGCCGCGGATGCTCAGGAAGGCGCCGCCAAGAAGTCCGCTGAGGCTGCACACGAAGCCGCTGCGTCCTCCGGTGACGCCAGCAGTGCTGCTGCCGATGCAGCCAAGACCAGCAGCGCGGCGGAAGGCGCAGCCCGCGTGGCGCGTGCCTCGGCCGATGAGGCTGCCAAGGGCAAGGAGGAGGGCAAGGACTCCTCGCTGTAGGACCTGCCGTTCGAATCGGGGCCCCTGCTTCAGTGAAGCAGGGGCCCCTCTTTGTCCCCGATAGCCGGATTGGTAGATTCGGGGCGTGGAGCCAGCCAAACCGAGCATCTCGATTGTGATCCCCGCCTTCAACGAAGAATCCGTCATCCGGCCATGCCTCTTCGCCGCGCTCTATCAATCCGTGCCCGCCGCCGAGATCATCGTCGTCGACAACAAATCAACGGACGCTACCGCCGACCTCGTCAGGCAGGTGCAGGCCGAGTACCCCGACGCTCCTCTGAAGCTGCTGCGGCAGGACGAGGAGCAGGGTCTGATCCCTACCCGGAATTTCGGGCTGGACCAAGCGAAGGGCGACGTACTGGGCCGCATAGACGCCGACTCGATCCTGGAACCGGACTGGGTCGAGCAGGTCCAGAATGCCTTTGCGGATCCGGACGTCATGGCCGCCACCGGCCCGGTGCTGTACTACGACATGCCGCTGCGGCGCTTCGGCCTGGAGGCGGACGACCAGATGCGCCGGTTCGTACTGAAGCTGGCAAAGAATCAATACCACTTCCTCTTCGGATCCAATATGGCCGTTCGCCGCGAGGCCTGGACGATAATCCGGGATGATGTCTGCCGCGATGAGGCCGACGAGATGCACGAAGACATCGACATCTCCGTCCACTTGGCCGACCATGCTCTCAAAATCCTCTATGTTCCGGAGATGGTCAGCGGAATGTCCGCGCGGAGGCTCGAGGATTCGCCGAAGGACTACCGCTACTACGTCACCCGCTTCGACCGGACCTACGCCAACCACAAAATCAGGAACCGCGTCGTGCGGGCGCCCAGGCTCATCTTCATGGGCGTGTATTACCCCGCCAAGCTCCTGCGGAGGGTCCACCAGGCCAGGACGCGCCAGATGGTGCCGCGCGGCGGCATCTGAGCCGCAGCGGCCGGAAGCGCGCGCCCCCGGGCCCGCGGTACCTGCAGACAGGAACCAGGATTAGTCCGGATAGCAAAAGATCCCGGTCCGCGTGGACCGGGATCTTTTCTCGGTGGAGGCAAGGGGACTCGAACCCCTAACCCCCTGCTTGCAAAGCAGGTGCGCTACCAATTGCGCCATGCCCCCGAGGGGATTTCCGCCGGCGGTGCCTGCGGAAGGTTGAGCTAGTCGACCTTGTCGGTCGCCTTGCTCCAAGCGGACTTCTCCGCTTCGGATTCCTGCCACTTCTTGTAGGCGAGGGCACCCGCGACCGCCGCTGCCAATACCAGCAACTTCTTCACAGTGTCCTCCCGTGGGATCGGAAACAGGATTTCCGTGGGCGTACCAGGACTTGAACCTGGGACCTCTTCGTTATCAGCGAAGCGCTCTAACCGCCTGAGCTATACGCCCTCTTGCCTCTCGGGCCGAGATAAGACTCTACAGCACACCTCCGCTGAACTTCAAATCGAGGGTCCTGCGGGCGCCGGAACCCTCCTTAAAAGCGGCGGGCCCCACTCCGGGAGAGGGGCCCGCCGCTTTGGATCCTAGTCGTCGGTCAGCGTAACGCCGATGCCGCCAACCAGCGTGGCCGAGATGTTGTAGAGCACCGCGGAAAGCATGGCCAGTGCGGTCAGCAGGACCACATTGACGACGGCGATGATCGTCGCGAACGAGGCGACCTGTCCCAGCGAGGCATAGGCCCGCAGGTCGAAGGCTCCGCCTTCGGTGCCGGCGATCTCGGTCAGCAGGTCATTGACCCGGTCGAAGATGCCGGTGATGTCCAGGGTGGTCCACAGGACGATGGAGGCGACCACCGTGACGATGCCGAGGGCAACCGAAAGCAGGAATGCCATCTTCAGCACCGACCAGGGATCGACCTTGCTGACCAGCAGGCGGGCGCGCCGGGCCTTGGCCTTGGGCGCGGGCCGCACCAGTCCGGGCCGGCCGCCCTGACCGCTGCTCGGCCGCTGGGCGGGACGCTGAGGTGCCTGGCGCGCGGCGGCCGGCTTCTGGGGCGCCCCGGCGGAGGGCCGCTGGGTCGGCTTGGCCGGGGTGGCAGTGCGAGTTGTTCCCGCCCGTGGTGCATTAGCCGGCCGGGCACCCGGCCGTGGCGTATTAGGCGTGCTCACTCATTACCTCCGTCTTCGGGCCCCTGCTCGGTGCCATCTGCCTCTGCCGGCAGCTGATCTGCATTCAACGGTACTTCATCCGTAGCCTGCTGCGCAGATTCCGGCACGACCGAGACCTCTACCAATCCCTCGGCCGAATGCTCGTCGTCGTCCTCTACCGTGAGGGTGCGCTCGGTGTTGCGTGCGACGGCGATAATGCGGTCCTTCTTGTCCGGTTTCGCAAAGATAACGCCCATGGTGTCCCGGCCCTTGGCAGGCACGCCGGTCACGCTCGAACGGACGACCTTTCCGCTGGCCATGACCACCAGCACCTCGTCCTCTTCCTGGACGATGAGGGCCCCGACCAGGTGGCCCCGCTCTTCCTGGTACTTGCCGACCTTGATGCCCAGGCCGCCGCGGCCCTGCACCCGGTACTCCTCGACCTTGGTGCGCTTGGCGTAGCCGCCGGCCGTGACGATGAACACGAAGGACTCGTCGGTCACCACGTCCGCCGCAAGGAGCTCATCGTCCTCGCGGAACTTCATGCCGGTGACACCGGAAGTCGCCCGGCCCATCGGGCGAAGGGCGTCGTCCGTGGCGGTAAACCGGAGCGACTGCCCGCGGCTGGAAACCAGCATCAGGTCATCCGACTCGGAAACCAGGCGCGCCGACACCAGTTCGTCGCCCTCGCGCAGGTTGATCGCGATGACGCCGGCCGACCGGTTGGTGTCGTAGTCCTCCAGCCGTGTCTTCTTGATCAGCCCGCGCTTCGTCGCCAAGACCAGGTACGGCGCCTGCTGGTAATCCCTCAGGTCCAGGACCTGGGCGATCCGTTCGTCCGGCTGGAACGCCATCAGGTTCGCCACATGCTGGCCCTTCGCGTCCCGGCCGCCCTCGGCCAGTTCGTACGTCTTGGCCCGGTACACCCGGCCGAGGTTGGTGAAGAACAGCAGCCAGTGGTGCGTCGTCGTCACGAAGAAGTGCTCGACAATGTCATCGCCGCGCAGTTGGGCGCCGCGGATGCCCTTGCCTCCGCGCTGCTGCGAGCGGTAGTTATCGCTGCGCGTGCGCTTGACGTACCCGCCGCGGGTAATGGTGACCACCATCTCCTCTTCGGGGATGAGGTCTTCCATGCTCATGTCGCCGTCGTAGCCCATCATGATCTGCGTCCGGCGGTCGTCGCCGTACTTGGCCACGATTTCGGCGAGCTCGTCGCTGACGATGCCGCGCTGGACCTGCTCGGACGCGAGGATCCGGTTGAACTCCGTGATCATGCGCTCGAGTTCGGCGTGGCGGTCCTGGATCTTCTGGCGTTCCAGGGCGGCCAGCCGGCGCAGCTGCATATCGAGGATGGCCCGGGCCTGCAGCTCGTCGATGTCCAGCAGCCCCATGAGGCCGTCGCGCGCTTCCTCGGTGGTGGCCGAGGCGCGGATCAGCGCGATGACCTCGTCCAGCGCGTCCAGGGCCTTCAGCAGGCCACGCAGGATGTGCGCTTCTTCCTCCGCCTTGCGCAGCCGGTACCGGGTGCGGCGGACGATGACTTCCAGCTGGTGGGTGACCCAGTGCCGGACGAAGGCGTCCAGCGTCAGCGTGCGCGGCACCCCGTCGACGATCGCCAGCATGTTCGCGGCGAAGTTTTCCTGCAGCTGCGTGTGCTTGTAGAGGTTGTTCAGCACAACCTTGGCGACGGCGTCACGCTTGAGCACGATGACCAGCCGCTGGCCGGTCCGGCCGGACGTCTCGTCCCGCATATCCGCAATGCCGCCGACCTTGCCGTCCTTGACCAGGTCCGCGATCTTGACCGCGAGGTTGTCCGGGTTGGCCTGGTAGGGCAGCTCGGTGACCACCAGGCACGTGCGGCCCTGCAGTTCCTCGACGTTGACCACGGCGCGCATGGTGATGGAGCCGCGGCCGGTCCGGTAGGCGTCCTCGATGCCCTTGTGCCCGAGGATCTGTGCACCGGTCGGGAAGTCCGGGCCCTTAATCCGCTGGAGCAGTGCCTCGAGCAGCTCCTCGCGGCTGGCCTCCGGATTGTCCAGGTACCACTGCACGCCATCGGCGACCTCGCGCAGGTTGTGCGGCGGAATGTTGGTGGCCATACCGACGGCGATGCCCGAGGAGCCGTTGACCAGCAGGTTCGGGAAGCGCGCCGGCAGGATGGTCGGTTCCTGGTTCTTGCCGTCGTAGTTGTCCTGGAAATCGACGGTTTCCTCGTCGATGTCCCGGACCATCTCCATGGCCAGCGGCGCCATCTTGGTCTCGGTGTAACGCGGAGCGGCTGCGCCGTCGTTGCCGGGGGAACCGAAGTTGCCCTGGCCGAGGGCCAGCGGGTACCTCATGATCCAGTCCTGGATCAGGCGCACCAGGGCATCGTAGATGGCCGAGTCGCCGTGCGGGTGGTACTGGCCCATGACTTCGCCGACCACGCGCGCACACTTGTTGAACGCGCGCTCCGGCCGGTAGCCGCCGTCGAACATTGCGTACAGCACGCGCCGGTGCACGGGCTTCAGTCCGTCCCGAACGTCCGGCAGCGCACGACCCACGATGACGGCCATGGCGTAGTCGAGGTAGGAACGCTGCATCTCGGTTTGCAGGTCCACCTGCTCCACCCGGTCCGTCAGCACCTCCCCTTCCAAGGGAGCGTCTCCGCCGGTTGCGTTCTCCGGCAGGTCCGGGGTCTCTTCGTCGCTCATAAATCAGTTCCTTCTGTGAAAGTCAGGGGTGCCGAGGCAGGGGCCGGATGCCGGCCGGACTAGATGTCCAGGAACCGCACGTCCTTCGCGTTCTGCTGGATGAAGGTGCGGCGCGACTCCACGTCTTCGCCCATCAGCACGGCGAAGATCTGGTCTGCGGCGGCGGCATCCTCCATGGTGACCTGCAGCAGCGTGCGGTGCTCCGGATCCATCGTGGTGTCCCACAGTTCCGTGTAGTCCATCTCGCCCAGGCCCTTGTAGCGCTGGATGCCGTTCTCCTTGGGCAGGCGCTGGTTGTTGGCCAGGCCCTTGCGGACGCACTCATCGCGTTCCCGGTCGCTGAACACGTAGTCATGCGCGTGGTTGGACCACTTGATGCGGTACAGCGGCGGCTGCGCCAGGTACACGTAGCCTTCCTCGATCAGCGGACGCATGTAGCGGAACAGCAGGGTGAGCAGCAGCGTGGTGATGTGCTGGCCGTCCACGTCCGCATCCGCCATCAGCACGATCTTGTGGTAACGGGCCTTTTCGACATCGAAGTCCTCGCCGATGCCCGCACCGAACGCGGTGATCATCGCCTGGACTTCGGCGTTGCCGAGGGCCCGGTCCAGCCGCGCCCGCTCCACGTTCAGGATCTTGCCGCGCAGCGGCAGGATCGCCTGGGTTTCCGGGTTCCGGCCGCGCACGGCCGAACCGCCGGCCGAGTCACCCTCCACGATGTAGATCTCGGATACGGAAGGATCCTTGGAGGAACAGTCCTTGAGCTTGCCCGGCATGCCGCCGGATTCCAGCAGGCCCTTGCGCCGGGTGGATTCCCGGGCCTTGCGCGCGGCCAGTCGGGCCTGCGAGGCCTGGACCGACTTGCGGATGACGTCACGCGCCGGGCCGGGGTTGCGCTCGAGCCAGTCGCTCAGCTCTTCGCCCATGACGCGCTGGACGAAGCCGCGGGCCTCCGAGTTGCCGAGCTTGGTCTTCGTCTGGCCCTCGAACTGCGGCTCGCCGAGCTTCATCGAGATCACCGCGGTCAGGCCCTCGCGGATGTCCTCGCCGGTGAGGTTGTCTTCCTTCTCCTTGATCAGGTTCTTCTCCCGCGCGTAGCGGTTGATCAGGGTGGTCATGGCGGCGCGGAAGCCCTCTTCGTGGGTGCCGCCCTCGTGCGTGTTGATCGTGTTGGCGTAGGTGTGGACGCTCTCCGAGTAGGACGTGGTCCACTGCATCGCGACCTCGACCGACATCCGCCGCTCGGGGTCCTCGCTCTCGAAGGCGATCACCTCGGGGTGGATCACATCCACCTTCTTCGAGGAGTTCAGGTGCGTGACGTAGTCCAGCAGGCCGTTGTCGTACTTGTAGACGACCTTGCGGTGTTCGGAGGTCATCTCTACGTCCGACGCCGGGGCGTCCAGGTTGACGTCCTCGTCCTCGGAGATGTTGGACTCCGGGTTACGCTCGTCCGTCAGCGTGATCTTCAGGCCCTTGTTCAGGAACGCCATCTGCTGGAAGCGCGCGCGGAGCGTCTCGAAATCGAACTCGGTGACCTCGAAGATCTCCGGGTCCGGCCAGAACGTCTGGACGGTGCCGGTCTCTTCCGTCGGCTCGCCCTTGCGCAGGTCGCCGACCGGCTTTCCGCCGTCGGCAAACGACTGATGCCATGTGAAACCCTGGCGCCGCACTTCCGTCTCGACCCGGCGGGAGAGCGCGTTGACCACGGAGATGCCCACGCCGTGGAGGCCGCCGGAGACGGCGTAGCCGCCGCCGCCGAACTTGCCGCCCGCGTGCAGGATTGTCATGACGACCTGGACCGTCGGACGGCCCTCGGTCGGGTGCAGGTCCACCGGGATGCCGCGGCCGTTGTCCTTCACCCGGACGCCGCCGTCGGCCCGCAGCGTCACGTCGATGGTGTCGCAGTAGCCGGCCAGCGCCTCGTCCACCGAGTTGTCGACCACCTCGTACACCAGGTGGTGCAGGCCGCGCGGTCCCGTGGAACCGATGTACATGCCCGGACGCTTGCGGACGGCCTCGAGCCCCTCGAGTACGGTGATGTCATCGGCGCCGTACCCGTGCGCGGGGGTTTCCTGCTGCTCCGGAGATGCTGGGCCGGTGTTTGCCTGCTCGTTGTCCTGCGCCACAGTTGCCGTCGACTCCTCAAGTTCCGTCTCATGTACCGGCGCCCTCCCGGTACGGGAAAGGCGCCGCACCCGTAATTCTACCGTGTCGCGGGGTCGAATCTTGCCCTATATGCCCCTGAACGGGCAAGAACATGGCATATGCGGCATTTTCCGGGTGCCGGATGGGGGCGGGTATGTCCGGAGGGCTCCGCTACGCTCTACACGCCGCCTGCGCATTCCGCCACAGCTCCAACCCCAATTGTGGATATCTCTGTGGAAATCAGCCGTAGGTATCGCGCGGTCCGCGGCCGCCTACGGTCCGCTTGCCCTTGCGCCAGTTCGGGGCAGCCGGCGCCAGGACCTGGATCTTAGTGACGACGCCGGGGCCCAGCGCCTCGTCGAACCGCTTCAGCAATGGGGTGGTCAGCAGCCGCAGCTGCGTTGCCCACGCCGTGGAATCGCAGCGCACCTGCACGGTGGAATCCTGGAAGCTCTCCGGCCGGCAGTGGGCGGCGATGTCCCCGCCAACGAGTTCGTCCCAGCGCGAAATCACCGAGCCCACCGCAACGGGGGAGGCCCACCCCCGGTCGCGGACCAGCCGGCCGAAGACCGTCCCGAGGCCCTGTGGATCACGGCCTCCGCTGTGGGAAAGGGTGCCGCGCTCAACGGGTGACTTGCCGGCAGTACGACGGCGGTTTCCGCCGCGGGCGCGCACCTCTCCGCGGTTGGTGGCCGCCTGCCTGACCCGGTTCAGCATCGCCTTGGCTGCGTCGATCTCGTCGCGTTCCTCCGGATGGGGTTCCTTAGCTGGCACCGGCGGTCACACCCCCGGAAACCACCACCAGCTGTGCGCCCTGGAGCGCCGCCGGAATATCCTCCGCGACAGCGGCCGTGACGATGACCTGTTCCGCCTCCGCGACCACCTCGGCCAGCCGGTTCCTGCGGCCGGTGTCCAGTTCGGCGAAGACATCGTCGAGGATGAGCACTGGCGTCGCACCCGGCGATCGGTCGTCCTCGCAGAAGACGTGGTAGGAGGCGAGCCGGAGCGACAATGCCATCGACCAGGTTTCGCCGTGCGACGCGTACCCCTTCGCCGGGGCCGGACCGAGCAGCAGCTCCAGCTCGTCGCGGTGCGGTCCGACCAGCGAAACACCGCGCTCGACTTCCTTTTTCCGCTGGCGTTTGAACTCGTCGAGGTACTTTTGCGCCAGTTCGGGAACGCTCAGGTCCTCCAGCAGCCCAGGCGAGGCCGCGCCGTCGTTCTCTACCTCCCCGTCATCCGAAAGCAGGGTGTCGAGCGTGGACCGGTAGATGGCCCGCGCGGCCTTGGATCCGTCGGTCAGCGAGGCATACGCCGCCTGCAGGTGCGGCTGGAGCAGCCGCACCACATCCAACCTGCCGCGCAGCAGGACGGCACCGGCCTGTGCCATGTGCTGGTCCCAGACTTCAAGCGTCGACTCGTGGGCAGCCGTGAAGCGGCCGCTGGAACGCGCGGATTTGAGCAGGGCGTTGCGCTGCTTGAGGACCCGCTCGAAGTCGCTCCGCGTCGCCGCGTGGTGGGGAATCAGGCTGGTGAGCAGTTCGTCGAGGAAACGGCGCCGGTTGCCCGGGTCGCCCTTCACCAGTGCCAGGTCCTCCGGCGCGAACAGGACCGTCCGCAGGATGCCCAGGGAATCGCGGGCCCGCACCGGGTTGGCCCGGTTGATGCGCACCCGGTTCGCCTTGCCGGGATTGAGTTCGAGCTCGAGCGACGTGGCCTGTCCGCCGCGGACCACTTTGGCCCGGACCAGCGCCTGGTCGGCTCCGAACCGGACCAGCGGACCGTCCGAACTCACGCGGTGGGACGAAAGCGAGGCCAGATAGCCGATGGCTTCGACAATGTTGGTCTTGCCGATCCCGTTCGGGCCGACCAGCACGGTTGTCCCCGGCTGCAGGGCAAGGTCGAGCTGCGGGTAGGTCCGGAAATCGGTCAGCGATAAGTACTCTACAAACACCTGGAACGGGCTACTTCTGGTTGGTCTCCCGGCCGTGGCCGGGCTTGCGTACGGCGTGGCCGCCGAACTGGTTGCGCAGGGCCGCCACCATTTTCATGGCCGGGGCGTCTTCCTGCCTCGAGGCGAACCTTGCGAAGACGGCGGCCGTGATGGCTGGGGCCGGAACGGCGTTGTCGAGGGATTCCGCGACGGTCCATCGGCCTTCGCCGGAATCCTCGACGTAGCCGGCGGTCTGGGCGAGGCCCGGATCCTCGTCCAAGGCCTTCACCATCAGGTCCAGCAGCCAGGACCGCACCACGGTGCCCTTCTGCCAGGCCCGGAAGGTCCCGGAAACGTCCTTGACGATGTCCTTGGCCTCGAGCAGTTCGTACCCTTCGGCATAGGCCTGCATGAGTCCGTACTCGACGCCGTTGTGCACCATCTTCGCGTAGTGCCCCGCCCCGACTTCACCGACATGGACGAAGCTTTCTTCGCGCGGCCCTTCCGGTCGCAGCACGTCGAACAGCGGCATTGCGGCGGCGACGCGGTCGGGGCTGCCACCGGCCATCAGCCCGTAGCCGTTGGCCAGTCCCCAGATGCCTCCTGAAACACCGACATCGATGAAATCGATCCCGCGCGCTGCGAGCAGCTCATGGTGTTTCTGGTCCTCGGTGTACTTGGAGTTGCCGCCGTCGATCACTAGGTCGCCCGCCGCCAGCTTCTCCGCAAGGTCGGCGATTACCGACGCGGTGACTTCGCCGGCAGGAACCATCACCCAGACGGTCCGCGGCGCCGGAAGCGCGGCCACCAGCTGGTCGAGGGTTTCGACGTCGGTCACGTCCGGATTGCGGTCATACCCGGTGACCTCGATCCCGCCGTCCCGCAGGCGTTTGCGCATGTTGAAACCCATTCTGCCGAGGCCGATCAGGCCAATGTGCATGTGGATCCCTCTTTCGCGGTTGTGGCCGGACGAGCAGGCTGGGCGCCGCTTACTGGTTGGGCAGGCGCACCGGCATGAGCAGGTAGCGGTAGTCTTCCCGGTCCTGGCCCTCGAGGTCATCCTGGGCGGACAGGACGGCAGGCTTCGGCGGCGTCGTGAAAGAGAACCGGACGTACTTGCTGCTGAACGCGTTCAGGCCTTCGGACAGGTAGTGCGGGTTGAAGGCGACGGTGATGTCCTCTCCGATCAGCGCGGCTTCAAGGACCTCTGAGGCCTGCGCGTCTTCGCCGGTGCCCGCATCGAGGGCCAACTGTCCCTGGGTGAAGGCAAGCCGCACCGGGGTGTTCCGCTCGGCCACGAGCGAGACGCGCCGGACGGCCTCGACCAGCACCGACGTTTCCACGGTGGCATGGATCGGGGTGTTTTCCGGGAACAGCGAACGGATCTTCGGGTAGTCGCCGTCCACGAGCAGCGAAGTTGTCCGCCGGCCGCCGCTTTCGAAGCCGATGAGTTCGCTGTTGTCGGACAATGCGATGCTCAGGTCACCTGCACCGCCAAGAGTCTTGGCGACTTCGTTGAGGGTCTTGGCCTTGACCAGGGCGCTCGTGGAAATGCCGGGTGTGGCCGGCCGCCAGTTCAGCTCCCGAAGGGCCAGCCGGTAGCGGTCCGTCGAGAGCAGCGTGATCTGGTCGTCCTCGATTTCCATGCGTACGCCGGTGAGGATCGGCAGAGTGTCATCACGGCTGGCAGCGATGATGACCTGGCTGACGGCTTCGGCGAAAGCGTCTCCGTCGACAATTCCGCTGGTTTCCGGCAGTGCCGGCAGCTCGGGGTAGTCCGCGACCGGCATTGTGGCCAGGTTGAACCGGCTGCTGCGGCACGTGAGCGTGACCTTGGAGCCGTCCGTTTCGATATCGACCGGTGCCGAGGGCAGGCTACGCGAGATATCAGCCAGCAACCGACCTGAGACCAGGATGGTTCCTTCTTCGCTGACTTCGGCCGGAATCTGGAGGCGCGCGGAGATTTCGTAGTCGAAGCTCGCCAAGCTGACGGTGCCGTTTTCGGCATTGATGAGCAGGCCCGATAGCACGGGTACCGGTGGGCGAGGAGACAGCGAGCGGGCTGTCCACGTAACGGCCTCAGCCAGGACATCCCGATCAACTCTGAACTTCACTGAAGTGTGCCGCCTTTCGCAACGAACATGCCGGGGAAGGTCACCGGCATTCCTCAGCCGGTCCCGGTTGGGGCGGTTCGGCAGCGGAAGGCCAATGACAACAATTCTCTGTGCAAGCTTAGCCGCCGCGCGGCGGTTCACGCATCGAGCGGTAGCGGTCTGTGGGTTGCGAAGGGTCGAGGATGGCGGGAACGCAGATGTTATTTGGCAAAGCCCAAAAAATGGGATTCGTAGTGTTAATAACTACTGTGGAAACTGTGGATAACTCCACTTCGCCCCGTCAACGCGCGAAATTTGGGTGTTCACAAGATGTGCATCCATAGAGGGGTTCAAGAGGCACATCTTGTGGATGGAAAATCCCGCTGTTCCGCAGATCCACAGAGACCCCCTCAGTTTTCCCTCGATGGGCCGTGGTTCTCCACTTAAGAATCCACAGGTTTGTCCACACCTGTTAATTTCGCCCGGCCAGGAACGGAAACAGGACCAATCGGCCGCCGGAGGGTTGCGGAAGAGGCTGGACTGCGGCGGATGATGTCCAGACGCGGCATCTCCTTCACCGACGTGGCTCCGGGTTTCGGCTCAATGGCTTCCCCTCATCGGCTCGAACAGGCATGCCTGGGTGCCTTGGAGCGCAGGGGATGCTGCTGAACGCCGGAAGGGCCTACCCATGGCAGGCAGTCTTTGGCCTGGTCATCGGGCGGTCCCGCCCAAGAGTCCTGAACCGCGGGGCGTTGGCGTGCCGCCTGCCCGGCCGGCCGAAGGTTAGTTGTCGCGCTGCTGTTGCTTGATCAGGTTGGTCAGTTCCGTCACCTGGTTGTAGATGGCGCGCCGCTCCGCCATCAGTTCGCGGATCTTCCTGTCCGCGTGGATCACGGTGGTGTGGTCGCGTCCTCCAAGTTCCTGACCGATCTTGGGCAGGGACATGTCGGTCAGCTCGCGGCACAGATACATCGCGATCTGGCGTGCAGTGACCAGCGTGCGGGTCCGGGACTTGCTCTTCAGTTCATCGAGGCTCAGCTTGAAGTAGGCGGCTGTCTGTCCCAGGATCGTGGCCGACGTGATCTCCTGGGCGCCGTCGTCGGTAATGAGGTCCTTGAGGACAATCTCGGCCAGTCCCATATCCACCGCCTGGCGGTTGAGGCTGGCGAAGGCTGTCACGCGGATCAAGGCGCCCTCAAGCTCGCGGATATTCGTCGAGATCTTGGTGCCGATGTATTCCAGGACTTCGTCAGGTACGGACAGGCCCTCACTGATCGCCTTCTTGCGGAGAATCGCGATACGGGTCTCCAATTCGGGCGGCTGGATGTCGGTCAGGAGTCCCCATTCGAAGCGCGAACGCATCCGCTCTTCGAAACCTGACAGCTGCTTCGGCGGAAGGTCAGAGGTGATGACCACCTGCTTGTTGTGGTTGTGCAGCGCATTGAAGGTGTGGAAAAACTCTTCCTGCGTCGCGTCCTTGTTGGCAAGGAACTGGATGTCGTCGATGAGGAGGATGTCCACGTTGCGGTAAAGGTGCTTGAAGCTGGCGCCCTCGTCGTCGCGGATCGAGTTGATGAAGTCGTTCGTGAATTCTTCCGAATTGACGTAGCGGACTCGGATGCCGTTGTAGAGATGCCTGGCGTAGTGGCCGATCGCGTGCAGCAGGTGGGTCTTCCCCAGCCCGGAATCCCCGTAGATGAACAACGGGTTGTAGGCCTTCGCAGGCGCCTCGGCGACCGCGACGGCAGCGGCGTGGGCGAACCGGTTGGAAGAACCAATAACGAACGTATCGAAAATGTACTTCGGATTGAGCCGGCCGAACTCCTGCGACGTGCTGGGGGGTGCAGGCTGGGCGCGGTTCTCGGCTGCCGCCGTGGCACGACTCGGGGCGGGAGCCGGCTCGGGTTCGGGTTCCGGCTCCGCCGCCATCATGTCGGTATCCACGGAGAAAGCACAGAGGATGTCGTCCTGGAAAACCTCCCGAAGGGCTTCCTGCAGGGGGCTCTTGAGCTGCTGCGACTGATAGACCTCTCGGGTCAACTCATTGGGAACCGCAACCAGCAGCGTCGTGCCGATCAGGCCCTTGGCCTGCGCAAGCCCCACGAAACCGCGGTTTCGCGGGCTGATCCTGTCGTCGCGCTCCAGCGTCCGAACCACTTTACGCCAGGAACTTCCGACGTCGTTGATCTGGTCCGCGTCCACTTAGTACCCCTCATAACTGTCGTGCAATAAACCTCCACGTCCGGTTCTACCGGATTCGGGGCCTTCATCCACAGAGTTATGCACAGACAGTGGATAAAGTGCTCCTGCAAGGGTAGATGATGAATCGGGCATAAGACAGCCGGGATGTTTGGGGCGGGAACGGGTGCCTCCGGCACCCAGCGGGGTTCAGACCGCAGTAGTTGTCCACAGGTGTTAATCCACTAGTGGATAATGTGTTGTGGACGCCTCATTTGACGGGGAGGCCTCCCAACCCCTAACGTTATGTAGTCCTTGTGTCTGTTTCGTGCGCTCATGCATGCCTTTTGAGGGTCACCGAATCAGATGCCCAATAGAGCGCCATCCCGTTCCTGCACCTCTGGAGCAACACGGGATCAGGCAAATCTGTCGATCGTCTTGGAGTAACCACCGTGAGCAAGCGGACTTTTCAGCCGAATAACCGCCGTCGTGCCAAGAAGCATGGCTTCCGCCTTCGCATGCGTACCCGTGCAGGCCGCGCCATCCTGGCCGCACGCCGCAGCAAGGGCCGCAGCGAACTGTCGGCCTAATTAGCGGCAGTTTGTCGAATCAGGCCGCTACCTTCCAACTGCGGCCCGGCATCAGATAGGCGGTCATGCTTTCCAGCAGGAACCGGATGCGGCGTTCGACGGACTTCTCCCATACTGTACGTTCCGGCGCCCGTTCTGGGCGCCGGAACTTAGTGTTATATGCGACAAGTCGCGAAGCCGACCTGCCGTCAGCTTTTGGCTTCATCGTGTCCAAAGCGATCGGGAACGCCGTTACCCGGAACCTCGTTAAGAGGAGACTCCGGGAAATAGCTGGGCGGATTCTGGAAGAATATCCCCAGGGACTCTCCGTCGTCGTGCGTGCGCTTCCGGCGGCGGGTGCATCCGATTTCAATGCTTTAGCAAAGGACTTCCGCAAGGCGTTTTCTACAGTAGTCTCGAAAGCCAGGCCGGCTGTGCCGCCAGTTGAACAGAAGGGATCCGCCGAATGACCGTTTCAGGCCATTCCCCGGAGCATGCGCTTGACGGCAAGACCGTCGCGCGGTTCATCTGGACCTTGCCCCAGAAGTCCCTCATCTTCCTGCTCATGGGCTATCGAAAAACGATCTCGCCCCTCTACGGGCAGGTCTGCCGGTTTTTTCCCTCCTGTTCCGCTTACGCACTGGAAGCAGTCACCGTTCACGGCGCCGTTAAGGGCACCTGGCTCGCGGGGAGGCGAATCCTGCGCTGCCATCCGTGGAATGCGGGCGGCGTGGACCACGTGCCGAGCTCTCCCGGTTTCGAGCGGAAACTGAGGGAGAATCCTTCGCTGACCCCACGGATATTGGTACTCAACCACCCGGTGATTCCGGCTGACGATGATGGCCGCCCCGCGGCCTGAGGAGCTAGAAGAAAAAACATGGACTTCATCAACGCGCTACTGACGCCATTCACGTGGGTCGTGTCCTGGATCCTAAAGACCTTCCACTCGGCCTTCAGCTGGCTTGGCATGGATCCCGCGAACGGCTGGACCTGGACCCTATCCATCATCGGTCTGGTCCTGGTTATCCGGGCTGCCTTGATCCCTGTCTTCGTCAAGCAGATCAAGGCGCAGCGCGGCATGCAGGCGCTGCAGCCTGATTTGCGTAAGCTCCAGCAGAAGTACAAGGGCAAGACTGATCAGCTCTCGCGTCAGGCGATGACCCAAGAGCAGATGGCTCTTTATAAGAAGCACGGCACCAACCCGTTCTCCGCCTGCCTGCCGCTGCTAATCCAGATGCCGTTCTTCTTTGCGCTGTTCAACGTCCTGAACAACACGTCGAAGGCGAGCGGGGGCGGTCAGGGCATCGGTGCACTGACTCCCGAAGACATCCGCCAGTTCGACGAATCCTCAATTTTCGGCGCGCCCCTGTCGGCTTCACTGCTTCATGGAGGCGGAGGCGAGAACCAGGTTAACGTCGTCGTTCTCTCCATCCTCATGATCCTGGCAATGACTGCCTCGCAGTTCATCACGCAGAAGCAGATCATGGCGAAGAACATGTCCGAAGAGGCTTTGGCGAGCCCCTTTATGCGGCAGCAGCAGATGATGCTCTACATCCTGCCCTTGGTCTTCGGTATCGGTGGCATCAACTTCCCCATCGGCGTCCTGATCTACTGGACCACCACTAACCTCTGGACCATGGCACAGCAGTTCATCGTGATCCGTCGTATGCCTACGCCGGGATCGCCCGCCGCCAAGGCTCTTGCCGAGCGCCGTGCCAAGAAGGGTCTGCCGATGGTTCCGCTGCTCGGTGAAAAGAAGTCCGAGGAACCTGCAGTCGAGGCGCCGGCCGGTCCGAAAATCCAGCGCCAGCAGCCGCAGCGTAAGAACAGGAAGAGAAAATGAGCACTGAAAGCGTCTCGGAAACGTCGACTGAGTCGACAGCCACTGATACTGCTGACCAGGAAGCCACGAGCAGTTCAGCGGCGGGTCGCCTGGAAGAAGAAGGCGACGTTGCAGCGGATTATCTTGAAGAACTTCTGGACATCGCTGACATCGACGGCGATATTGACATCGAAGTCCGCAACGGCAGGACCTACATTTCCATCGTCTCGGAAGAGGATGACAATGAGGCCCTGGAGGGGCTCATCGGCCGCGATGGCGAGGTGCTGGAGGCCCTCCAGGAGCTCGCGCGGCTTGCAGTCCTGACGGCAACCGACAACCGCTCCAGACTCGTCTTGGACGTGAGTGACTACCGCAAAGAGCGCAGCGTCGAACTGCATCGCATTGCGGAGGACGCTGTCGCGAAGGCCAAGGAATCCGGCGAGGATGTTGCCCTGGAGCCGATGAGCGCCTACGAACGGAAGATCGTTCACGACGCCGTGGCGGACCTTGGGCTTGTGAGCGAGTCCGAGGGCGAGGGCGATAACCGCCACATCGTCGTATCCGTCGATTCCTGATCCTCAGATCCGCTTAACGGGAGAAAGTCTGCGCGTGGTCGAAATTACGGCACAGGAGAAGTCTGCTGCCGAAGTAGTGTTCAAGGACCGTCTGGACCTAGCGGAACGCTATGTCGGACATTTGGCGACTTCGGGCATGGAACGGGGGCTGTTGGGTCCTCGCGAAGTTCCGCGTCTGTGGGGGCGCCATGTCCTCAATTGTGCGGTTGTCGCGGACCTGATTCCGGCCGATGCGTTCGTCGCTGACGTCGGCAGTGGGGCCGGGCTTCCCGGCCTGACTTTCGCTTTGGCTCGTCCTGATCTGAAGATCACTCTGATTGAACCCTTGGAACGGCGCGTTAACTGGCTGAATGAGGTTATCGAGGATCTAGGACTTGACAATGTCAGCGTATTGCGTGCACGTGCAGAGGCTGCGGTTGGCCAGGTCAAAGCTGACGTTGTTACCGCGAGAGCCGTGTCGGCTCTGAATAAGCTCGCCCCGCTGACCATCCCGCTGCTTGAGGGTAAAGGCGAAGTGCTCGCGATCAAGGGCAGGAGCGCTGCCGAAGAGCTTGAAAAAGCGGCGAAGGTGATCAGGAAACTGGGTGGCGTCGACACGTCTGTCTTGAGCGTCGGATCCGGCCTGCTCGAAGAACCGACGACAGTGGTCCGTATCGTAGTTGGCCACTAATTCCTTCGCGACCCGCGACTCTGCTAGGGCTGGACGGCGTGCTTGGACGGCTCCTTGGGTATATGCGGATAGGCTATAGACACTGAGGCCACGAGAACGGAAGTGAGCAGGTTCAGGTGCGATTCGAGTTAACCATCTCTGAAACTGGCTGCCAGCCAGTGGCTAAGACTGTCGATCGTCCCGGCTGCAGACAACTAGATGGGGTTGTTCGCGGTGAGTGAATCAGCCGTTTCACGTGAAACACAAGACATGGGCGATATACACACAGCAGAGGTTATGGTTCCCAACGTTATGGATACGATCGACGAAACTACTCCACTGGCGCGGGAACTGGCTAATGAGAACCGACGTCGCGAACGACTCCGGGGCCGTCCCCTGCCAAGGCCGACCAGGACCCGCCTGCTGACCGTCAGCAATCAAAAGGGCGGTGTCGGCAAGACGACTACGACGGTGAATCTCGCCGCTGCCCTCGCGAATGCGGGCCTTAATGTCCTCGTAGTGGACATCGATCCGCAGGGCAACGCCTCGACGGCATTGGGCGTAGAGCACCACGCTGAGGTGGACAGCATCTACGATGTGCTCATCAACGACATGCCGCTCGCGGAAGTGGTTGCCCCCTGCCCGGATATCAGGAATCTGATCGTCGCTCCTGCGACTATCCATTTGGCCGGAGCCGAGATCGAGCTGGTCTCTCTCGTCGCCAGGGAACAGCGGTTGCGACGGGCCATCGAAGTCTATGGGCGTGAGCGCGAAAAGGCCGGCCTGGAGCGCTTGGACTATGTTTTCATTGACTGCCCGCCTAGCCTCGGACTGCTGACAGTCAATGCCTTCGTTGCAGCCCAAGAGGTGCTCATCCCAATCCAGTGTGAGTACTACGCCCTGGAAGGTCTCAGCCAGCTTCTGAACAACATCGAAATGATCCAGAAGCACCTGAACGCTGAACTGGTTGTGTCGACCATTCTCCTGACCATGTATGACGGAAGGACGAATCTGGCCGCCCAGGTGGCCGCGGAAGTGCGGGAGCATTTCCCGGACCAGGTCCTTAGCGCTGTCGTTCCGCGGTCGGTTCGCATTTCCGAAGCTCCCAGCTACCAGCAAACCGTGATTACATACGATCCATCGTCTAGCGGTGCGCTTTCGTATCAGGAAGCCGCTGCGGAAATCGCAGAACGCGGTGTTTAGTTCCGTACTGGCGGCAAGTGCCCCCAGTAGAATGACTGCTTAGATCGCAACAATGCATGTAGGCATGCATTCAGGAAGGATCCTTGATGAGTGAGAAACGCCGCGGTTTGGGCAGGGGCCTAGGCGCTTTGATTCCGAATGCCGCAACGGCCACGGAAGACTCAGCCACGGAAGGTGGTTCGAACGCGCCGAAGGGACGGCCCGTCGACGTCTTCTTCCCCTCAGCTGGCACTCGTCCCTATCTCGAGGGACCTGGAGAGACTGACGGTGCAGCGGGACGCCCCTCTTCATCGGCCGCTCAGGTCGCAGAAGTCCTGCGCGGACCCCGCCGTCCGGCCGCAGGAGGCCGCAAGAGCGGCGCTGCGGGCGGCACAAAGTCTGCGAAGGCCAGCAAGCCCGAGACGGTTGAGGAGACGCCGGCAGCAGACGCTAGCGCCGATTTAGCGGCGATGGAGACGAAACTTGAGGCTGCTAAGCCCAGTGCCGAAGCTCCCAAGGAGCCCAGCGAGAACCTGGACAGTTCTGTATCCAGCGAGACCGGAGCGCAGTTTGATGCTGACTCGGAGGATGTTTCACGTGAAACTCTCGTCGAGGTACCCGGTGCTAGGTTCGCTGAAGTCCCCGTAGGTTCCATTCATCCAAACCGCAAACAGCCAAGATCGGTCTTCGACGAAGAGGACATGGCCGAACTCGTTCACTCGGTACGGGAAATCGGTATCCTGCAGCCCATCGTTGTTCGGCCTTCGTCTGAACAGAATGATCATGAGTACGAGCTGGTCATGGGTGAGCGGCGTTGGCGTGCCGCCCAGCAGGCGGGACTCGAGGCAGTTCCGGCGATCATCCGTTCCACGTCGGACGATGCCCTGCTTCGAGATGCCCTGCTGGAAAACCTTCACCGGAGTCAACTGAATCCGCTTGAAGAAGCAGCGGCATATCAACAACTGCTTGATGATTTCGGTTGTACGCACGATGAGCTGGCAGATCGAATCGGCCGTTCACGCCCTCAGGTTTCCAACACAATCCGTCTGATGAAGCTGCCGCCTTTGGTGCAACGCCGGGTTGCAGCTGGAGTGCTCTCGGCTGGCCATGCGCGTGCGCTGCTTGGCCTGGCTGATCCGGCCGAAATGGAGAAGCTCGCACAGAAGATTGTGGCAGAGGGACTATCCGTGAGGGCTACTGAGGAGATTGTTGCCCTTAGCGACAGTCTTCGCCGGCCGAAGCGCGAGACCAAGCCGCGTCTGGGCGCCAGGCATGAGCGACTCGATTTCCTGGCCACTTCCTTGTCGGATCGCCTCGATACGAGTGTGAAGATCACTTTGGGAGCGAAGAAGGGACGCGTAAGCATCGAATTTGCAAGCGTCGACGACCTCAATCGCATCATGGGCGTGCTTAGCCCCTCAGAGAATTAGGCACTCATCATCAGAGGAGGGTGGCCCCGCGAGAGCGGAGCCACCCTCCTCTGCATTGGGCCTTTGATCCGAACGCACACTTACTATGTCAGACCTGATGTGTCCCAGTGCCCGGGCTCTGTCTAAATCTCTCTGGTTTCACGTGGAACGGGCACGGAAACATGCTTTACGGCGAGCGGTAGGATGCGACGAACGGGCCGGAGTCCTGGACCGCGCTTCGTCTCGCGTTTTCGGACGTTGCCGTGGCGCGGATTTCGGCTGCAAGCTGTGCTCACAGCAGAGACGATCAAAGTCTCTAAATGCCTATTCTTTCGACAGAATCTAATTGTCGACTGATCCCGCCAAGGCCGTATGCTGCCAGTGAGACTACTGGTAGACATTCCGCTCTGGTCCCAGAAGGTGCAGCGTAACCTTCAGATATGACGTTTGCTGGACTAATCGGCGGCGCCTTGTTTCATGTGGAACCAGCGCTCTCGTTGACGAGCCGAGATTCGAGCGGCGCTGGCTCGAAGGGATACTGGTACTCCCTGGTTTCGCGAAGTATCGATCGCCCAGCATCGTCGCGGTGGTTCCGTCACCGTCTCCTGCGTGCTGGTGGCCGCACTTACACATGTCCCGACCGAGTGTCGAAACAGTCATTGATACTAGCCAGCTAATTGTCGATGCTGCCTAGTCCTCGGCAACGTTGTTTAGGAATGCTCATCCCTGGCCCGCGTCGCTTGATCTCCCCCCCACCTGTTTCACGTGAAACGGCTTCAGCTACTGACCAGCCACGGTACAGGGCGACGTTCGTGCGGCTGGTCAGTAGGCGGGTGCTCCCGTAACACCCCAATGTCATGGTCTTTTGGGCGCAGCGAGTGAGGGTCGTTGGCTCGTACAGAGGATGGCAGTCGCTTTTCTTCGCTAATCAGCTTTAGCGAGCGGTCTGGAGGCCTGACGTGACTATAAAACTTGTGCACTATGCGGATACCGGCCCGACCCACCGTGAACACTACTGATCGGTCGGGCAGCAGTCGTTCCGTACAACTAGATCTTGCAGGGCGAGTGACAGACCTCCAATGGGCGCTCTGGTGGGTTCTAAGGAAACCTGGGACCGGAGCAGCTTTCAGCTTCGAATCCTGGAGTGAGAGCGGATGACAGTCTTCGTCACCCGCGAAACAAGTGCACGGGCTTCGCTGATCTGGATCGTCGGGGTTCGGGAAATCGGGGGTTTGCCTCTGGAACTCAGCTTGGGTATGCACGACTGCACTTACACCGGACCTGACCATCAGCGCAAAATGACATCTAGCCTTGCAGCTAAGCAGCTCGCACCGTTCCGTGGAGCACGTTGCAGAAAACTGAGGGGATCGAGTAAGCAAACAGTTCGACCTTACACAGGGACTTTATACGGTCCACTACTCTTCAGCCGCTTACGCTGCCGCTTACGCTGCCGCGGCCGATGCCGTTGCCGGACAACTGCACATACCCTGACGGAGGAGTTTGATAGTTTTCCGATAGAAAGTCCCGCCTTCCTCTCGGGGTCTCCATCGGCGGCTGAAAGGAGGGAATGCGCGGCAATGTTTCACGTGAATCGCCGTCCGAATAGCGCGGCTGAGCTGCACCAAGGCAGGTCTAGCTCGATCAACGACGGCTTAGATTGTGCCTGTTGCCGCCGGGACGGACCTTCAATCTGATGCTGATTCCGCCTACGCACTTGTCGGTGCGGGGTCGGGCGTTGTGCAGTTGAATATGTCGGGGATCATCTATGCCGGAGGCTGCCCGACTATCGACAGGTACTAGCTGCCTACACGTAAACGTCACGCACGAGACCCGTGCAGATTTGCATAGGCAAGGCCCAGGCAGATTCACGAGAAGCGAGACCCCGGCGTCCCTCCTCTTTATCGGTAGCCGGCCTGGCTTCGCTGTCTACGGGAATCGAAGCTGGGTGTGGCGGCGCTGTCGGTCTTGCACCCTGCGAGGATTCTCCAGTTCGCTTCGGGAAGTTCCCGTTCCCTGGTCGCCCAGCAAGTTTCACGTGGAACGCATCGTGTGTCGCCGGAACTGGCGCAAGTTGTAGCGACCCCGGCCGTTGACGGAGCACCGCTAAGGGGCGGTGGGCTGACGCCGCGAAGCTTCTACTAATCGAAAGAACGTTTAGAAGCGGGGGTCAGAGACTCCAAACCTGTGCAAAACCTACCGGGGAAGCACATTTTCGACTCCTGTAGAACGACCAATTTCGTGTCTTGTGCGATGCATCCCGGGGAGGAGACAGGCGCACCCGTCTAGTCCTGTAAAGCCCGGTCGGTGTTTCACGTGGAACTCGTCGCCTCGCAGCGACTCTGTGTATTGATGGGACGGCCAGCCATCTGTGGCTCGAGGAGTCGGGGCGGGTCATGCGCGTCTGCAGGCCGCGCCAACGCTGATCCGTGTAGCGGTCCATATCGATTCTGATCGGAAGTGCGATCCCTCTTCGAGGTGCTAGCGAATGGAGAGCAACTATTGAAGGCGTTGGCTTCCCCATGAATCCCGCGGAGTCCGCTTAGGGCAGGCTTACGGTTTGATTTGGGGGTCGTTCAGTGCAGCAATTGCAGTCGTCCGTTGTAGCTGGGTACTGGCTTCTCACCGAGTTGTCATCGTGGCGTGCCGGAACAGGTCGTGAGGCCAGGCAATATCGGTTAGTGCGTACTCCGAGATCCGCCGCCCCGTCCGGCAAGTTTCGGTGCCATGGGAACGCTTGCACTGGCTTGATACCGGCGACCTCATTTCGGAGCAGATCGTCTGCCCACTGCGCCATCGATGGACCTAACTACAGTACGTTGTATTCACCGCAGGTACTGGGGAGATGTGTTTCACGTGGAACGGGCCTAGCGTGCATCGTGGGCATCGACCTATCGATCGGCAAAGATGGGCAGGTCCGAGTCGCACGAACCGGTCCTGATAGGCATGTAATCGATCGCTGTTCCTGTGTCGAGTCCTATGTGGAGCGCGGCAGTTTAGGGTTGCTGCCAACCTCCTAAGCTTTCAGCCAACGATCATACTCATCGGTGAGGGGGCTATAGTCGTTAGGAATGAGCAGCTCTATAACAGGCATAAGTGGAGTGATCTTGCGGCTTCACCGAGCGTCCGGGCGACGACCTCCTTCTCCTGAGAGAGCTGCTGAATCCCTGGCTGTGATGGGGCTGCCCCGTCCACTGCGCTTCGTCTATCGAGTGTGGGCTGAGTTGGCCCGACTCACTCGTTTGCCGGGTTCCACGTGAAACCTGACTGACGAGCAAGTAGGCCCTTGATGCCGACGAAAGCGTGCCGTGCGAATCGTACTATGAGCCGATATTTCGTAGGAACTGACTGCTTCGCTGAGCAGGAATTCGAAGTCTAATCGAAATGGCTGTGTCGATACGATGAGTGAGTAGTATCAGGGGCACGCTCCTGGGTGGAAGAATTCTTCCCTCTGCGTGGAGGCATCGCGGCCGTGGGGGCTCAGGCCAGGCCGGAGTGCGAGTAGCAAAGACCTCTGCGTGGCGATACCGGCAACCGGATCTACGCAGACAAAGTTGCTTGAGGGCCTTCGTGCAACCCTCGTGTGGACCTACTCGGTTGGAGTTTCGTTAGCCACTGTGGCGAGGACGCGGACAGTTGCCTGCGAACTGTTGCCATGAGGCGGAGGTGGGACGAATGAAAACGTGCCTTAGTCGACCGCTTAGGGGCAACCCGGAGGAGTAGATCTAGATCAACGGCTTCAGGCCGATAGGCGGAATGGGTGTGAGCGGCGCGCCTGCTGGCCGTCACTGACGGGAGCAAGTGGCTTGTGCTTGGAGTTGCCGAGTAATGTGCGCCGCATGAATTCCTTCTGGTCGGTCACGGTACATCAGAATGTCTGTCATCGGCGGGATCGGCCGTCCCCCGCCCCGTCCGACACCATTGAGGAGCACCTCCCCTCTTATTCGCGGAGGTCGGGGCTTCAGCCCGGAGGAGGTCGGGTCTTGAACCCGGAGGATGAGGCATCGCCTACCCGGAGGTTGAGGGCTCGCTTTTCTGCGGCAAATAGTTCTGCGATGACGGGGAGTATGAATAGGCCGGAGTCGTTGACTCGGCCGTCCTCTGGACGCATGCCTAGAGGATCTTTGGTCGTGGCAAGCGTTGTTGAGCATGAATCTGCTTCGTCGCGCTGACTCGGCCGGCGACAACCCCATTCTGGGCGACGGTGATCCTGTAACACTTTTGCTCTACCTAGCATGAAAGTAGCAGAGGCCGGACGAAGGGACAGTGTTTCACGTGGAACACGGCAGGTGCCAAGCGCCGTACAAGCCCTTCTGTATGTCGGTAAAGACCCATGTGGCGCTATGGGAGGCTGTCTGAGATGACTTGACCCGCGGCAAACCCCTGCCCCGGGGCGAGGCCGATCTGGAGGCCGGCGTTGAAGCCCTAATTAGAGGCCGGGGTTGAAGCGGAGAACATCGTCTACAGCGAGTGTGCCCGTTGGCTCATCCTCGTCTTCCAAGAGATAGAGGCGCTGTATGGCAATGACAACGGCGTCGGCGAGGACCTGGCGGAAGACGGGGTCAGCGAGTCGCTCGCTGTCGATCGGGCTGCTGAGGTAGCCGAGGTCCAGTTCTATGGAGGGTACTGAAGTCATGCGCAGGACATCCCAGGTTCTGCCATGAATACCCAGGTCCGTCATGGACGTACGAGCCAGAACCTCCTTTAGGACCAGTTCGGCTGCCCGATGACCGATAGGAGAACGGATCTCTCCTGTTTCAGGTCTTCCCCAGTAGAAGGCCGAAACGCCATTAGCAGCCGGCTGATCCAACCAGTCACAGTTGATTGTCACGCTTAGGCTGGCGTTCGATTCCTTGATTCGCTGCATCCGCTTTGCGTGGGGCATCTCCGACGTGTCGCCGATGACGGTGACATCGGCGCCCAGTGCCGACAGGATGCTCTCGATGCGGTGTGTGATGTCCGATGCGACGGACCATTGGGATAGTGCACGGCCGCTGGCCCTGTCGATGGCATGTTCGGCCGTCGCCGACCCCTGCCCCACTCCTAGGCAAACAACCCGGCCTTTCAACGCCGCTGAGGACTGGTGGAGGTGTTCGTAGTCGCGCAGGGAAAAGGCCTGGCTCGGGCTGATGGTCCGGCTGACGCGGGCCATGGCGCCGATTAGCGGCGCGTCGCACACTCCGGTTACCTCGAGGCCGAGGTTCATCTGGAGCTCACGAACGGCGAAGTAGCAGCGTTCGCCGAATTCACCGTCGATGTGGCCGTAGTAGAAACCCAGGTAGGACAGCTGTCGCTGCAGCTCGGCGACGTCGTCTCCGCGGACCACGTCTGCTCCCGGGAACCAGGCGAGCTGCCGGTCGCCCAGGTTGAACTGTGCCTCCGAGAGAGCCCGCAGTGTCTCCGGGCCGGCGATTCCGTCGACCATGAGGCCGCGCGCCTGCTGGAAGGTCCGGACGGCCGCATCTACGTGGTCGTCAAAAATGGCGGCGTCGTTGACCTGATCCGGTGCCAGGTACGCCATGGAAACACCCGCGCGCAGCAGCCTCTCACGGAGGGCTACTACGCGCGGGCTATTGTCGGAACGGCGCAGACTGCGGTCTGCAGCGTCAGATTCCATCATTTAATTAGCCGAGGAACTCAGCGAATTCCTGCTCGATAACCTGCTTCGGCTTGGCGCCGATGGAGGTTGCGGCGACCTGGCCGTCCTTGAAGACGTAAACGGCCGGGATGGAGGTGATGCCGTATTGGGCTGCGGTGGCCGGGTTGTCGTCCACGTTGAGCTTGACGACCTCGACCTTGCCGGCGTGCTCCTTCGCGATGTCGTCGAGGATCGGCGTCAGCATGCGGCAGGGACCGCACCATTCAGCCCAGAAGTCCACGATGACCGGCTTGTCGGACTTCAGGACGTCGGCGTCGAAACTGGCGTCAGTAACGTCTTTTGCAGTGCTCATGGGTATCTCTCTTTCCGGGGTTGAGTGTCAGACTGCAGCGGTCTCGGCGACCAGCTCGGGCAGGTCACTTACCTCTGCAAGGTAATGTTCGACGTCGATCGCGGCCACACAGCCGGAACCGGAGGCCGTGATTGCCTGGCGGTAGGTCGGATCAATGACGTCGCCCGCAGCGAAAACGCCGG
Organism: Arthrobacter sp. USHLN218; assembly: GCF_037144715.1. NCBI lineage: Bacteria > Bacillati > Actinomycetota > Actinomycetes > Micrococcales > Micrococcaceae > Arthrobacter > Arthrobacter sp. USHLN218. The sequence goes on from NZ_JBBCYT010000006.1 coordinate 131,842, forward strand.
GGATGGAGGTCTTGGACGAGCGGCCCTGAACGGCGATAGTGCCTTCAGCAGTCAGCTCCAGCTGGTCCTTGACCAAAGCGACCCGCGGGTCGTTTCCGATAGCAACGAAGGCACCGGTAACGGCGAGCGTGCTTTCCGTGCCGTCCGTGGTGTCGCGCAGGCGCAGTGCGGTGACCTTGTCCGTGCCATCGATGCCTACGACCTCGGAGTTCCAGCGGAAGTTGATCTTCTCGTGGGCGAGGGCGCGGTCCTGCATGATCTTAGAGGCGCGCAACGAGCCGCGGCGGTGGACGACGGTGACCGAGTTGGCGAACTTGGTCAGGAACAGGGCTTCCTCCATCGCGGAGTCGCCGCCGCCGATAACAGCTATGTCCTGGCCCTTGAAGAAGAAGCCGTCGCAGGTCGCGCACCAGCTAACGCCGTGGCCGGAGAGCCGCTTCTCATCCTCGAGGCCCAGCTCGCGGTAGGCAGAGCCGGTGGAGATGATGACGGCCTTGGCCTCGAAGGTCTCGCCGGTCCCGATCGTGACGCGCTTGACCGGACCCTGCAGGTCCACGGAGGTTACGTCTTCGAAGAGGATCTCGGTGCCGAAGCGCTCGGCCTGCTTCTGGAACTGGTCCATCAGGTCGGGGCCCATCACACCGCCGGGGAAGCCCGGGAAGTTCTCGACATCGGTGGTGTTCATGAGCTCGCCGCCGGCTTCAACAGAGCTGGCGATCAGCAGCGGCTTCAGATTGGCTCGTGCGGTGTACACGGCGGCCGTGTAGCCGGCCGGACCGGAGCCGACGATGATGACGTCGCGCACGGACTGGTTGGTTTCTGTGCTCACTGCGTGTGAACCTCTTCCTGTTCTGCTTACGTTGCGATGGGGCCTGGCATGCGGCCCGGGCAGCCACTTCTCACAACGAGCGCTCTACCCAGCTTATTCCGCGCCGTTGTGAAGGTGCACCCGACTACCTGTGGGGTCAGGAGATTTCGATCTCCGCCATGCGGATGCCGAAGGGCGGCCCGCCCTGCGGGTTGGCCAGGCGGGGCAACTGGGTGAAATCGATGATGACGTACTGGGCCTTGGGCGCAGCGCCGTCCGATTCAGGCACCGGGATGGTGGTGTTCTGGGCCGTGAAGCTGCCCTGGGCGACCGGTGTGGCTCCCTCAAGCGATGCCGTGTCGTTAAGCATCACCGAGAACTTTCCGCCGCTGCCGCTGAGCTGGGTCAGTTCGATGGAACTGATGCTCGAGGACTCCTTCAGCTCGACGACCAGCGCGAGGTTCGATGCATAGCGGCCGAAGTCATCCGACTGGTACTGGAAGCTCGTCCAGTAGGTCGCCGGGTTCCCGTCGATGGCCTGGGGCAGGCGGCCATCGTTTTCGGCATCCAGTGCCGGCATGTCCGGTACGAGGCGAGTCAGTCCGGCAATCTCCGGTTCGACGACTTCCTCAGCGGGCGCACTCGTTTCGTTGCCGCCCTGGGCCTCGGTCGCCGGAGCGGAGTTGTTCGTTTCCTGGGTGTCGCCGGCAACGGGGCCGCCGCGGAACAGGTTGAGCTGATTGACGGCGATGACGACGGCGACGATGAGGAGCACGGCGAGGAGCCCACCGACCAGCAGGCGCGAGGTCCGCGGGCGATTGCGCTCGTCGTCGTCGTCGTCGTCGTAATCGTAGTCATAGTCATCCGGCTGCGTCGGGCCGCCGCCGGCACCCGCCGGGAACACGGAGGCGGCGCGGCCGTGCTCGTCCTCGCCGCGGCGCGGGGCGGGGCGGGCAGGCTCGGCAGCGGGAGCATAGTCTTCCTGGTCCTGCCAGAGGCTGACTTTGGGACGCTCGGTGGTCTGCCGGCCCACGGGCGCGGTTGCGGGGGCATCGGCATCCGCTGGGATGTGCGGAGGGGAAGCGGGAGGCGGCGGCGCGATGGTCTGCCGCGCAGAGGCAACGGGTTCGTGGCGTCCGGTGTCAGCACGGTCCTGCCAGCCGGTCTCCACACGGTCGAATTGGCCGGTATCCGCCCGGCCCTGTCCTGCAGCGGAGGCCGCCGCAGCAGCTCCGGCAACGCCGGCAGCCGCACCGGCACCCGGGCGACGCCCGAACAACGGCTTGCCGCCGCCGTCGTTAGCGTTGCCCCGGCCCAGCTTGGGCAGCTCCAGCCGGTTCAGGCGGTCCCGTAGGCTGGTGCGGGGCTCGTCCTCTTCCTCATCGTCGTAGTAGTCCTCATCCTCGTACGTCTCCGGCTCGTAGGTACGGGCCTGGCCGAAGATCTCCGAACCGAGGGTCTCGGTGAAGAACGGTTCGACGTAGGGGGCGTCCTGCTGGATGACGAGATCCAGCAGGTCAGCAGCCTCGGCCTGGTTGGTGATGAGGTACGTGTAGCCGTCCGTGATGCCAAGATCCAGCACCTGGACGTTGCCGGCACGCTCACCGGTGGCGATTTCGCGCGCGCTCATGGCCGCCTGGCTGGCGTTCTCCGGGGCGGCCACCAGGATGCTTACCGGCCGGTTCAGTACCTGGTCGATGCCGTTGAGCACCAGGTCCTGTTCGGCGGATGCGAGAACTTGGCCGGTAACCTTGTAGCGGCCTCCAAGCAAGGTCCCCACATCTACTGGTAGTGGCACGGGTGTTCCTCCAGGCGGATAGTCGGCAGGCTGGCGCCGATGAGTAGGTACTTTGTTTCCATGCTACCGGGTGGTACTGGGGAGACGGGGCGCATTCAGGCGCGTCCCGGCAGCCGCGCGAGAATCGGGGCCAGGAAGCCGTCCAGTTCGGGGACGCGCAGCAGTTTGAGCAGCAGCAAATAGGCGGCGGCCATGACCGTGCCGCAGATGGCGAGGCTGACGGCGGCGCTGACGATGCTGCCCATGGCGAAGCCCCCGGACTGGTAGCCGCCGAGTAGCCACAGGGCGGCCGCGCCGGCGGCGGCGGCCCCGAGGGCCGCGTAGCCGAAACGGATGTAGCTTTCCGCGACGCCGCCGGTGCCGTAGTCCCCGAGGCGGCGGACGGCGAAGAAGTGAGCGAGGGCGGCGGAGATCAGGTGGAAGACCGCGAACAGGATAGCCAGCGCGAAGACGATCTGGGTGGAGGGCAGCAGCCGGCCCAGGACGATCGCGATGACGGCGCAGGTGCCGGAGAGGATCGACTGCATGATCAGGGGCGTCTTCGCATCTTCCTCGGCATAGAACACGCGGCTGAGGAAGAAGTAGATGCTCATGAAGGGCATGGCGGCGCCCAGCACCGCGACGATCTGGCCCATCGCCCCGGCCGAGGCCTCCGCCGTCGGACCGGAACCGGCAAAGAGCCTGGCCAGCGGTCCGGCCAGGACCACCAGGATTGCGGAGCCGAACATGGTGGCCACGCCGATCGTGCGCAGGCCGGAGTTGATGGTTCCCCGGACCGCGTCCAGGTCACGCGTCGCCTGGGAGCGCGAGAGCTGGTTGAACAGGACGGTGGCGAGCGAGAGCACGAACACGGAGTGCGGCAGCATCGCGATCAGGGTGCCGGTATTCAGCGCGTATTCACCCGGGACGCCGGCTCCGCCGTTGGCCAGTTCCTGGCGGCCGGCGGTAGCTGCGGAAGCGATGGTGCCGTAAAGGAGGTAGGCGGAGTTGCCGACGATCATGGTGCCCAGCGTCCAGCCGGCAACTTTGCCTGCCTGCCGGAGGCCGATTCCGCGCCAGCCGAACTTCAGCTTCAGGCCCAGGCCCAGCCGGCTGAGCGGCCACAGCAGGACCAGGCTCTGCAGCACGATCCCGAGCGTGGTCCCGCCCGCCAGCACCAGGGTCTGCGGCGACGTCCAGGCTTCCGGATGGTCTCCTTGGGGCGTATAGGAGCCGAAGAGGAAGATGTAGAGCACCAGGACCGAGATGGCGACTACGTTGTTCACCACCGGGGCCCACATGTACCAGCCGAAGCGGCCGTGGGCGTTGAGCACCTGGCCGAGGACGGCGTATAGGCCGTAGAAGAAGATCTGGGGCAGGCACCAGAGGGCGAAGATCGTGCCCAGTTCCAGCATCGGCTGGGTCCAGCCCTTGGTCAGCATCGAGATGATCGGCCCTGCCAGCGCCGTCGCCGCGAGGGCGATGCCTCCCAGAACCAGCACCGTGAGGGACAGCAGGCGCGAGACATAGTCCGCACCGCCGTCGTTATTGTTGCTGGCCTTGATGATCTGCGGCACCAGCACCACATTGAACACACCGCCCGCGAGCAGCAGGTAGATGATGTTAGGAATGGTGTTGGCTTTTTCGAAGATGTCGCCCATGGTCGTGTTCGCGCCGATGGCGACGGCCAGCAGCGACGTGCGGACGAAGCCGAGCACGCGGGAGACCATGGTGCCGGCGGCCATGATGGCGCTGGCGCGGGCTGTGCTTTGGGGACGGGAGGCAGGCATCGTTGTCTATCGTCTCATTTAGGGCCGCCGCGGCCGTCCAGACAACACCCAGCTGATCGTGTGTCCGGCCTGTGGGCGGGCCAGCGGTAGGTCGCGCGCAGGTCAGAGGTACTCGGGGAGGACTTCCCGGGCCAGGTCGACTATGCGGCGCTCATTGGGAAAGGAGAGCTTCCGGCCCAGCTCGGCCAGCGGAACCCACGCGACATCGACTGCCTCGTGGTCCGGGTCGTTCTCAATGGTCAGCTGGCCCCCGGTGGCGCGCAGCAGGAAATGGTGGACCGTCTTGTGGACGCGGTGGCCGCTGACCGTGAACCAGTAGTCGATGCTGCCAAGGGTGGCGAGGACCTTGCCCTGGATCCCGGTTTCCTCTTCGATCTCGCGGACGGCCGCTTCCTCGTTGGTTTCCGCGTTCTCGGGGTGGCCTTTCGGCAGGCACCACTCGAGCCGGCCGCCGCGGTTGAACCGCGCGATGATCGCCACGCGGAGCTCCTCCGTGGCCGTGTCCACGACGACGCCGCCGGCGGAGACCTCCTCCACGGTGGGCAGGGCATGGTGTCCGGGCGCGGTGCTGCCCACTGCCGCTGTTAGCGGAGTGCGCTTTGGTGCGCTTGGGACCGGATATGCCATGCAGTCCACTCTAACGATTTTTGGTAGCTGCGGATGATGACACCGCGGGGTGCCGGAATTCTTCAGCGCGAGGGATGGGTTTCTGGCACGCTTAAGTCACTATGGTTCACGTTTTTGGCCCGGCAAACGCCCCCGGGACTTCCGCCCTGCAGTTGCCCGATGTCGTCATGGAATTGGGGCAGCGTTTTGTGGACGCCGGACATGAACTGTCCCTGGTGGGCGGGCCGGTGCGTGACCTCTTCCTGGGCCGCGTGTCGCCGGACCTGGACTTCACGAGCGATGCCGACCCGGACGCCATCATCGCCGTCATCCGGAAATGGGCCGACGCCTTCTGGGAAATCGGGCGCGACTTCGGGACCATCGGGCTCCGGAAGGGCGACTACACCATCGAGGTCACTACCTATCGCGCCGACGCCTATGACGCGGATTCGCGCAAGCCGCAGGTCGCCTTCGGCAAGTCCCTGGAGGACGACCTCTTCCGCCGCGACTTCACCATGAACGCCATGGCGCTGAGGCTTCCCTCGCTGGAGCTGGTCGATCCCTACGGCGGCGTCCGCGACCTGCACGCCGGCATGGTCCGGACCCCCGGGGAGCCATCGGCGTCGTTCTCCGATGACCCGCTGCGCATGCTCCGCGCCGCCCGCTTTGCCTCCCAGCTCGGGGTCTCCGTGGCACCCGAGGTAGCCGCCGCGATGACTGACATGGCCGAGCGGATCGAGATCATTTCGGCCGAGCGGGTGCGCGACGAACTGGTCAAGCTAATCAACGGTAAGGACCCGAGGGCCGGCATCGACCTGCTGGTGGAAACCGGACTGGCCGGGCATGTGCTGCCGGAGGTTGCGGCGCTCAAGCTGGAAATCGATGAGCACCACCGGCATAAGGACGTGTACCAGCATTCGCTCACCGTGCTGGAGCAGGCGTGCGAGCTGGAGACCAACGATGGCGGTGCGGTGCCCGGTCCGGACTTTATCCTGCGGTTCGCGGCGCTAATGCACGACGTCGGCAAGCCGGCGACGCGGCGGTTCGAGCCTTCGGGGGCAGTCAGCTTCCGCCACCACGACGCGGTCGGCGCGAAGCTGACAGCCAAGCGGATGAAGAAGCTGCGTTTCGACAACGACACGATCAAGGCCGTCTCCCGGCTCGTGGAACTCCACATGCGTTTCTATGGTTACGGCGAGGCCGGCTGGACGGACTCGGCGGTCCGCCGGTACGTCACGGATGCCGGACCGCTGCTCGAGCGGCTGCATCGGCTTACCCGTTCGGACGTCACCACCCGCAACCGCCGCAAGGCCGAGCGGTTGGCGTTCGCGTACGACGACCTGGAGCAGCGCATCGCCACATTGCAGGAGCAGGAGCAGCTCGATTCCGTGCGGCCGGATCTGGACGGGCAGCGGATTATGGCCCTGCTCGGGATCAAGCCCGGCCCGGTGGTGGGGCGGGCCTACAAGTTCCTGCTCGACGAGCGGATGGAGAACGGGCCGCAGGATCCGGACGTGGCCGAGAAGAAGCTGCTGGAGTGGTGGAGCCAGCAGCCGGAATCCGCCACAGCAGCGGAGGAGTCATGAGTTATCTGCCTGTTAGTCATGACCATCCCAAGCTCTGGCTCCTGCGCCACGGCGAGACCGACTGGTCCAGAAGCGGCCAGTACACAGGGCTGACCGACCTGGACCTGACCGAAAACGGGGTGCTGCAGGCCGAAGAGGCGGGAAAGAAGCTGTCAGGCCTCAAATTCGCGACAGTCCTGTCGTCCCCGCTCACACGCGCGGTTCGAACCGCCCGACTAGCCGGGTTCGCGGACCCGGAAGTTGTCCCGTACGCGCACGAGTGGGACTACGGCGAGTATGAGGGCCTCCGCAGTGCGGACATCCGCGCTAAGGACCCGTCCTACCTGATCTGGACCCATGGTGTGCGCGGCGGAGAGACGCTGCAGCAAGTGGCCGACCGCGCCGACCATGTCATTGCCAAAGTGCTCGACAGTCCTTCCGACCCGCCGTTCCACGCGGATTCTTCAGCCCAGCGCAACGTCCTCCTGGTCGCGCACGGCCACTTCCTTCGGGTGCTCGCCGCACGCTGGCTGGACCTGCCGCCGGTAGAGGGGCGCCGCTTCGTCTTGGACACTGCGGCGGTCTGCAGTCTGGGCTGGGACAAAAAAACCCCGGCGATTACCGGCTGGAACGTGTGACCCCAGGGCCAGGGGAGTGGCGCCCGCGAAGACCGGTTCCCGCCGTCGATATTTACGGCGTGTCTAAGACGACACGCCGCTGAAATCACAAAATCCTGAAAAGTTCCCGAGCTTCGCTGGCCAGAAGCCCTGCGGGTAGAGTAGCCTCGCTTTTGTCCGATTGAGCTTTCTCAATCATGAGATGGCCGGGACGTTTTCATGATCGACGCCGTGAGGGAAAGAGAGGTGGGCCCCGTGAATATTATCGCCACGCCAGCCGGATTCCATGCCGTTGCTGCCCGACTCCGGGCTGCCTCCGTCTTCGCTGCGCACTAGCTTTTCCACCGCGGCAACCGCCTACCTGCCGGGCCGCTCCAGCTGAAAAGCCTGCCTCCTTCGGCTCCCGCACGCAGCCCCTCAGGGGCCTGCGTTTGCCGGCGCCTTCTGTGCAAGCCCATGGCCTGGGCCATTGCTTGCCGCACTCGCATCAATTCCGTTGGCCCACCCGTCCCATGCACGGGTCTGCCTTCGGAGTCCTGCCTGAAAGAGGATCCACTCATGAAACCGTTGGACAGCGCTGTCCGTCCGGCCCCGGAACAGTCCATCCGCCCCGACGTCCATCCGGTGAAAGCGGCCCAGCCGCCCCGGCACGCCAGCCAGGAATCCCGCGACCGCTGCCAGGAATCGCACGGTGAGCTGATTACCGCCGGCTCCCTGGACGGCCTGGCCGGCCTGGACGGCTCCACGAACCCCGGCTCGGTCATGCCGAACTACCTGGAACGGGAGGAGGTGAATATCGTGATCCGCAAACTGCGCCAGAGCTACTCATTCTGGAAGCGAATACAGGGCACAAGCATCGACGAGCAAAGGCTGGACGAGGCCCGCGATGAACTGCTGGCGTACCGGCAGCTCATCCGCTGAATCTCCCGGTTCCCTCGCCCGTGACGGCTTCCTGATCGGCTGGTACGTTGGCTGTGACGGCCTCGGCCGCCACTCGCTGACGCACCCGTTTGGAGGACAATGATGTCTGACCCGGCTCCGCTTTCCGATCTTGAAATTGCCCGCCGCGCAACGCTGAAGCCGATCGCCGAGGTGGCCCTGGCCGCCGGAATCCCGGGCGACGCCGTCGAGCTCTACGGCAACTACAAGGCCAAGATCGACCCGGCCAAACTCGGCGCGGACCAGGCCCGGCCCCGCGGCAAGGTGGTGCTGGTCAGCGCCATGTCCCCGACGCCGGCCGGGGAGGGCAAGTCCACTGTGACCGTGGGGCTGGGGGACGCCCTGGCCAAGGCCGGCCACCGGACCATGATCGCGCTGCGCGAGCCCTCGCTCGGCCCGATCCTGGGCATGAAGGGCGGAGCCACCGGCGGCGGCTATTCCCAGGTGCTGCCGATGGACCAGATCAACCTGCACTTCACGGGGGACTTCCACGCCATCACCAGCGCCAACAACGCGCTGATGGCGCTGGTGGACAACCACATCTACCAAGGCAACGAGCTCAACATCGATCCGCGGCGGCTGACCTTCCGGCGCGTGCTGGACATGAACGACCGCGCGCTGCGGCAGATCGTGATCGGCCTCGGCGGGCCCGGGCAGGGCGTCCCGCGCGAGGCCGGCTTCGACATCACCGTCGCTTCCGAGGTGATGGCGGTCTTCTGCCTCGCCACTGACCTGAAGGACCTTAAGCGGCGGCTGTCGCGGATCACCTTCGGCTACACCTATGCCAAGAAGCCCGTGACGGTCGCCCAGCTCGGGGCCGAGGGCGCCATGACAATGATGCTCAAGGACGCCATCAAGCCGAACCTGGTCCAGACCATCGCGGGAACGCCGGCCCTTGTCCACGGCGGCCCGTTCGCCAACATCGCACACGGCTGCAACTCCGTCATCGCCACGCAGACCGCCCGCAGGCTGGCCGACGTCGTCGTCACCGAGGCCGGCTTCGGCTCGGACCTGGGTGCCGAGAAGTTCATGGACATCAAGGCGCGCTCGGCCGGCTTCGCCCCGTCGGCGATCGTCATCGTCGCCACCATCCGCGCGCTGAAGATGCACGGCGGCGTGCCCAAGGAGGAACTGTCCGCCCCCAACCTTGCCGCGCTGCAGGAGGGCGCCGCGAACCTCGAGCGGCACCTCGATAACGCCGCGAAGTTCGGGATCACGCCGGTCGTCGCGATCAACCGCTTCACATCGGATACGGACGAGGAAGTCGACTGGGTGCTTGAGTGGTGCCGGCAGAAGGGCGTCGAGGCCGCCCCGGCGGACGTCTGGGGTCATGGCGGCGGCGGTGACGGCGGCGACGAGCTGGCCGCCAAGGTCGAGCAGGCCCTCGGCGCGGAGCATCATTTCGCGCCGCTGTACGACCTGGACCTGTCGGTGGACAAGAAGATCGAGACCATCGCCCAGCAGATCTACGGCGCCGACCACGTCGAATTCTCCACCCTCGCCAAGAACCGGCTGGCCGAGATCGACGCCAACGGGTGGGGCAAACTGCCGGTCTGCATGGCCAAGACCCAGTACTCCTTCACCGACGACGCCACCCGCCTCGGCGCGCCGTCCGGCTTCACCATCACCGTGCGCGAGCTGATTCCCAGGACCGGCGCCGGCTTCATCGTCGCCCTCACCGGCGCCGTAATGACCATGCCCGGCCTGCCCAAGGAACCGGCCGCCATGCGCATGGACGTGAACGACGACGGCGAGATCACCGGCCTCTTCTAGCCCGCCTTCCGTTGTTGCTAGTGCAGTGTGCCCCCTGCCCGAGCGGGCAGGGGGCTACAGCGAGGCGCAAGGGTTTAGACGCTGGCGGGGACTGTTGCCGCGTCGGCCTTCGGCTCCGCGGAGGCAGCGGTCTCCGGCGACGCAGATTCTGCGTCGAGGCCGAGCCCGCGGCGGTCGCGCTGCTGGTTGACGAACAGCAAAGCGAGGATTCCAAAGGTGAACATGAGGCCGCCCGCGAGGGCAAATGCGGCCTTGTAGCCGTCGGCGGGCGTGGTGGCGCCGCCAATGAGGAAGCCGGATACGGCCGGCGCGAACACGCCGCCGCTGGTGAGGACTGCGTTCGCGATGGATAGATTGGCGCCGCGCTGCGCGATGGTGGTCAGCTCTGCGACCACCAGATAAGTGATGGCGAACAGCGCGGGGGCGGTGCCGAAGCCGACGACCATGAGGGCGATGGACAGGACCGGGGAGACGGCCAGCGTCGCGCCTACCAGGCAGGCGCCGGCGACGGTGGCGGAGATGCCGAGGACCCAGCCGCGTGCCTTTCGGGTCGGGACACCCCTGAGATGCAGCCGCTGGGTCAGCGCGCTGAGGCCAACGGTGGCGATGGCTCCCCATGCTGCGGGCAGGGCGATCATGGTGCCGGCCTGCTGGCCGGTGAAGCCCAGGACGTTCTGGAAGTAGGCCGGTCCCCAGGACATGGCCAAGGTGAAGGTCCAATAGCCAAAGAAGGAGGCGAGCACTGCAAAGATCCAGCTTGGGGAGAGGATGGTGCGCCAGTACCGGACCTTGTTTTCAACCAGGACCGGCTTCTCATCGGCCGGGACGCCCTCGATTTCCTGCTCGACCTGGCGGCTGGTGTAGGGACCTTCCTTTCCGGCAATAAGCCAGAAAACCGACCAGACGAGGCCGACGATCGCCAGTAGCGCAAAAGCGGTCTGCCAGCCGAACTGTCCAATGACCCAGGCCAGGACCGGGGCGAAGGCAACAATGCCAAGGGTGACACCCGAGGAAGCGAGTGCTGCCGGGGTGGCCCCCTTCTTCTCCGGGAACCACTTGTAGATGCCGTGCATCAGGACCGGAGCCAGCGGGCCTTCGCCGGCACCGAGCAGCAGACGGCTGGCCCAGAGGGCGGGCAAAGAGGCGAACATCAGGATCGGAGCCTGGGCAATGGACCAGAGGAGGCACAAAACCAGCAGAATCCACTTGCTGGAAACCTTGTTGGCAATCGGCGCGGCGACGATCTGTGCGACGCCGAAGGTCAGGAACATGGCGCTGCCGACCAGACCGAACTGTTCCGGAGTGATGCCGAGATCCTTCATCAGGGGAACGGCGGCGATGCCCAGGACCGCCTTGTCCGCCCAGCTGAGCATCATCAGGAAAAGCAGGCTGACGGTGATGAACCAGCCGTAGCGATTCCGCTTGGCGGCGGACCAATAGCGGGGGTCGCGGGCACTCGCCGGGCCCGTGGTGACGTCGGGAAGAGTGGGTGCTGACACGGTAAGCCAATCTTTGGAGGAGGATGCCTTTGCCTGTTGCAGCGGCGTTTCCCCGACTCTATGGACGTGTGACGGGCCTAACATTCCCGCTTTCCGTTGGATGGAAAGGCTTTTTTCAGCCCGCTTCAGTCCGGCCGGAACCAGCGGCGCGCTCCCTGCCGAGGAACGACAGGAGGAGCACCCCCAGCAGGCTTAGTCCGCACGTAAACCACCACGCGGTGTTCCAGCCGCCGGCTCGTGTGGCGAGAAGGGCGAGGAGCATCGGGCCGAGGAAGTTGCCGACGTTGAAGATCTGTTGGGTAAGCCCGAGAACGGCCGTGACGGATCCGTCAGGGGGCGCGATATGTACGGAGTGGCGGGTCAAGACGGCGGGAACGAGGCCGCCGATCGCCGAGAAGGCCGCGATGAGGACGAGTTGGAAGACGATTCCATTGTCCTGTTCCTCCCACTCGATCGCGAAGGTGGCCAGGGAGGCCGCCGACATCGCGAGGAAAGCCCAGGAGGCTATGCACCGCTCGGACAGCCCGCGCTGCAGGAGGGGGCCCGCGCTGACGGCACCGATAGCGTTCACGCCTCCGACGAAGGCGCTCAACAGTCCGGGCCACGGGCCGCCCATCCCTGCGGATTGGTAGATCGAGGGCAAGAAGCCGACAACGGCCATCCACTGGGCGGTGTAGCAGGCGAAGACGATACCGGTGAGCCAGGTCCGTCCGGTGGCGACCGTGCGGCGCACCCGTCGGAGGGCAGCGCGGAGCCCGGAGTCGGAGGACGGTGAATCTCTGGGAACCTGGCGCAGCAGGAGGGGCACCGGCAGCAGGGTGATCGCGGCCATCACCAGCCACCACTGCCGCCAATCACCCACCAGCAGGAACAACGCGCCGGCGGAGAGCCCCACGAGGGTGGCCATGCCGTGGAATGTCGCCCAGCTGGCTAGCGCTATGTTAAGGCGCCGAGGCGGTGCTACCTTGCGTATCAGGGCGGGAGCAACGACGACGGCAAGCAGGAAGCCCACGCCTTCGAGGGTACGTGCGGCCATGAGCAGGTTGGTGTCCGGGGCAGCGGCGCCCAGCGCGGAGGCGGCGCTCAGCAGGACCAGGCCGGACAGCAGCATTCGCCGCAGTCCCAGCAGTTCACCGCCCAGCGCCGTCGCTAGCCCGCCTACCATGCTCGCGACCTGGATGATGCCCAGCAACAGACCAGCCTGGACGAGCGTGGTGCCAAGGTCGGTTTGGATTCCCGCCAAGGCAGCGGGAAGTTTCCAGATATGCATTGCCGCGGCGATGCCCGAGGCGAGAACGGCGAGCCAAGCGGCGTCTGTCGTCGCCGTTATCGGTTCGGCGGACGCGGTGGCGGGCGACGGCAGCGGCAAAGCAGTCCTCACGGAAGGGGCGGCGGGGTAATCCTACGCGAGGCTCAGGACGGGGCTACCGATACCAAAGCGCTGGCCGCTCACGGCAACGTCGACGGGGCCGTCGAACGTGGAGGCCGCGCGGGTACGCCACCATTCCGGCTCGGCTCGGCCGGCCAGATGGGAGAGCACCAGGCGGCCGACTCCGGCGGCGGCGGCCACGCGGCCGGCACCTTCGGGCGGGGTATGCGAGATCTGCTGGTGGTTCAGGAATTCCGGGGCGAAGCCCTTGCCGGCGTAGAAGTCCAGATTGACCGCCTCATGGACCAAGACGTCCGCCCCGGTGGCGAGGACCGCGAGGGCATCGCACTCGGCGGTGTCGCCTGAGAAGACCACCGATCCGGCGTCGGTGTCGAAGCGGAAGGCCAGGGCCGGGCGCACCGGAGGGTGCTCCACGAGGATGCCCGTGACCTTAGCCCTGTCGTCTTCATACACGTCGAAGGGCAGCGCCGCGGCGGGGGAGCCTTCGGCCGGCGTATCCAGGTCCACGGTCCGCAGCAGGGCCGCGGGATCCGGGCGGGCCTCGTCGTGGACCCGGATGTCGATGTCATAGGAGAACGCCTGGAGGACATGTGAGACTAGTTCGCTGGTGCCGGAGAGCGCTGCGCCGTCGGGGCGGGTGGCATCCTTGCTCGGGCCCAGGATGGAAACCGGAGCGGTGAAACCGTCGACGGGCGCGCCCCAGTTCCATAGCAGGAAGCCAGGCAGCTCCACCACATGGTCCGAGTGCAGGTGGGTGACGAAGCCGGCGGCGAAATCCTTGCCCCGAAGCCCGGCCTCATGGGCAGCACGGGAGCAGCCCATGCCGAAGTCCACCATATAGAAGGCATCGCCAACCACGAGGGCGCTGGAGATTCCGTTTTCCGGTCCGCGGATGGCCGGTCCGGCTGCAGTGCCGAGGGTGATCAGTTCGACGCTCAAGATAAGTCCTTTGGAAGAGTGCGGGGTCAGGCGTGGGGGCGGGCGTTGATGACGCGGGTCTCTAGGTATTCCTCCAGGCCCCAACGTCCCCGCTCGCGGCCTAGGCCGGAAGACTTCCAGCCGCCGAACGGGGCGTCCGGCTCCACCAGGGTGTGCTGGTTGATCCATATCGTGCCGGCCTCGATCCGCGAGGCGACGGCGTGGGCGCGTCCTCCGTCCGGGCTCCAAACGGAGGCGCCGAGCCCGAACTCGCCGTCGTTGAGCTGGGCGATGGTAGCGTCGAGGTCATCGTAGGCGACGATAGGCAGCGCCGCGCCGAACTGTTCCTGCTCCACCAGGTCCATGCCGGGTTCGGCGTCGATCACTACCGTCGGGGAGAGGAAGTAGCCGGGGAGATCGCAGCCCGGGGTGCCGCCGGTGATGACGCGGGCGCCGGCGCCTACCGCCGAGTCGACGAGGCCATGGACGAGCTTGAGCTGTGCTTCATTGTGCATGGGGCCCATGGTGGTGCCGTCCGCAATGCCGTGGCCGAGCACGTGGCGGGCTGCCTCGGCGGCGACGGCCTCAGCCAGTTCCTTGCTGCGGTTGCGTGGAACGTACACGCGCTTGACGGCCATGCAGACTTGGCCGGCGTTGCGGAAAGCGCTGCCGACGATGCCACGGGCAGTGGTTTCGATGTCGGCGTCATCGAGCACGATGGCGGGATCGTTCCCGCCCAGCTCCATGGTGACACGCTTGACTGTCGGGGCGGCCTGCTGGGCGATCGAGATCCCTACGTCGGTCGAACCGGTGAAGGAGATCTTGCGGATGCCGGGGGAGGTGCTCAAAGCTACATTCACTGTGCGCCGGGAACTGGTGCGGACCTGCAGTACTCCTGCCGGGAGCACCTCGTTGAGCAGGTCGACGAGCGCAATCGTGGACAGCGGAGTCGACGGCGAGGGTTTCGCGACCACGGTGCATCCGGCTACCAAGGCAGGGGCCAGCTTCACGCTCAGCAGCGAGATGGGGAAGTTCCAGGGGGTAATGGTGCCCACCGTGCCCACGGGCCGGTACTGCACTTCCAATGTGCGGTCTGCGCGCGGCGCCAGCGGTTCCGTTTCGTCCCAGGCCAGGTCGGCATAGTATTCGAAGAGGCCGGCCGCTACGGTGAACTCGCCGGCGGCGTCGGCCTTGGGCTTGCCCTGTTCCCTGGAGAGGAGCGTGGACAAACGGTCCAGGTCACGGCGGATTAGCGCGGCGCCGGCTCGAAGCGCACTGCGGCGGGCCTCGCGGTCGGCGCTCCAGCCGGGCGCGGCGGCTCGGGCGGCGGCAACGGCGTGCTCGACGTCCTGCCCGGTGTGCTCGGGGGCCTGGCCCACGAGTTCAAGGGTGGCCGGATCCAGCACGTCGTAGTGGCTTGCCGTCATGGTGCGTCCTTTCGGGCCGGGAGGAGGGGACTTCCTTCAAGTGTCATGGTCCGCATCACAATCCGCATGGCGGTTTCCATCCAATGGAAAGGCGCCCTCCCGTCGTGCGTCATACTTGCCACCATGGAGTGAAGCCCGTCACGTACCACCAAGGAG
The DNA here is from genome assembly GCF_037144715.1 of Arthrobacter sp. USHLN218. NCBI lineage: Bacteria > Bacillati > Actinomycetota > Actinomycetes > Micrococcales > Micrococcaceae > Arthrobacter > Arthrobacter sp. USHLN218. Next base: position 147,107 of record NZ_JBBCYT010000006.1, read on the forward strand.
CGCCATGACCGAAAACCAGCAGCCCATCGTCCTGACCGGTGTTTCCTCCGGGATCGGGGCCCGCACGGCGCAGGTCCTGGCAGAGCGCGGTGTCCCCCTGATCGGAGTCGACCGCAATCCGTCCGGGGCCTTCAGCGGCACCTTCGTGCAGGCCGACCTCTCCGGCCAGTCCGGAATCGACGCCGTTGTGGCAGCAGTTACCGAGGCAGCCCCGCAGGGTATCGCAGGGTTGGCGAATATCGCGGGGGTCCCCGGGACAGCCCCGTGGCGGACGGTGCTATCCGTCAACGTCTTCGGTGTCCGCGGATTGGTCCGCGCCTTGGTCCCGCTGATGGGCGAAGGTGCCGCAGTGGTCAATCTCGCCTCCAACGTGGGCGTGCAGTGGCGCAGCGTGAAGGACAGCTGCGCACAGTTCGCGCTGGCCGAGGACCAGGAAGCGGCGCTGGACTCGATTGCCGGCGATGAAGAAATTACCGGCGAGTCCTATCTCTTCTCGAAGCAGTGCGTCCGGTTCCTCACCGAACACTTGGCCGCCGAACTGCTGCAGCGGCACATCCGGGTGAACAGCGTCAGCCCGGGCCCGGTGTCCACCCCGATCCTTGAGGATTTCAAGAAGGATCACGGCCGCGACAAGGTCGAGGGCGCCGGTGCCCTGGTGGGCCGCTTCGGTGAGCCCGAAGACATCGCCCTCGTCATCGACTTCCTGCTGCGCCCCGAATCGGCGTGGGTCAACGGGTCCGACATCCGGGTGGACGGCGGCTTGGCTGCCTACCGCGGTTCGGTTTTCGCCGCGCAGACGGTCTGAGGTTCTTTTCCAGGTACGACGCCGGGACCGCACCTGCCGCGCGCAGGGTGGGTTCCGGCGTCGGGCCTTAAAATGGCTGGGACGGCAAGGCTCCCGCCCAGGGCGCCGGTTGGGAGGGATGCTGCAATGGCCAACGCTGCCCCGCGTGGACGCGGCCCGCGCCCGCCCGCGGCAACCGCGACGGCGCCGGACCAGGATAGCGAGGTGGCCTCGCCGTCCACCGCGAGCGTGACTTCCCGTGCCCTGGCGCTCCTCGGCACCTTCGACTCCCAGCACTCCGTCCAGACCCTCAGCGCGATGGCCCGCAGGGCAGGACTCCCGGTGGCTACCGCGCACCGGCTCGCGGGGGAACTCGTGGCCTGGGGCGGACTGGAAAAGCGCAGAGGCGAGTACCGGGTGGGCCAGCGGATCTGGCGACTGGGCCTGCTGGCGCCCGCGCAGCAAAACATCGCCGAGGTGGCCGCTCCCTTCATGCAGGACGTCCTCTTCGTGACCCAGAACGTAGTGAACCTGTTCATCCTGGACGGACACGAGGTCCTGCTCGTCGAGCGGATGTCCGGGACCGGAGCGGGCTCGCCCTTCCGCCGGGTGGGCGCGCGGCTCCCGCTGCATGCCAGCGCCGCCGGCAAAATCATGCTGGCCTACGGGCCGGAGGATCTGCTGGCCTCCGCCGTCGGAGAGTTGGAGCCGCTGACTCCGCGGACCATCACCAACGCGAGGGTGCTGGCCGCCGAAATCGAGCGGGTCCGGAGCAACGGGTATGCCACCACGGACGAAGAAGCCGGGCCGGACAACTACGGGCTGGCCGTGCCGGTCTTCCTGCCGAACAACCAGGTGGCGGCCGCGCTGGGCATCGTGACGAAGAGCCGCCCGGCCTCCCTCGGCGCCGTGGTGCCGGTGCTCAAGATCGCCGCACGCGGCATCGCCCGCAGGCTTGGCACCGAGCAGTGGCCGCAATAAGCCAAGATCCTTTCCATTGGATGGAAACCGATCCGGCCCCTGTGTTGTGGGCCACCTACTATCGAATAGGCGTATTTCACGTCACAACCCCGGTAGACGACCGTCACGGCAGACAGGATTTCCATGGCGATTCACGCACCCCAGCAGGCACGGGAGACGGCGGTTTCAGCTGCCGATCCGGCGCTCTGGGATGCCCGGCGCCGCTCCCGCCGCGGCTGGATCATCACCATGTTCCTGCTGGTCCTGATGATGATCAGCTGGGCGGACAAGGCGATCCTGGGTATCGTCGCCGTTCCCCTGATGCGGGACCTGGGCATCAGCCCCGAGACTTTCGGGCTGCTGGGCAGCGCCGTCTTCATCCTCTTCGGCGTCGCGCAGCTCGCGGCTGCGCCCATCGCCAACAGGGTCGGCTCCAAATGGATCCTGCTGGCCCTCTGCCTTGTGTGGTCGATCGCGCAGGTGCCCATCTTCGTCTTCGCGTCCCTGCCGGCACTCTGGTTCAGCCGTGTCCTGCTGGGCGCCGGCGAAGGGCCGCTGGCGCCGATCACCATGCACGCCGTGTACAAGTGGTTCCCCAGCGCCAAGGGTGCCACTCCGGCCGCCGTGGCCTCCTCGGGCGTGACCCTGGGCATCGTGGTCTTCGCTCCGGTGCTGGCGTGGATTACCGCGGAGTTCGGCTGGAAGTCCACCTTCATCTTTCTGGCCCTGATCGGGGTGGCCTGGGCCGCCATCTGGTTCTTCGTCGGCAAGGAGGGACCCTACACCTCCATCCGCGAGGAGCACCGGATCGAGGGCACGATCCCCGACCCGGCCGGGAAAGACGCGTTGTCCGCGGCGGACCGCAGGGTCTCCTACTGGCGCTCGATCGCAACGCCCAGCTGGGTGCTCTCGGTCCTCGCGGCTTTCCTCGGCTACTGGACCTTCACCGTCGCGATGACCTGGCTGCCCGCCTACTTCGAGAACGTCATGAAGATGAGCACCCAGCAGGCCGGCTCCCTGATCGCGCTTCCCGCCGTATGGGGCGCCGCCGCAACCGTCGGGCTGAGCTGGCTGACGGAGCGGCTGGGTCGCCGGGGCATGCCATCACGCTATTCGCGCGGCGTCGTGCTGGGCTCCACGGCCCTCTTTTCGGGGGCGATGGTGCTCGCCGGCACCATGGCCGAGCAGCAAGTACTGGCCATAGTGTGCTTCGTGTTCGGTTTCGGCACGGCGCCAGCCATCTTCGCCCTGACCTACCTGGTGGTCGCCGAGACCACCACCATCGGGCAGCGCGGCGCCATGCTCCAGTACAGCAATGCCGTCCTGACCAGCGGCGGACTCCTGGCTCCTGCCGTCGTCGGCCTGCTGGTCGGATCAGCCTCCAGCCCCGCCGTCGGCTACGGGAACGCGTTCGTGCTCACAGGCGCCATGATGCTCGGCATCGGCATCCTCTCCGTACTCTTCATCAACCAGCAGCGCGACCGCAAGCGCCTGGGCCTGGACCTCTAGACTCCCGGCCGCCCGGGCGTCAGGCAAAGCATTTCAAGGAAGCGAGAACCCCATGACTGCATCCGCAGGAGCAACCATCGAGGCCGTCGTCGACACGGTTGAGATCGTGGCGGACCAGGTAGTCTCCCTGGTCCTGCGACGCACGGACGGCCAGCCCTTCCAGCCGTGGCAGCCCGGTGCCCACATCGACGTCCACGTGGGCGACGGCCTTGTCCGCCAATACTCGCTGTGTTCCTCTCCGGAGGAGCTGGACCACCTGCGGATCGGCGTCCTGCACGTCCCGGACTCCCGCGGCGGGTCGAAAGCGGTCCACGCCCTGCTGACCGGGACGCAGCTGACCATCTCCGAACCGCGCAACAACTTCCCGCTGCGGGACTCCCGCCGCTACCTTTTCATCGCCGGCGGCATCGGAATCACCCCGCTCATGCCGATGATGGAAGCCGCAGACCGGGCCGGCAAGGAATGGACACTGATCTACGGCGGCCGCAGCCGAAAGACCATGGCCTTCGCGCAGCAGCTCGAGGACCGCTACGGCGCGGACCACATCCGCATCGTCGCCGAGGACGAGGTCGGCCGGCTGGATCTGGACGGGATCCTCGGCATGCCTCGGGCCCACATGCTGGTTTACGCCTGCGGTCCTGGTGGCATGCTCGGCGCCATCGAGGAGCGCTGCATGGGCTGGCCGCCCGGGGCCCTGCACACCGAGCGCTTCGTCGCCTCCAGCCTGGGCGTCGGGGCTGCCAACGCGCCGTTCGAGGTGGAACTCGCCCGCACCGGGACCACGGTCACCGTACCCAATGACAAGACCATCCTCGAGGCCGTCGAAGAGGTCGGTGTCCGCGTTCTATCGTCCTGCCGCGGCGGGCTGTGCGGAACCTGCGAGACCCAGATCATCTCGGGCGAACCGGAGCACCGCGACGCAGTGCTGACCGAGGAAGACAAGGAGGCCGGCGAAATCATGCTGGTGTGCGTCTCGCGCGCCGCCGCCGGTTGTCCCCGGCTTGTCCTCGACCTTTAGCCGTCGCGCCTCTCGACAACGCCTACGCAACCAGGAGCATTCCCAATGACCGCCACCACGCATGAAGCCAACGTTCTGGGCGACGACCCGTTCGAAACCGCCAACCTCCTCGATCCCTATCCGTTCCTCGCTAAGCTGCGCGACGCGGGAGCCGTCTCCTACCTGGAGGCCACGGGAAGCTACGCCGTCGCCGGCTATGAAGAGGTCTATGAAGTCCTCACCGACTTCGAAACCTACATCTCCTCCGGCGGCTTGGGGCCGCGCGACATCCGCCAGGACTCCGGCTGGCGCCCGCCGAGCATCCTGGAGTCGGATCCGCCCATCCACACCGTGATGCGGCGCGCACTGACCGGTGTGATCAACCCCGGAACCGTCCGAGCCCTCCGCGAACCCTTCACCCCGCCGGCCGTTGAGCTCACGGAGCAGCTGGCACAGCGGGACCGGTTCGACGCCATCACCGACCTCGCAGAGAAGTACCCGCTGCGCGTGTTTCCCGACGCTGTCGGCATTCCCGACGAAGGCCGCGAGCACCTGCTCCCGTACGGCAACATGGTCTTCAACGCCTTCGGCCCCGAGAACTACATCTTCAAGCAGGCCTTCGCACACGGCGATGAGCATGCCGCGGCCGTCATGCGGAACTGCGAACGGGAGAACCTGAACGACACCGGCTTCGGCGCTAGGATCTGGGACCGCGTCGCGGACGGGCTGATCACCGAACAGCAGGCTACCCTCCTGGTGCGCGCCCTGCTCTCGGCGGGTGTGGACACCACGATCTTCGGCATCGGCAACACGCTCTCCGTGCTGGCCCGCTACCCTGAGGCGTGGGCCCGGCTGCGCGAGAACCCGAAGCTGGCGAAGTTTGCGGTGGACGAGGCCCTGCGCCTCGAGTCGCCATTCCAGAAGTTCCACCGCACCGTAGCGGTGGACACGGTGCTCGGTGGGGTGCATCTGCCTGCAGGGGCAAAGGTGCTGGTCTTCGTCGGCGCAGCCAACCGCGACCCGCGCAAGTGGGGCGACAACGCGGACGACTTCGACCTGGACCGCAGCGCCTCCGGCCACGTCGCCTTCGGCATGGGCCTGCACCAGTGCGTGGGCCAGCCCATCGCACGCCTGGAGATGGAAATCGTCCTGCAGGAACTGCTGCAGCGCGTGGCAGCCATCGAGCCGGATGGCGCGCCCGTGCCGATCCTGCACAACGTGCTCCGCGGCTTCGAGTCCTTGCCTGTACGCATCACCGCAGCACGATAGGCCGGTTCCGTGACGCTCCCGATGGTCGGGTGTTAGCCTCGCAGGCTAGGAGCGCAGCCTTGCCGGGCCGGGTTCCTTCGACAGGCTCGCTGCCAGGGCCGCACAAGTGACGAGCTGCACAGCGCCCAGAGCCCGCGTCAGTCCAGGGTGCTGGCGGCACCACTCCATGATTGGCTGGAACGGGCCGGCTGCCCAGCGGGAACAGTGCTCGTCCGGGAAGAGCACGGTGAGTAATCCGTCGCCGATGCCGAACATTGCGACGCTCTCGACGATCCGCACGTCCATCTGACTTCCTCTCGTTTCATTTCGGAGGAGCTGGCCGAGTAGGCCACAGCGGACCTCCTGAATCCAGAGTCGGCGTCCATACCCGATGCCGATAGGGCATTCCGGCTCTGCCTCGTGCGGGCATGGATCCGCGTTCTGCCGCGCAAGGAACCAGACGCCGAACGGGGCCGGCACCGTGGTGCGATGCCGGCCCCGTTTTGGCGGATGTCGTGAACGCTTCGCGCCTAAACGGCGGGTGCTGGCGCCGGCACTGTTTCCGTGATCCTGGTTCCGCCAACCGGTGTAGAGAGCTGTTGCCCGACGGCCCGGGCGGCGTCGAGTCCGCTCTCGATGGCGCCGTCGATGAATCCGCCCCAGCCGTTGGCGAAGTCGGAGCCGGCCAGACGGATCCGGCCCTCGGGGCGCTGGAGCTCGGCCAGGGACTGGGTGAGGTAGCCGGTGTAGTGCATGGGCCAGGTGGACCGGGCCAGCTCGTCGTCCACCCAGTTGTGGCCGGCAACCTCGAGGACTTCCAGCCCGGGCACGAGGGCGTCGAGGATCGCCTGGGCGGCGACCGGATCGTCGACGTCGACGGCGGATGCGTCCGGGCCGAAGCACACCAAGGTGGTGCTGTCCTCATCGATGTATTCGGCCTGCACGAAGTTCAGCGGCGCGTGTTCGGGTCCCAAGGCCACGAACCGTTCCTGCCGGCCCCTGACCTTGATCCACAGTTTCGCGCCGCGCCCGGCCTGCCCTCTGACTGCCGCCTCCCGTTTGGCGGGGGAAAGCGCGGGCCGGATGTCGACGTCGTTAAGCACGCTCAGCGGCAAGGCGAGGATCAGCTCCCGGCCGGCATACTGCTCGCCGGAGGAGGTCAGCACGGTGACGCCGGCGTCGTCGTGGCTGATCGATACGACGGTCCGGTTCAGCCGCACGTCGGCGGTGGAGTCCGCCAGGATCGCCTCGGCAAGGCGGCGCGTGCCGCCGTCGATCTTGAAGCTGGCGCAGGCTTCGAACATCGTTTGCCACGAGCCGGTGGCGACCGCGCACCAGCGGAGGGCCTGCGTGTAGGCGGCCTGGTCGAGCCTGCCGTTGAAGTTCAGGGTCCAGAAGGACCGCAAGAGCTGGCGCTGGTCCGCCCTCAGGTCCAGCCGGTCGATGGCGTCGGACAGCGTGATGCCGTCGATCTCGGCGACCTCCGGGTTCGCCAGCGGAGACCAGGGAAGCGGGAAGTAGCGGCGCGCGTCGGCCAAAAGGGCTTGGTTCGGGGCATCCAGCAGTTCCAGCAGCGTGTCGGCGTGGCCCTCGTGCCGGTGCCCGTCCGCGGCCCAGAAGGCCTTGGTGAACTCGGGCCCGGGGACGGGGTCGATGCCGTAGCGGCCCATTTCCGCCCACACGAACGGCTGGGTCCAGTGCACCCATGTGCCGCCGAGTTCCAGGTTGCGGCCCATGCGCTCATCGAGGTGGGTGCGGCCGGCGACGCGGTCCCTGGCCTCGAGGAGGATGGTCTTGTGGCCGCGGCGGGAAAGCTCGCGGGCGGCGATGAGGCCGGCGAAGCCTGCGCCGACGATGATGACGTCAGAATTTTCCACGATGACGGTCCTTGCTAGCTGTAGACGAAGAATTCGATGGTGGGTTCGATAACGGTCCACCGGGTCATGGCGCCCGCCGAGAGCGAGGCCATTGAACCGGCGGTGAGGTCGAAGGTGTCGCCGCCTTTGACTTCGATGCGCAGATGCCCGGAGACGATGTAGACGGTCTCGTCCTCGTCGATGGGCAGGTCGAAGGGCTCGGGTGCTTCCTCGGGGGTGACTTTCCAGATGCCCGAGGACAGTTTTTCGTTGCCGTTGTCGCCGGGGCGGCGGAGCCACTGCACGGTGCCGAGTTCGAAGGGCTCGAAAGCGGCGTCGTCGTGCCGGGCATGGAAGACCTGGGACATCTTGTTGCTCCTTTGTAGTGGTCGATTTGTGGGTGCTGACGGGCTCAGGAGTCGGCGTCGGGCGCGGACTGCGGTTCGCGCAGCAGCGGCATCCGGTCCTGGAACCGCCGTCGTACGACGAACAGGACCAGGGAAAGGAGGAGGATGCCGAGGCCGATCCCCAGTTCCACGGGCCCGCCGTAGCCGGAGAGTTCGGAGGAGAAGGCGCCGACAACGAGGACGGCTGCTCCGTACACGGTGAGCACGGCGGCGAGCGGGACGGCCCAGCGGCCGAGCTTGAAGCTGCGCGGGGCGTTGGGGCGGTCCTTGCGCAGGAGAAGGAAACCGGAGACGGCGAGCAGGATGGCGAGGAGGTAGCCGATGTTGGCCGCGACCAGGATGCCGATCGGGTTGGAGACGAAGAGGACCAGCAGGATGTTCATGATGACGGCGGCGATGATCGCCCTCGCGGGAACCTGGTGGCGGTTGAGCGTTTCGAGCTGGCGCGGGACGAGTCCGTCGATGGCTGCGCCGTAGAGGGCGCGGGAGCCGTCGGCCATGCTGGCGTTGACGCCCATCAGCAGGGCGCCGATGGTGATGACGAGCGCGGCGTCTCCGGCAAAGCCCGCCGGCAGGACCGTGGCGAAGCCGGATACGAAGACCGCGGCCGGGTCCGCCGCGGCGTCCGTTTGGGACATGAGCCCTCCGATGCCGATCGGGACGAGGGCGAACATTATGAACGTGTACGCACCCGACGTGGACAGGGCCCGGCGCGCGTCCTTATTGCTGCGGTACTCGGGCGTGAACGCGGCGCACATCTCGGTGCCGTAGGCGGTCCAGCCGACGAGGTAGAGCCAGACCGCGGCGTCCTGCCATCCACCCCAATGGTCGGCGTCGGGCTGGCCGAGGCCCCAGGCCAGGTTGGCGGCGTCCCACTGGCCGCTGACCAGCGGTGCGACGACGAAGGTCAGCAGGGGGATGAGGAGCAGGGCGCCAAAGACCTTGTTCACCCATGCTGCCGGCTGCGCGCCGAACAGGTTGGGCACCATGAGCGCCAGGATGAACCCGATGCCGATCAGCTGCGCGACTCCGATCTGCAGGAAACCGAGATTGAGCGTCCACGTCGCGTCGGGAAGCCAGCGGGCCTGGATAATGGCGCCGGCCGTGAGGCTGACGATCGAAATGACGGCCGACCAGCCGAACCAGTAGCCGAACGTGGCGAGGGCGCCGGCCGGGGCGAACCTGCCTTTCCACGCCTCGTGGGCATAGACCGGGACTCCGCCCGGCTTGTCCGGAAACATCGAGGCCATCTCCGCGAAGAGGTGGTTCTGCGCCCAGCCGATGGCCGCGGCAAGGGCCCAGATGAACATGGCCGACAGTGCGCCGATGGCGGCCATCGTCGGCCCGAAAGAGACGAAGAGGCCGCCGGAAACGGCCATGGCGAGGGCGAACGCGTCCTGCCACCGCAGCGTGCGGTGCAGGGCGGGAACGGTTTCTGTGTGCTCGAGTGAACCAGCCTTCATGCGGCCTTTCAACAGGGTTAGGACTGATCGGGGTGGACGGATCCCCGGAAGAGGCTGTGACGTGCGCTGCGCCACAAACAACAACTATGCAACTGCTTAGTTTTGCTGTCAAGGAGAAATTTGCCGACTAGACTCGGGTCTGTGGCGTTACCGCGGAACAACAAGTACGGCGAGGGGCGGGAGGCCCTGCTCGCGGCCACCGTGGCTGTGGTGGCCGAACGCGGGCTGCACGGGCTGACACTTCGCGCGGTCGCGGAGGTCGCCGGCGTCAACAACACCCTGATCAGCCATCACTTCGGTACCAAGGATGCGCTGCTCCACGAGGCCGTGGCGTGGGCGACCGCACGCGCCATCCGCCTGAGCGATCTATCGGCGACCGAGACCATCGATGGCAGTTTCGCCCGTGCGCTCGTGGAACTCGTCGCGAAGGAACCCCAGCTGCAGATCTTCCAGTACGAATTCGTGCTGGAAGCGCGGCGGCGCCCCGACCTCCGGGACGAGGCCGTGGCTCTCTACGAGGGGTACATTGAGGCCCTCGAGCTGGCCCTCGCGCGCCACGGACATGCGAACACCAAGCCCCTGGCCCGCGCGATTTTCGCAGCACTGGACGGCCTGGTGCTCCAGCAGCTCACTGTCGCCGATGCCGACGTCGTGCGCGAGGCCATCGAGTGCATCGGACGACTGTTGGAAACGAATCTGGTCGCAAGCGGTCAGCCGGCCTAGAGCTGAGCTCCCCACTCGCGGATGATGTGCGTGTTGATCCAGTGTCCCAGCGGCGGCACCGGCAGCATGGGTACGACGGCGGCCATCGCCACGTGCGCGAAAGCGTTCCCACCGTTTAACGGGCAGCGGGCCCGGCGAAAATCCGCCGCGCCCGCTGCTGTTGAGATCAGGGTCAGACTGATTCGTGGACCGGTGCGGTGGCCGGATGGGCTTCTGTTTCGCCGCCGGCCTGAGCCAGTGTCATTCCTCGGGTTTCCTCCGCCATGAAGAGGCACAGGACGAAGCCGGCGGCCGTGACGGCGCCGGCGATGATCATAGTCGGGCCGATGCCCCATGCGGTTAGGGCGAACGGAAGCCCGAAGGTTCCCAGCGCCGCGCCGATGCGGCTGGCGGCGGTGGTGATGCCGACGGCGCTGGCCCGCACGTTCGTGGGGAACAGCTCGCTCGGGTAGGCCCACTCGAGGATGCTCGGACCGCCGGAGAACAGCGCGTAGGCACAGAAGCAGGCCACGATGACGCCCACCGGGGCAGAGGGGGCGAAGCCGAGGATGAACAGCGGGATCGCCATGAGCGCGAAGCACCAGATGATGAGCGGCCGCCGGCCCCAGGTTTCGATGAGCTTCAGCGCGGGTATGCAGCCGGCCAGGAACACGAGGTCGATGACCACGGAGCCCAGGTTGGAGGCGTTGCCCTCGCCGAGGCCGAAGGCCGAGAGGATCGTTGGCCCGAACGTGAAGATGGCGAAGAGCGGTCCTACCTGCAAGGTGTAGAAGCCGCTGCAGAAGATGATGCGTTTGAGGTACGTCCCCTGCAGGAGCACCCGGAGATTGACCTTGCCGGTCTGCTCGCTCTCCTGTGGAGTGGAATCGAACACGACCTGCTCGATGCTGAGCTGGTCGGCAAGGGCCGCGCGCAGCGAGGACTTCGCCTCCTGGACCCGGCCGTGGTGGAGGAGCCAGCGCGGGGACTCGGGGGTGCCCAGGCGCAGGAGCATGACGATCGCTCCGAGGACCGCGGAAGAACCGAGCATCCAGCGCCAGGATTCCGGGCCGAAGAGCTCGAACATGAAGAAACCGACGAGGGCTGCCGTGGCGGCGCCGATGAACCATCCCACCTGCAGGACCCCGAGCATCTGCCCGCGGCGCTTCCGGGGGAGCCACTCGGCGAGCAGGGAGTTGGCGATCGGGTAATCAGCGCCGATGGCCAGACCCATGATGAAGCGGGCCACGATGAGCTGGAGCGGGTCCTGGACGAAGAACTGCAGGACGGAGCCGAGCACGAGGACCCAAAGGTCGATGGTGTACATGAGCTGCCGGCCGATGCGGTCGGTTAGCGGGCCGAGGAAAACAGCGCCGAGGAAGATGCCGACGAGCGCCGAGGCGCCGATCAGGCTCGTCTCCAGCGGGCTGGGTCCGAAGTCCGCGGTGATGCCGATCAGTGCGATCGCGATGATGCTCAGAATGTAGCCGTCGAGGATCGGCCCGCCCATGCAGGCGGCGACCAGCTTTTTATGGAAACGCGTGAAGCGCGCTTCGTCAATCGCGGCATGGATGTCCATGGATCTCCTTTGGAACCGGAAGAATTGCCGCCGTGCTATTGCCGACAGCCTGACGACGAGTGATATATCAGAAGATAGAGTGTGGCGCGTCACACGTCAATCTATTTCGTCGCCGAACGGAGAAGTTACATGCTGCTGGTTACGGAGTCGTTGAAGCTGCGGACGTGGATGTCCATGAGGTCCCGGGCGGTCCGGGCATCCTTGGACAGGATGCTCTCCATGATGGGCCCCAGCTCATTTATGTGTTCGGTCACCAGGGCGCGGCGTTCGAGGACCATTGACCAGATCCGGGTGGAGTGGTGCGCGTATCGGAGCAGCGTGTCCATGAGATGCCGGTTCCCGCACAGCTCGTAGATGACCTGGTGCACGGCAAGGTCGAAGCGCATGAGCTCGTGCTGGTCGACGGCCCTTGCGCTCAGGGAGCCCAGAAGATCGAGATACCTGCGGAGTTCATCCCCCTGCGGCGGGCGGAGGTTCTCCGCGGCCATTTCGGCTGCAACCGGTTCGAGGATCTGGCGGATCTGCGAGACCTCGGAGAGGTCAGTAAGGTTTATCGGTGCCGCAAACGAACCTTTCCTGGGCTGGGTCACCACCAGGTCTTCACCTTCGAGCCGACGCAAGGCCTCTCGAATCGGCGTCCTTCCCATCTGCATTTCCTTGGACAGCTGGGATTCGTTGATGGGCTCGTTGGGACGAATCTGGAGGGTAATGATGCGGTCGGCGATGACCTTGTAGGCGATGTCTGCAAGCGATTCGATGGTCTGTTCCCCCGTTCGGGCAAGCTCAACTCCTCAATTTACCGCCCACCGAGGGGGAGTGCGTGGTCTTGAGAGACGGATCGATCGAGATACCCCGCGCGAAGTCCACCCGCTCATCGATACGCTGGCCCCAGGGAATGCTGTTTGAGTCCCCGGCAAATTCGAACGCATGCAGGCGTTCCTCGACAGGAAGAAGAAGTAGAGATGAGCAACTCCGAACATCCCGCAGGGCTTCCCGCCAAGGTCGGCGTACTCGGTGGAGGCCGCATGGGGGCGGGCATCGCCCACGCGTTCCTGCTCAAAGGGGCGGACGTCCTGGTGGTTGAGCGCGACGAAGCCGCCGCGGAGGCGGCTCGCGAGCGGGTCGAATCGTCCGCCGCGAAATCAATCGAGCGCGGCGCGGAGGACGCGAACCTCGACGAGATGGCCTCCCGTCTGGCCGTTTCTGTGGACTATGCAGATTTCGCAGACCGCGGGCTGGTCATCGAGGCCGTGCCCGAAGACTGGGACCTCAAGGTCGTCGCGCTCCGTGGGGTCGAGGAACGCCTCGCACCGGGTGCCGTGCTGGCCTCGAACACGTCCTCGCTGTCCGTGAGCGACCTGGCCCAAGAGCTGGCCCGGCCGCAGGATTTCCTCGGCCTGCACTTCTTCAATCCCGTTCCGGCCTCCACCCTCATCGAGGTCGTCATCGGCCGGCAGACCCGTCCTGAGCTGGTAGGGACGGCGCGTGGCTGGGTCCGGGCACTGGGCAAGACCGCCGTCGTCGTCAACGATGCCCCCGGATTTGCCAGCTCGAGGCTGGGCGTCGCCATCGCGCTCGAAGCCATGCGGATGGTCGAGGAAGGCGTTGCCTCCGCCGAGGACATCGACAACGCGATGGTCCTGGGCTACAAGCACCCCACGGGACCGCTGCGGACCACCGACATCGTCGGCCTCGACGTTCGCCTTGGCATCGCGGAGTACCTGCACAAGACACTCGGCGACAGGTTCGCGCCGCCACAGATCCTGAGGAATAAAGTCGCCAATGGCGAACTGGGCCGCAAGGCCGGCAAGGGCTTCTTCGACTGGAGCTGAATTGCTGCGGCTGCTTCTTCCCCATGGAGCCGAAAAGCTGGGTGGAGGACAGGGCGTTGAGGGGCATGGCCACGTTGCCCTCGACGCCCTCGAGGTGGGCCAAGAGCAGAAGCCGGATCCCCGCCGTCGTTGGTCCCCAGGTCCTGAAGGACTGCTTCTTAATCGTTTTGTCGATGATCTCGGTGGCCCCGAAGCCTTCGGCGACCCCTGGCGAAGTCCGCCCATTGTCGCGAAGCAGTAAGCGCGATGTCTCTCCGGTGACCGGTGTTACGACGACGCCGCCAGGGGTTGCGCGGGCGTGGCTCAGTTGTAGCGTGGGCGCATGGACTTCAGAGAACTGATCGAGACGGCCGGCCGCGTTATCGATGCTGCTGGTGTCCTTGCCATGGTGATCGGTGCCGTCCTGGCTGCGACGTTCGCCGTGCCGAAGCTCCTCGGAAGGCAGGCCGGGGTGTACGAGGGGTTCCGCCGGTTCCTTGGACGTTCAATCCTCTTGGGGCTCGAACTGCTCGTGGCGGCGGATATTATCCGCACAGTAGCCGTCAGTCCGACGCTGGAAAGCGTAGCTGCGCTGGCCGTGATCGTGTTGATCCGTACATTCCTGAGCTGGTCGCTGGAGCTCGAAATCACTGGCAGGTGGCCATGGCAGGGGAAGGAAGAGCAGCTGCCTGCGAATTCGGGTGGACGGGCAGCTGAGTAGCTGGTCCGGACGCTGTTGGGCGTCTAGCCCTCGCAGTCGCTGCAGTAGGCGTGGGAGCCTTGTTGCCGGGCGATCTGGGAGCGGTGCCGGACGAGGAAGCATGAGTAGCAGGTGAATTCGTCGTCGGCCTGGGGGATGACCTGGACGTTGAGTTCCTCGGCGATGAACTCGCCGCCGGGTACACCGGCTCCATCAAGGCCGTCGGCTTCGTCCAGTTCCATGACGACGCTGCGGGCGCCGGGCGCATTTGCGGACCGTACTGCCTGCAGGGACTTGTCCTGGGACTCCTTGACGTCGGCCCGGACCTCATCGTAATCGGTTGCCACTTGGTTCAATCTCTTTTCTGAAGGTGGATGAATGCTTTACAACGTCTGCTATCGCGCGGGTATTCCCCGTCCACGAGTGTGACAATCCTCATAGGCGCTGCCCCGTGCCCCGCGGCCATGGATTAAGGCCAGCCGCCCGGCAGGAACTCCCTGGAACCGGGAGTTGCCGCCGGGCGGATGGTGTTGTGCCGGGAGTTCGGACCAGTCAGTCCTTGCGGACCGTTCGCGGGTCGACGTTCCGGGCCGCGAAGATCAGCAGACCGGAGCCCAGGATGGGCAGGACGCCCCACCAAAGGCTCGCGTTGATCCAGCCGCCACCGGCAGCGAGGGTGGCGGTGATCAGCAGGCCGCCGAGGATCGCGCCGACCTGGCCTGAGGCGTTGATGATGGAACTTCCCGTGGCCCGGGTGTGGACGGGGAAGCTTTCGCCGGTGAAGAACAGCAGGGCGGAGAAAGGCCCGATCAGGAAGAACAGCCCGGCGCTGTACAGGGCAACGATAAGCGGAAAGTTCCCGTTGGGGGCCTGGAGCATGATGAAGAACGAGACGGCGCACAGGATCCAGCCGATGCCGATCGCGTTGCGGCGTCCGATCCGGTCACCCAGCCAGCCGTGGAACAGGTATCCGGCGAAGGCCGTCGCATTGGAGATGATGAGGATCAGCAGCGCGTTGTCGAACTCGATGTTCTTGCCGTCCGGGGCCGAAAGCAGCGACGTGCCGAGGATTGCGAAGGCGAGGACGCCGAGCCAGTTCAGGAGGAAGGCGCCGCCGATCGTCAAAGCGGACCGCCGCGACTCCCCGCGGAAGACGGAGACGAGCGGACTGGCCTTCTCCGAGACGTCGATGCCGTATTTCTCCCCGAGTTGCTGCGCCTCTTCGCGCCGCCCGTCCTTGATCATCTTGTCGATCTGGTGGCGGTGGGCGAACTGGGGGCTTTCCTTGAGCCAACGGCCGGCAATGATGATGAAGATGGCCGGGACGGCGGCCACGACAAAGCAGAGCGCCCATCCGCCAATGGGGAAGAGCAGGTAGACGGACCCGGCGGCCAGAACTGAGCCGACCGGCCAGCCAGACTGGACGAGCGAGTAGATGAGCCCGCGGCGGCGCGCCTTGGCCGGGTCGCTATGGCTGTGGGCGAACATCTCGTTGAGGTAGGCCGCGTTGATGGCCTGTTCGGCGTAGCCGAGGCCGGCGAGTGAACGCACGAGGACGAGGAAGACGAGTCCGAGGCCGGCAGCGATGCCGGCGACCCAGCCGACCATAGCGGTCAGCAGGGAGGCGACGGCGGCACCGGCGACGGCGATCAGGATGCCCTTGCGGCGGCCGATCCGGTCGACGACCGGGCCGATCGCAAAGGCGACGATCGCAGTGCCGGCCGTCACCCAGGTGTTGACCTCGGTGGACTGGGCCGCAGTCCAGCCGAGGTCTGCCGCCAGCTGTGGCAGGAGGTTGCCGAACAGGACGAAGTCATAGACGGCGAAGGTCCAGGCGAAAAAGCAAATCCAGGTGGCTAGCCGGACGTCCTTGGGCCTGATATCGGACTCGACGAATTGGGAGGTTTGAAAAGTGGACATGACGGTTCCTATTCACGGAGATAGGGGTAGCGATGTGATGATTCCGGAGCGAAAAGGGGGCGGCCCGGGAGCCAACGTTGCTAGCTGGCCTCCAGGCCGCCCCCCTTACTGCCGCAGATCTTCGATCAGCGGGTTGGAGCAAGCTCCGACTTTGCGTTTTCCCGACGCTCGGCGGTGGCCTTCAGATCAACCGTGAGCTGGCCGTCGACCTCCCTGAGGACCACGCCGTAGTCCCGGGTGGCCGCCTCCGCGGTCGTGAAGCCGTCCAGGACATCCTCGAGGACCTTCAGCGGGTCCCGCCGGAGCGGGTCGCCGAAGCCGCCGCCGCTGGGCACGGTGATCTGGAGGGAGTCTCCGGCCAGCAACTGGCGGCCGGTGACCTTGGAGGGCCAGGACTCCTCACCCGTGCGGCCGGGGTTCTTCACGAGCGAGCCGTTGAGACCGTCATGACCTCCGTAGGCGCCCCACGGCGCGTCCGACTCGTGGCGTTCGCCCTCGCAGGTGATCACGGTGTCGGTCAGGAAGGTGTTTTCCCGGACGATGCCGATCCCGCCGCGGAACTCGCCCGCCGCCGCCGGATCCGAGCGCAGCTCGTAGCGGTCGGTGCGCATCGGGAACCGCCATTCGAGCTCCTCGATCGGGTTATTGCGGGTGTTGGCGATGAGGTTGTCCACGGAGTCGGGTCCGTCGCTGGTGGCGCGGGCGCCGTAGGAGCCCTCGTTCACCTCCAGGTAGACCCAGTACTCGCCCTGCTTCTCGTCCCATCCGGAGTAGGAGATGAAGTGGATGTGGGCGGAGTTGCCGGCGGTGACGCGATCGGGGATGACCGGGGAGAGGGCTCGCAGCGCCAGGTCGACGGCGCGCTGCACCTGGGAGAACCGGGAGAAGGTTGCGGCCGGGTACTTGGGATTGAAGATGGTGCCCTCCGGGGCGATCACCTTCAGCGGCTTGAGCATGCCCTCGTTCTGCGGCACGAACACCGGGAAGGCTACCTCGTCCAGGAACATCATGCGGGTGATGAAGGTGAACGCCGAGACCGTCGTGCCCTCGAAGGCGCAGTTGTAGGCGGTTGGCACCTGTTCGGAGGATCCGGTGAGGTCATAGGTAATCTCGTCGCCCTCGACAATCACCTTCACGACGATCGGCAATTTCTTGCCGTAGTTGCGGCCGTCGTCGTCGAGGTAGCCGACTTCCGTCTCGTAGACGCCGTCCGGGATCTTGGCGATTTCCTGGCGCAGCATCCGCTCCGAGTAATCGATCCAGCTCTGGCCGGCCTCGCGCACCGCCGCGAAGCTGTAGCGCTCGATCAGGGCCAGGTAGCGGGACTTGGCCAGCTCGCAGGCGGCAATCATGGCCTGGAAGTCGCCCTCGTTGGAGGTTGGCGTCCGGGTGTTGTTGAGGATGTGCCGGATCAGGGATTCCTGGCGCACGCCCTTCTCGTAGATCTTCACGGCCCGGAAGATCGTGCCCTCGGACTGGACGTCCTGGATGTCCACCATCAGGCCGGAGAACGCGCCGCCGTTGTCGATCAGCTGACCCGAGGCGCCGGCAAAGCCGACGAGTTCGCCGTCGTGGAAGATCGGCTCGATGATGGCCACGTCCGGGGAGTGGGTCGCCCCCAGGTACGGGTCGTTGTGCAGGATGACGTCACCCTCGTGGATGTCGTCCCCGAGGACCGAGATCACGCCCTTGACGATCTTGGGCATGGAGCCCATGAACATCGGCGTGGAGTCGGACTCGGCCAGGACGTTGCCGTCCTTGTCGAACAGGCCCGCGCCGAGGTCTTCGGACTCGCGGATGATCGAGGAGTAGGCCATGCGGAACAGCACCGAGGCCATTTCCTTGGCCGCGGAATTCAGGGCGCCGCCGATCACGCGCATGAGGATCGGGGTGGCCAGCTTTTCAGCGGTTTCGGCGGCTGCGGGGCAGGCGATCACGAGGTTGCCGGCAGCATCCACGGTTCCGGAGAAGCCCGGCGGAATAACAACGGTGGAGTCGTATTGCTCGATGATGGCCGGGCCTTCGAAGGAGGTGCCCACCCCCATCTTCTCGCGGTCATAGAAGCCGGTGTCCACGGTGACGGGCTTGCCGTCCTGGTCGAAGGTCACCGGGCGGGTCTCCACGAGGGCATCCTCGAGGGACCCGGACTTCGTCGCCTCCGGCGTGGGCAGTTCGTCCATCAAGGCGCGGGCTTCGACCCGGATGTTGATGACCTCGACGGTGCCGTTCTTGAAACGGTGGCCGTACTCCTCGAAGTGGGCGTCGTGGAAGGCGGCCTCCGCCTGGACCAGCCAGGCCGAGGTGACCGGGCCCTCCGGGACGTCGAAGCGGATCTCGTAGCCCTGGCCCTCGTAACGGGCATCGGCCAGCCAGTCCAGGCGGCGTCGGCCGGCGGGGACGTCCTCCGCGTCCAACTGGGCATTGGCTTCGCGCTCCAGCTGTTCGAAAGAGGCCTGGATGGCAGCAGGATCGGCGTCGCGGAACGTGAACCGGTTGGTGGCGACGAACTCGTACTGTTCGTCCGTGGCCAGCAGGCCGGTTGCGGCGATGATGCCCGGGTGGGCCGGGATCAGCACGTTCGGTACCTCGAGCTCCGCGGCGATTTCACAGGCGAACAGGGCGCCCGCACCGCCAGCTGCCACGAGGGTGAAGTCGCGCGGATCGTAGCCGCGCCGCACCGAGTTCTGCTCGATGGCCTGGGTCATGCCGAACTTCTGGATCTGGAGGGCGCCGAGGGCGGCCTCCTCGACGGACATGCCCAGCTTTCCGGCCAGTCCCTCCATCGCGTGGCGGGCGCCGTCGAGGTCCATGTCCAGTCCGGATCCGGCGAGGACACGGTCGGGGCGCATGCGGCCCAGCAGCACTTGGGCGTCGGTCGACGTCGGTTCCGTGCCGCCCCGGCCGTAGCAAACCGGGCCCGGGTCGGCGCCGGCCGACTGGGGTCCGACGCGGAAGACGCCGCCGGCGTCGACGTAGGCGATGGAGCCGCCGCCGGCACCGATGGTGTCGATATCCACCATGGGGACCATGGCTTGGTGGTCGCCGATCTTGGTGTCCAGCAGGTGGCGCATGCGCAGTTCACCCTGGTAGGCCACACCGATGTCCGCCGACGTGCCGCCGATGTCCAAGGTGACGACATTCTCGAAGCCGGACTGCCGGCCTGCCCACATGCCGCCGATCAGACCGCCGACCGGTCCGGACATCATCAGTGTCACGGGCCGCTTGGCAGCCTCCTTGATCGGGACCATCCCGCCGGAGGACTGCATCAGAAGGATCTCGCGCTGATAGCCCAGGCTTTCGGCCTGTTCCTGCAGGCGGTAAAGGTACCGCGAAACCCTGGGCCCTACATAGGCGTTCAAGGCCGTGGTGGAGAACCGCTCATACTCCCGGTAAAGGGGCACGATGTCGCTGGATAGGGAGAGGTAAGCCTCTGGGAATTCCTCCGCGACGATCTCCCCGATCCGCTGCTCATGGGCGGAGTTCAGGTAGGAGTGCAGCAGGCAGACGGCGATGGCCTCTACGCCGGCAGCCTTGAGCTCGCGCACCCGCTCCCGGACCTCGTCCTCGTCCAGGGGTACCAGGACGTCGCCGTTCGGGGCGGTGATGCGCTCCTTGACGGTAAGGCGATGGCGGCGCTTGATCAGGGGCTTGGTCTGCCAGGGCATGTCCTGCTGGAGCGAGAAGTTGTGCGGCTTCTTGTGGCGGGCGATGTGCAGGATGTCCCGGAAACCGTCGGTAGTGATCATCCCGACCTCCGCACCGGTGTGCGTCAGCGCGGTATTCGTTGCCACCGTGGTCCCGTGCACCAGCTGGTCGATCTCCGCGAGCGACACTCCGGCCTTCGCGCAGAGCTTCTTGATGCCATTGATCACGGCTTCAGACGGGTCGTGGGGAGTGGACGGAACTTTTTCCACAACGGCTATGCGCTGGTCGTCGTCCGAGAAATACAGGTCGGTGAAGGTGCCGCCGACGTCTACTCCGATGCGCTTCATGATGGTCCTTTCGGAAGTTGGGCTCAGGACTGCGTTGTACGGAAGTCGTGGTTGAAGGGAAGGCCTGGGGTCGAAGGAAAGGGCTTGGGCCGGTCCGCTCTGCCCCGGATTGGAGCCCTAATCCCCCGGGCCGGAATCCAATCCCGCAACTTGATGTGCTCTTGCTCACTTCTGGTTGCTTGCTAAGCAATTTAGTTCCCCCAGCAACAACACGCAATGGTTATGACGCGTCTTTTTTGCGGCGTGCTTCCGTGGGCATGCCGGGCACCGTGTCCGATTGAGGGCTGGTCGCCCCACGTTCCCGGGGATTCCGCCAGTCCGTGGCGTTCGGCTGGGCAGGTCGGATGGAGCAGCGTGCGACGAGCCGAAGTGTTTTTCCCGGCGACCCGCGACGGTTGGCAATTCGTCAGAACCTGTGGTCCCGGAAGAGCCCGGTCGAGGCGTGGACCCCGGCTTGGAGCCGGCGATACACCGGGCTGACCGCAGCCAGGTACGTCCAACGCGATGAAGGTGCGGGGTGATGCCGGCTCGGGTTCGGCATGATCGGCCTGGCCGGACCACTGCTGGCCAGTCGCACGGTCGCGCTGGATGCTCCCTCCGGCCCGAGCCGGTAGTCAGAGGAAAAACAGATTCGACGAACCTCTGGTGCAGCGCCAGTTCATGCGCTACCGTAGTCAACACAGCAACCAAGTTGCTCGGTCAGCAACACACAAATATGAGAGTGGAGAGAGCCATGACGATTACGACCAACGACATCGAAGCCCGTCTCGCAGCAGTACTGGAGGAGGCGTTCGAAGCCGGCACGGGCATCTACAACGAGCGCGGCTTCAAGCGCCGGATCGGTTACGGCAACCGCCCCGCCGTCATCCACATCGACCTCGCGAACGCCTGGACCCGTCCGGGCCACCCGTTCAGCTGCCCGGGCATGGAGGAGATCATCCCGAACGTCCAGCGGATTAACGAGGCTGCGCGCGCCAAGGGAGTCCCGGTCTTCTACACCACGAACGTGTACCGCAACCGCGACGCCACCTCCGGCACGAACGACATGGGCCTGTGGTACTCGAAGATCCCCACGGAGACCCTTCCTGCGGATTCCTACTGGGCGCAGATCGACGACCGCATCGCACCCGCAGAGGGAGAGGTTGTGATCGAGAAGAACCGCGCCTCGGCGTTCCCGGGAACGAACCTCGAGCTCTTCCTGACCTCCAACCGAATCGACACCCTGATCGTGACCGGTGCGACCGCGGCCGGGTGCGTGCGCCACACCGTCGAGGACGCGATCGCGAAGGGCTTCCGCCCGATCATCCCCAGGGAGACCATCGGCGACCGTGTCCCGGGCGTCGTGCAGTGGAACCTCTACGACATCGACAACAAATTCGGTGACGTGGAGTCCACCGATGCGGTGGTGGAGTACCTGAACCGCCTCCCGCAGTTCGAGGACACCGTCCCGAAGACCCTCTCGGATCCCCAGCCCGAGGTCGCCGCTCCCGCGGATCCGGCCTGAGCCACCCGTACTAGCAGGCTCGGGGCCGGCATTCCCGGGCCGGCCCGGCGTCAGCCCGGCACCCTCAGTGGTGCCGGGCTGACGCACATCCGGGAGGACACCAACGTACCGGGCGGCCGCCGTCTGTTGCGCCGGGCGAACGGAAAGGGAGCACTCATGCTTGACCCGCAAACCACCACCGACAAACCTCAAGGGGCGGCGGCATCTCTGCTCAACGGTCTTGCCGTCCTCGAGGCCTTCTCCGTCGCCAAGCGTTCGCTCCTGGGCGTCACGGAGATCTCCGAGCTGGTCGGCCTGCACAAGAGCACCGTCTCCCGGATGCTCACGGGACTGACCGAAGCCGGATACGTCCAGCGCGACGATGACACTGGGCGGTACCGGCTCGGGCTCGGGATGATCGGCCTGGCCGGACCGCTGCTCTCCGAGCTCGACGTCCGCCGGGCCGCGCTGCCTCATCTGGAAGAACTGACACAAACCACGGGGGAGACGGCAGCGATTGCCGTCTGGAACGGTACCAATGCGATCGTCGTGGAACAGACGGCCAGCATGCATCAGGTCAAGCACAGCGCGGCGATCGGCACGCGCTATAACAAGTTCGCCAGCTCCTCGGTCCAGATCTTCCTCGCCGAGCTGCCGCCCGAGGAGACCGACCGCCTCCTTGCTGCCCGGGTGGTGCTGCGGGACGGCTATCGGGGGTTCGAGGACCCGGCACACGAACGGCTCGCCGACGTGCGGGAGCATGGGTTCGCCGTCAACGACGGCGAGACCACGTTCGAGGAATACGGCGTTTCCGCGCCCGTACGCGACTACCGGGGCGCGGTCGTCGGCTGCGTCACGGCCAGCGCGCCCCGGTCCCGAGTGCAATACCGGCAGAGCCAAGCGATTCTGCGCGATGCAGTGCTCCGGGCTGCCGCCCGAATGTCCGCCCGGCTAGGGAGCTGGTCGGCGGAAAACGCATCCGGCGCGTCGACTGCCGTCACGGACCCTCGGGGGAAGCGCCCCGAGCCATTGCTTCCCGCAGCCGGTGCACGGTGATCAGCTGGCGGCGGACCAGCCCAGGCGGACGGATACTTCCGCGGCAGCGTGTTGCACGGCCTGCACCAGTGCGTCCCCGGTTGCATGCTTGTGCACGCGGGAACGGGGAGCAGATGCGGTGATGCAACCGACCACCTTGCCGCGGTAATCGCGGACCGGGGCGGAGACTCCAAACTCCTCATCGGTAGTCGCCCCGTCGTTGACGGCGTATGCCTGCCGGGCGACCTCCTGCAGGTGGGAGGTGTGGTCCAGAGGCAAGCCGTCGCCTGCCACGCGATGTATCCGCCCGGATTCGATCAGTTCGGTCGCCAGGCCGGGCGCTAGCTCCGCCAGGAACACGCGCACCGAGGAGCTCTCGAATTTGTTGTATCGGGTTCCGATGGTGGCCGTGTGCTTGACCTGGTGCGGACTGGCGACCTGCTCCACGACGATGGCCTCATGGCCATTCCAGACCGCGATTGCGCTGGTCTCCTGGGTGCTTTCGGTCAACTGTTCCAGGTACGGAACCGCAGCACGGCGGACATCCAAATCCGCCAGCAAGGGGCCGGACAGCGCAATGAGGCCCAGACCGAGCCGGTACCGGCCTGTCTCCTCATCCCGCTGGACATATCCGGCATCGGTCAAGCCACCGAGAATGCGCGACACCGTGCTCTTGTGCAGGCCCACGCGCTGAGCGACCTCGGTTACACCTAGCACCGGTTTTTGAACGGAAAAGGCTTCCAGCACAGCAAGACCGTTCAGCAGCGAAGCCGCAGCCCCCTGGACCTGCCCGTTCTCCTGCCTCGGCCTGCCTGCCATCTGCATCCTTTCGCGTGGCGCGACTGTCACCACTCTTCTGGCCATCATATGCTCCGCTTCGCGCGGTGAGGTGGAAGATCCCGCCTTCGGCTTCCGCCCAGCTCCGGCATCGGAGCACCACCCGGGCGGGTTCGAAGCGCTCGGACCTGCCCCGAGCCCGGTAAGAGCATTACGGGGAAAAACCCTTGCTTGTTGCTGCTGATGCAACTATATTGATCTAAAAGCAACTGGGGTGGTTGCATCGCTTCAGCCGAGCCCCCATTCCCTAACAAGGCACAGCCAAGGCTACAGCCCGTGCCGACTGTCCGAAGGTTCGTCCTCTCCACAAAGCCGGGTGCCGGCACGGCACCCCAATCGGGAGCAGCTATGCAACTGGACCACAACCCATCAACTTCCACTTCGGCTTCCGCAGCAGGAACGGCCAACGTCTCTCCTGCCACGCTGCGGAAAGTGACGTTCGCGGCCTCCGCCGGCACCGTCGTCGAATGGTTCGACTTCGCCGTCTACGGATTCTTGGCCCCCATCATCGCCAGGACATTCTTCCCGGAGGGTGACACCGTGGTCGCGCTCCTGCAGACATTCGCGGTCTTCGCTGTCGCCTTCGCCCTGCGGCCCATCGGCGGCGCGTTCTTCGGCATGCTGGGTGACCGGATCGGCCGCAAACGGGTCCTGGCCCTGACCGTTCTGCTCATGTCCGGGGCCACGATGAGCATCGGCCTGCTCCCCTCCTACGAAACAATCGGGATCTGGGCCGCGGTCCTGCTGACCCTGGCGCGCAGCCTGCAGGGCCTGTCGGCCGGCGGCGAGTACGCCGGTGCCGTGACGTACGTTATTGAACACTCACCGCAGAACGAGCGCTCCCGCCACAGCAGCTGGATGCCGGCGTCCACCTTCGCCTCCTTCGCGGGAGCGGCGCTGCTCTGCTACCTGCTCACGGCAAACCTCCCGGCAGAGTCCATGGACAGCTGGGGCTGGCGCATTCCGTTCCTCGTCGCGGCTCCGATGGGACTCATCGCCTTCTATATCCGGCGCAAACTCGACGAAAGCCCGCTGTTCAAAGAGGTATCCGAAAGCTCCGCCGCCACGCACACCCCGCTGAGCGCCACACTGAAGAAGCAGTGGAAACCGATGGCGATCCTCACCGGCTACATCAGCCTCACCGCATTGTCCTTCTACACGTTCTCTACCTACATGACCACCTTCCTCAGTGAAGTCGTCGGACTGCCGTCTGAACTGGTGCTGATGAGCAATGTGCTGGCACTGACATTCGCAGCCGTGATCGCCCCGGTCATCGGCCGCATCTGCGACAGGGTGGGGCGCCGCCGCACCATGTTCGCCTCCTCGGTGCTGCTCGGCGGACTGGCAATCCCTGCGTACCTGCTGGCTGGCGGCGGCAGCTTTGCC
Organism: Arthrobacter sp. USHLN218; assembly: GCF_037144715.1. NCBI lineage: Bacteria > Bacillati > Actinomycetota > Actinomycetes > Micrococcales > Micrococcaceae > Arthrobacter > Arthrobacter sp. USHLN218. The sequence goes on from NZ_JBBCYT010000006.1 coordinate 171,776, forward strand.
AACGCCCTGGGCGGCCAGCTGCTGCTCGCCGTCGGTGCCGTCACGGCCAACGTCGTCACGGCCGTGCTGCTCAGCGAGGCCTTCCCGACGGCGGTGCGGTACACCGCATCCGCAGTCACCTACAACGTCAGCTACGCCATCTTCGGCGGTACGGCACCGTTCGTGGCGACCTTCCTGATCTCCCTCACCGACAACAAGCTGGCACCCGCCATCTACCTCACCGTCATCGCGGCGGGGGCCCTTGTCGCAACCTTCTTCATGCCGGAAACCTCCAGGAAGTCCTTCGAAGAGGAAGACAAAGCCGTACGCAACGCCGGGAAATAACGCCACTCCGGCATTCGGGCTGTCCCGAACGGATACGCTGTTATCCCTCGATGCGCGCCTCCCCGACCCCCGGGGAGGCGCGCCTCATTTCATGCTCTTGCGTGCTGTCCGGCCGGCTCGGCTTGTTCGGCGTTCATTGGTGTTGCGAAGTCGAAGTCGCATCCGCGGTCGGCCTGCATGACGTGGTTCCGGAACAATCTCTGGTAGCCGGTCACTTGGCTGCCTGTGTCCGTCGCGGCGAATTGCGCTGCCGCTTTTCGTGCTTCGAGTTCGTCGGCGTTTACGAGAAGGTCGATGCGTCCTTCCGCGACGGAGAGGCTGATCCGGTCGCCGTTGCGAACGAATGCGAGCGGACCGCCGATGGCGGCTTCGGGAGCGATGTGCAGCACGATGGTTCCGTAGGCGGTCCCGCTCATGCGCGCGTCCGAGAGGCGCACCATGTCCCGGACGCCGCGGGACGCGAGCTTGGCAGGTATCGGAAGGTAGCCGGCTTCGGGCATGCCAGCCGCTATCGGCCCGGCGTTCTGCAGCACGAGGAAGTCATCCTCTTCGACATCGAGCTCCGGATCATCGATGCGCTGGGAGAGGTCTTCAAGTGAAGTGAAGACGACGGCGCGGCCTGTGCGTTCGAACAATTCGGGGTTGGCGGCTGAGCGCTTGATGAGGGCGCCCTTCGGGGCCAGGGAACCGGTCAGCCATTTCAGTCCGCCCTGCGGCCGGATCGGGTCGGTGACGGGTCGGATGACCGAATGGTCCACCCAGGGGTCGGCGCCCTCGATCACTTCGCCGATGGTTTGTCCGGTGACCGTTGCCGCATCGAGCTCGAGGAGGCCGCGGAGTTCGCGCATGATCGCCGGCACACCGCCGGCAGCGTGGAGGTCTTCCATGTAGTGGGCGCCGGTGGGCTTGAGGTCCACGAGGACGGGCGTCTCGTCGGACAGCGCGTTGAGCTCCGAGGGGTCCAGTTCGATGCCGAGCCGGCCGGCCATGGCGGTGAGGTGGATCAGGGCGTTGGTTGATCCGCCGATAGCGAGCAGGATGCGCAGGGCGTTGCGCACGGATGCCGCGGTGACGATTTGCGAGGGCGCCAGCCGGTTGCCGGCGAGTTCGACGGCGAGGCGGCCGGAGTATTCGCCGAAGCGGAGGCGGTCCGAGTGTACGGCCGGCGCGGTCGCGCTTCCCGGCAGCGCCATGCCCAGGGCCTCGGTGATGCAGGCCATGGTGCTGGCCGTGCCCATGACGGCGCAGGTGCCGGTAGTGGTCGCAAGGTTGCGTTCGACTTTCTTGATCGTCTCGCCACTGATCGCCCCGCCGCGGTACTGGCCCCAGAAGCGGCGGCAGTCGGTGCACGCGCCGAGTCGCTCCCCTTCGAACCGGCCCGTCATCATGGGACCCACCACGAGCTGCACCGCGGGGCGGTCGGTGGAGAAGGCGCCCATCAACTGGGCGGGGACGGTCTTGTCACACCCTCCCACCAGCACCACGGAGTCCATGGGCTGGGCCCGCACCATTTCCTCCACGTCCATGGCCATCAGGTTCCGGTAGGCCATCGAAGTGGGGGAGAGGAAACCCTCGCCCAGAGAGATGGTGGGGAACTCCATGGGAACACCCCCGGCGGCAAGCACGCCGCGCTTCACGGCCTCGATGAGTTCCGGCTGCTGGCGGTGACAGTTGTTGAAGTCGCTGGTCGAGGTCGCGATGCCCACCACCGGGCGCTCGAGCAGTTCCGGACTGCGCCCGGTCGAATGCGCGAACGTGCGGCGGAGATACCGGGCGAACTCGCGGTCCCCGTAGTTGGTTAGCCCCCGGTACAGCCCGGTCTCTCCGTGATCGGGCGCGGACGCGCCGCCCGTCCCGGGCTGGGTGTTGTCGATGTGGTTGGTGCTCATGCGGTCCCTCGGATTCTCAGTACTGGAGTCGGTGGAGCCTGCGGGGCAGGTCCTACTGCCGTTTCCACAACCCCTCGGGCGGGGAGGGGCGGACACTCGAAGATAACTGGATTCTTTAATAAAATTATTGATAATTCTAGCGCACGATGGTGCTGGCGCAATCCTTCGAACCCATTTAGGAAGTGGTGCTCTTTTCGAGGTAGTAGTCCCTCGAAGGGATGAGGTGCTCGCGGCACAGCCGGGCGAGTTCCTCGGAGTCGGTGCCCTGGAGCGCCTCCACGATCAAATCGTGTTCCGCCATCGAACGCTCCATCTTTTCCGGGGAGGAGACGTTCAGGAAGCGTATCGGCGAGGCCATTTGTGCATAGTGGCGGATGGCGCCGGCCAGGATCGCATTCCCGGTGAGCTTGTAGATCTCCCTGTGGAATACGTCGTTTGCCCTGACGATCGCCGGCAGGTCGCGGTTCCCGACGGCCGTGCGGTGCTCGTCCCGTGCCTGGATGACAGGTCGTAGCGCGTCCGCGTCGACGGGCAGCTTGATGAGCCGCGCGGCGTTCGATTCGAGCAGCGTGCGCAGCTCATACAGCTGCCCGACCTCCGCGGCCGAGAAGGACTTGACTGCGACGCCGACGTTCGGCCGCCGTTCCGCCAGTCCCCGGGTTTCCAGGAGCTGGAGGGCGGCCCGCACGACGTGCCGCTTGGCTTCGAAGCGGGCCATGAGCTCGTCTTCGACGAGCCGCTCCCGCGGGTAGAGCCGTCCGAGCACGACGTCTTCCTCCACGGCGTCGGCGATTGCTGCGGCGGTGGTGGCAGCGGTGGCGCGGGCCATGGTGGATTCGTGCTCCTTCGATGGCGTAGGTGCGGCACGGAGGGCCATGGCGGCGGCTCCGGCGTGGCACCGTGGGTGGTCTTGCCATTGTAGGCACGGAGCATCCGGTGCCCGTGTTTGTCCAGGTGGTGGCTTCGCGGGAATCGCATGGGAAGTTCCTTGGGGCCGGTGCTTGTCAGCGGATGAAGAAGCTGAGGATCAGGACCATGGTGAAGCCGGTCAGCGCGACCAGCGTCTTCATGACTGTCCAGGACTTCAAGGTGTTGGCAACGGACATCCCGAAGTAGCGGTTGGCCATCCAGAAACCCGAGTCGTTGACATGCGAGTACCCGGCGCCGCCGCAGGCAATCGCGATGCAGGTCAGCGCTACGACGGAGGGACTTGCGCCCAGGGTCTCGGCAAGCGGCGCGCTGAAGGATGCGCCGGTGACCATGGCCACGAGTCCGGATCCTTGGGAGATGCGCATGACCGATGCCACGACGAAACCGAAGACCACCAGCGGAACGCTTGCGGACTGCATTCCCTCCGAAAGGGTGTCGCCGAGCCCGGATTGCACAAGGACCCCGCCGAAGACGCTTCCGGCGCCGGTGATGAGGATGATCATCCCGGCGGGGCCAAGGGCGGCCGTGGCAATGTCCTGCAGGTCTTCTTTGCGCAGCTTGCGGCGGACTCCGAAGAAGTACAGGGAGAACAGGCACGTGGCCAGCATCGCGATGACGGGATTGCCGATGAACTGGAAGACCTCGCCCACAGGCCCGCCGACGAGGCGGCCGACGGTGCCGACGACGACGAGGATGAGCGGCAGGAGCAGCGCGCCGACGACGGAGACGAGGCTGGGCAGCGGGACGCCCCGTTCATCGACAGCCACCGGTGCGGAGCCGCGCTGCCCGAGCGCGGCTCCAGCGGTTCCGGAAGATCCGTCCCGGGCCAGGTCCTGCGCCCGGTTTCCATCAGCGTCCTGGACCTGCGCACCGGACGATTCCGTGGAAACGGGAACGGGCGGTTCGACATGGATGCGTTTGGAGATGAAGCGGCCGAAAACCGGACCAGCCACCAGCACGGCAGGTAACCCGCAGATCAGGCCGAACAGGACCACCAGGCCGACGTCGGCGTTCATGATGCCCGCGGTGGCGAGAGGACCGGGGGCCGGCGGCATGAACGTGTAGGCGGTGCTCAGGCCGGCACAGAGCGGGATCCCGTAGTGCAGCAGCGACTTTCCGGTCCTCAGGGCGACTTGGTAGAGCATCGGGACCAGGATGACGATCGCCACGTCAATGTAGACCGACGTTCCCACCAGGAAGCCGGCGGCGCTTAGGCCGAGCGCGATGGTTCGGTCGGAGAACTTCTCGACCAGCGTCAGCGCGATCCGCTGGGCGGCGCCGGCGCGCTGCAGCATCATGCCGAAAATCGCCCCGAGCCCGATGACCAGCGAGAGCTGTCCCAGCGACGAGCCCATCTCTTCGACAATGAATGTGAGCATCTCGTTGGGGTTCTGCCCGATGGCAAGCCCGAAGACGATGGACGTGAAGAGCAGGGCGACGAACTCCTGCCACTTGAACTTGATGATGAGGAGGAGTAGGAGTGCGACAGCCAGAACGGCTGCCGTGATGACCCATGCCTCGTGGGTGATGGTGAGGTTCATGCCGGAAGATTCCTGTCTCAGTCGCTCTGGATGGAGCAATGAAAGAAGGGCCAGAGTCAGTAACGGCAGCGCCTTCGGCAACCGTCAATGAAATTATTGATAATCTATCCCGACGAGTGAACCACATCACTCCCGTCCACGGCAACCCGTATTTCAGGATGGCTCGGGTCCCGGAAGCACCGTCTCGCTGCCCTCGCGGTCAGACGAGGACGCGGGCCACGGGGATGCGGAGGGCAGCGAGGGACAGGGCGAAGGAGCCCAGGGCGGCGATCACGAACTTGAGGGTGACGAGGGCGAGGGTGGGGTCGGCGCCGTCGAAGACCGCGAAGGTGAGCCAGAGCAGGATGAGGTAGTGGGACAGGTAGACGCCGAAGGAGGCGTTGGAGAGGGCAATGATGGCTTTCGCGCAGGCGGGGCGGGGCTGCCAGCCTCGGAACAGGTGGTAGGCCGACGTGAAAATGGCGAGGGCGGCGGCCATAACGCCGAGGCCGAGATAACTGGACGGCGTGACGATATTCAGCAGCGGCGTGCTGTCGCGGTGGATCCAGTGCCAGATGTTGAAGGCGGAGAGTACGACGGCGGCGCCTCCGAGCAGGGCGGCATACCTTTTGCGCAGGTTGAATTGGGCGAGGACCCAGCCTGCCATGAAGTAGCCGACGTACGGGAACCACTGCGTCAGCACGTTCCACGGGTAGCGCCAGTCCAAACCGTACTGGATGCTGACTGCCTGCGCGCTGAAGATGGCCAGGCACAGAAGCAGCATTGCCGCCGTCGTCAGTCCCGCCGTCCTCGGGCTCACGCAACGCAGGAAGCGGGCGATCAGCGGGGCGACGAGGTAGAGGCCGAGGATCAGCCAGAGGAAGTACAGGTGCGGGGCCAGCTTCGTGCTGGATACGGCGTCGGCGATCGCGCCGGGCTCGAGTTCCTGGCCCATGAGCAGGCCGCGGCCGACGAAAATGTAGACGAGATGCCAGAACACCAGCGCGGGCAGCAGCCGCAGCGCCCGCTTCCGGTAGAACGCTAGGGCGCCATCGCGGTGCGCGCGGGGGGCCAGCGTCAGCGTGCCGGAGATGATGACGAAGACCGGGACCACCCAGATGAACGCGATGTCGATGATGGCGGCGGCCAGCCAGCGCGGCTGCCCGCGGAGGCCGGCGTCCCCGGCGATTTCCCCGTAGGCGTGGATGGCGACGACGCCGAGGATGCAGACGATCCGCAGGATGTCCAGCGCGTAATTCCGCTGGCGGGTGGCGGCGTGTGTGGTGGCGGTGCTCATGAGCGAGGAGGCCGGAGGCCGTTGATTCCGGTTGCGCGAGTTATGCCGAAGCGCGGAGCGGGGTGAGCGCGCGAACAGGTCACAGCTTGAGCGCAGGAACGACGGCGGAGGCCCCCGGAAGCGATCCGGGGGCCTCGATGGTCAGCGTTCGATGTCGCCGCGGATGAAGGCTTCGACCTTCTCGCGGGCGGCGTCGTCGTTGTACTGCTCCGGCGGCGACTTCATGAAGTAGCTCGAAGCAGACAGGATCGGGCCGCCGACGCCGCGGTCCAGGGCGATCTTGGCGGCGCGCACGGCGTCGATGATCACGCCGGCGGAGTTCGGGGAGTCCCAGACCTCCAGCTTGTACTCCAGCGAGACCGGGGCGTCGCCGAAGTTGCGGCCCTCGAGGCGGACAAACGCCCACTTGCGGTCATCGAGCCAGGCAACGTAGTCGGACGGACCGATGTGCACGTCGTCGGCGGCCAGCTCGGCCGAGGTGTTCGAGGTGACGGCCTGGGTCTTGGAGATCTTCTTGGACTCGAGGCGGTCCCGCTCGAGCATGTTCTTGAAGTCCATGTTGCCGCCGACGTTGAGCTGGTACGTGCGGTCCAGCGTGACGCCGCGGTCTTCGAACAGCTTGGCCATCACGCGGTGGGTGATGGTGGCGCCGATCTGGCTCTTGATGTCGTCACCGACGATCGGCACGCCCGCGGCGGTGAACTTGTCCGCCCACTCCTTGGTGCCGGCGATGAAGACCGGCAGCGCATTCACGAAGGCCACGCCGGCGTCGATCGCGCACTGGGCGTAGAACTTGGCGGCCTGCTCGGAGCCGACCGGCAGGTAGCAGACCACGACGTCCGCCTTGGCCTCGCGCAGTGCGGCGACGATGTCCACCGGATCCTCGTCCGCCTCGACGATGGTTTCGCGGTAGTACTTGCCCAGGCCATCCAGGGTGTGGCCGCGCTGGACTTTCACGCCGGTTTCCGGCACGTCGGCGATTTTGATGGTGTTGTTCTCGCTGGCGCCGATCGCGTCGGCCAGGTCCAGCCCCACCTTCTTGCTGTCCACGTCGAACGCGGCAACGAACTGCACATCGTTGACGTGGTACTTGCCGAACTGCACATGCATCAGCCCGGGAATGGTCGACTCCGGATCGGCGTCCCGGTAATAGTGGACGCCCTGCACCAGCGAAGCCGCACAGTTGCCAACGCCGACGATCGCGACCCGGATGGGGTTCTCTGCCACGGTTCTCCTTCAACAACAATCCTGGTATGCCGCCCGGCCGAGGGCAGGCAACCTCTCTAGCTTACTTCGTTACGCAACGTTCACCTTACTGCTGTGATTCCCGCCGGGAATTGTTGCACGTACGACGGCGGCAGGCGGCTTGCGTGCGCCTCCCAACCTGTTGCCGGGAGGGGTACGGCTACGCCGGCTTAGTTGCTCGCGCCGGTGGAGTCGTGCGGCTCGCCCACGGGCTTGGACTCGGGGGAGCCGCGCTGGCGCAGATAGACCGAGAGGATCACCATGGCCCAGACGGCGAGGAACTCGGACTGCCAGTTCTGCAGGGTCCGGTTCCAGAACTCCGGAGAGAGCACGTACTCGCCCCAGGTCCCCGGGTCCTGGAGGTTCGCCAGCTGCTCCTCGGCGAACGCGCTGAAGCCCGCGACGGACTGCACGAACCAGGAGCCCAGGAAGATGCCGCCCATGACCAGGATCAGCGAGTTCGAGTAGATGTGGGTCTTCAGCCCGCCGGCCTTGGCCCACTTCGGGGAGTCCGGCCTGGCGAACCGGCCGATCAGCTCCTCCTTGTCCGACTCCGTGCCGCGCTTGTCGATCTCCTTGGACTCCGGGGATCCCTTCTGGACCAGCCAGACTGTGAGCCAGATGTAGAGCAGGAACTGCAGGAACTCGGACTGCCAGTTCTCGGCGACGTCCACCGCAAAGCTCGAGGACGTCACGTACTGCCAGAAGCCCACCGGCTCCAGCTGCGAGGTCTGCTGCTGGTCGTTGAAGTAGGCCAGCCCGGAGAAGGCCTGCCCGAGCAGCGAGAACGCGAACAGGAAGCTGAAGGCGATGCTCAGCCCGTTGGTCAGCAGGGGATTGTGCTTCATCGGGCCAGCACCCCGATCGTCAGCATGTAGGCCAGGCCGAGGGCGATGACGCCCAGGCAGATCCAGAATGCCCACCGCATATCAGTGTCCCTCCACTTCGCAGTCGTAGGGTTTTTCGCCGCGCGGCGTGCAGCCGATGGCGGTGATCTTCCAGTGCTGGCCCGAGAGCGTGAGGAACACCGTGTCCGCTTCGAGCTGCACCTGGGCGTTGCTGCCGTAGGCCTGGCTGCTGCGTACCTCGCCGGCGCCGGGCAGGCCCAGGTCCGCGAGCTTCCGGGCGCAGCTTCCGGCGGCCCCGTCTTCGAGTTTCTCGACCGTGCCGGGGGCCAGCAGCGTGCAGGCAGCCTGGGCATCGCCGGAGGCCAGGTCCGCGTGGAACTGCGAGGCGATGTCCGCGGCTTCGGCCGTGCCGGGGTTCAGGCTGCTGCACCCGGCCAGGGACAGGGCTAGTGCGACGCCGGCAAGCACCAGCGGCCCGCACCTGCGGTGCGGCTTGTGGTCCATAAGCTAAGCCTCCTTACGTTCTGTCCCTACCGTACTGCTCGATGGCGGACGCGGCAGGAATCGCGGGGAAACCTGCCGGTCAGCCCGGAACGAACAGCGGGGAGGCCTTCCGGAGGCCCGGGGCGGGCGGGCTTACGTGACCAGCTCGCGGAGGGAGCGCTCGGCCGCCCGGTAGGAGCCGGCGTCGAGCACGTCTCCGTTCATGAACCGGTCCACCACCCGGGGATCAACGTAGGACTTGCGGGCGATGGCCGGCGTGTTGCCGAGCCGATCCGAGACATCCCGCATGGCGGCGGCGACGGCTTTCTTGCGCGCGGTCTCGCTTGTGCGCTCGGGCGCGTGCCGGGCCAGGGCCAGCGCGGCTTCCACCGTGCCCTGCCAGGTCCGGAAGTCCTTGGCGGTGAAGTCCCCGCCGCACTGCTCGCGGATGAAGTCGTTGAGGCCGGCCGAACTGATCGGCGACCACTCGCCGTCGTCCGTGCGGTAGGCAAGCGCCGGCTCCTCGGGGCCTCGCTGGAGCAGCGGTTCGAGGGCGTGGGCGAGGTCCGCATCCTTGAGCTGCCCGCTCCACTGCTGGCCGCTCTTGGCGGGGAAATCGAGTTCCACAATCTCCCCGCGCAGCCGGATGTGGCGGATGCGGATGGTGGTGACGCCGAAGGAGCCGTTGGTCTGCGCGTACTCTTCGTTGCCGATCCGCAGCGAGCCCTCGTCGATCAGCCGGAAGGCGGCGGCATAGGCCCGTTCCTCGGTCGGCTCGCTCCCGCGCAGCAGCCGGGTCACGGCCGGGCGGGCCCGCGGCAGGGCGTCGGCGAAGTCCAGGGCGCGGTCGAACTTCTCGCGGTCCTTCAGCTCCCGCCAGCGCGGGTGGTAGATGTACTGGCGCCGGCCGGCGTCGTCGACGCCGGTGGCCTGGATGTGGCCGTTGGGCACCGGACTGATCCAGACGTCACGCCAGGCCGGCGGGATGGCGAGCTGGTTGATCCGCTCCAGCGTCTCCCGGTCATCGATCCGGCTGCCGTCCGCAGCGGCGTAGCTGAAACCCTTGCCGCGGCGGCGCCGGCCGAAGCCGGGCATGTTGCAATTGCTGCGGCGCAGGCGCGGCTTCCTTGCTTTCGGTGCCGGCCGCTCCTGTTGTGTCGCCATGGTTCTCCTCACCTCGCCGCCGGTGGGGCGCATCCCGCCCAAGTTATTCAGCTTGCTTACTAACTCTAGTAGGGTGCTGAGCAGGGCGCGATGGCGCCGGCCAAACCAGGTCCTGCGAAAGGGAGACAGCTATGTCAACGAACAGCACGCCGGCCAACGAGATCCCGATTCCGGGAGTGCCGGGCGTAGAGCCGCCCGCGCTCGCCGAGCCCACCGAGCCGCGCGAGCCGCTACCGCCCAAGCCGGACCAGGACGCGCCGGAGACGGTCACGCCCACCGGCGTTCCCACGGGCGCGCAGAAGTCGCTGCACAGCCAGAGCGGGTCCTGGCTGACGACGGCGCAGGGGGCCCGGCTGTACGAGACGGACCATTCCCTGAAGGCCGGGGCCCGCGGGCCGAGCCTGCTGCAGGACCACCACCTGCGCGAGAAGATCATGCACTTCGACCACGAGCGGATCCCGGAACGCGTGGTCCACGCCCGCGGTGCCGGCGCGCACGGCACGTTCGTTGCCAACGGCGCCGCCGCCGGGGTGACGAAGGCAGGCTTCCTGGCGTCCGGCGTCGAAACCCCCGTCTTTGTCCGCTTCTCCACGGTGGTCGGTTCCCGCGGCTCCGCCGACACGGTCCGAGACACCCGCGGCTTCGCCACGAAGTTCTACACGGACGAGGGCACGTTCGACCTGGTCGGCAACAACATTCCGGTGTTCTTCATCCAGGACGGGATCAAGTTCCCGGACGTGGTGCACGCGGCGAAGCCGCACCCGGACCGGGAGATCCCGCAGGCGCAGAGTGCGCACGACACGTTCTGGGATTTCGTCTCGCTCCACACCGAGGCGCAGGCCCACACCATGTGGTTCATGGCGGACCGCGGCATCCCGCGCTCCTACCGAACCATGGAGGGCTTCGGCGTGCACACCTTCCGGCTGCAGAACGCCGCCGGCGAGACCACGCTGGTGAAGTTCCACTGGAAGCCGAAGCAGGGCGTGCACTCGCTGGTCTGGGAGGAGGCGCTGATGATCAACGGCACCGACCCGGACTTCCACCGGCGGGACCTGGCGGACGCGATCGAGGCCGGGGCCTTCCCCGAGTGGGAGCTGGGCATCCAGACGTTCCCGGACACCCCGGACGAGACGTTCGAGGGGATCGACCTGCTGGATCCGACCAAGATCGTGCCCGAGGAGCTGGCGCCGGTGCAGGTGATCGGCACCATGACCCTCAACGCCAATCCCACGAACTTCTTCGCGGAGACCGAGCAGGTGGCGTTCCACCCCGGCCACCTGGTGCCCGGCATCGACGTGACCAACGATGCGCTGCTGCAGGCCCGCCTGTTCTCCTACCTGGACACCCAGCTCACGCGGCTGGGCGGGCCCAACTTCGCGCAGATCCCGATCAACCGGCCGCAGGCCCCGGTCAACGACATGTTCCGCGACGGCTTCCACCAGACCGCGGTGCATGCTGGGGCGGCGCCGTACCGGCCCAACTCGATCGACGGCGGCTGTCCCTTCCTGGCGGGCGAGGACATGAGTGCCTACATCGAGGTCCCGCAGGAACTGCCGGCCTCGGCCAAGAAGCGGGAGAAGCCGGCGAGCTTCGACGACCACTTCAGCCAGGCGCGGCTCTTCTACCTCTCGCTGGCGCCGGTCGAACAGGAACACGTCGCGCAGGCCTACACGTTCGAACTGGGCAAGTGCTACGAGGAGAACATCCGCAAGCGGCAGCTGCAGGCCCTGGCGAACATCGACGCGGACCTGTGCGCGAAGGTTGCCGCCGGACTGGGACTCGAGGCGCCCGCGCCGACCGTGGAGCTCGGCGACCCGGAGCCGAGCGCCGCACTGTCGCAGCTGCGCGGGAGCTGGCCGCTGGCCGGCCGGACCGTGGGCATCATCGCGGACGAATACAGCGACCAGGAGGCGCTGGCGAGGGCGCGCGAAGCCATCCACGCCGGCGGCATGGTCCCGCTGATCATCGCCCCGCACGGCGGCAAGCTCCCCGGCGGCCTGCCGGTCCAGCGGACCTACCTGACGGCGCGCTCGGTGGAGTTCGACGCCGTCGTGGTCGCCGGATCCGCCAAGCCGGCGCCGGACGCGGCGCCGGGGCTGGACGCCAAGGCCGGCGATCCCGCGGGCTACCCCGGGGTGGACCCGCGGGTCAGCCTGCTGCTGGCCGAGGCGTACCGGCACTGCAAGGCGATCGGCGGGTGGGACAGCGCCGGCCAGGCACTGGCCGCAGCCTCCGTGCCCGAGGACGCCGCCGGCGTCGTACTGGGCAGCGGCCCCCAGGTGCTGGAGAAGATGGCGGAACTGCTGTCCAAGCACCGGGTCTGGGAACGCTTCCCGGCCGGTGCCGAGCAAGGAACGCTCCGCTAAGGTCCGTCCGAAAAGGTCCGTGTGCCGGGGGCCGGCCGCTACAGGTTCGGCCCCCGGCTCGGTTCGGGGAAGCCCGGCCGCCAGGGCACGGACGTCCGCGGGATGGTCAGGCGGGCAGGCTCGCGGCGGCCCGCTCCGCCTCCATCCGGCGGGCGTCACCGTCCCGCTGCTGCTGGCGGACCCAGCGGATGGCCTTCAGCGCGGGCGTCGGCAGCAGGGTGCGCAGGCGCAGCCGCACCCGGCGCTTCCGCGTGGCCGCCAGTTGGTCCGTATCCAGCGCGAGCTTGCCGGCCCTGGCCCACTCGGCGTAGATGGCGAGCACGTGCCCCAGCGGCACGTCCTGCCGGTGGAAGTAGTTGTCCCGCAGCCAGCTGTGCTCCGGGTGGAAGAAACGGCCGGCCTTCAGGTCATCGAGGGTGCCGAGCAGACCGGAGCCGTCGAAGACCTTATTGAGCATCTCGTCGCTGACCCCGAAGTCGGACAGGATCAGCACCTGCAGGCCGGCGTCGAGTGCTTCCAGGGCGGCGGTGGAGCTGACGGTGACCATGGCCGTGCCGGGGACCAGCTGCTCGGCCATCGAGCCGGTGCAGAACTCCAGTTCGTGCCCGGCCACCGCGCGGGCCTTCACCATGTCGTTCCAGAGGGTGTCGAACGGATACTGCTCCAGGTGGGTCTGCGGTTCCCCGGCCCAGGCCCGCAGCTTGACGCGCACGGTGAAGCCGGTGCGGCGGGCCAGCGCGGCCAGCGCCTGCAGGATGGCGACGCGCTCGTCCTTCTCCACGGGCACCTTGGCCTGCGGGGCGAACACCACACGCTGCAGGGGAGTGGGGTCCGGCACCGGCGCCTCGGGCGAGGAGAGGAAGGGAAGCCGGGAGACCAGGATGCGCTGCGGCAGTCCGAGGTCTTCGGCCCGTTCGCTGAAAGCGCGGCATTCCGCGTGGCTGTGGGTGACGAAGGCGTCCCCGAGCGCCCGGTAGCGCAGCGCCTTTTGGGTGGCGGGGAAGGCGACGCCGGGCAGCCCGGACACCAGCGCCGGGCGCGGGGTCAGCGCGGCGGCATGCAGGTAGACCTCCTCGACCACGGGGCCGGTGGCTGCGGCGAGCACGACGTCGGCGCCGGCCAGCGCGGTCCGCAGGCCGGAGGCGGGGATCACCGCGGTGGCGCGGCCGTGGAGGAAGGTCCCGGCGGTGGCCGCGGCCATCTGTTCCAGGGTCGGCTGGATGGGGGAGCGGACCAGCAGGACCTCGCGCTCCCACTCCGGGCCGAGGGCGTCCAGCGTGGCACAGGCGAACTTCAAGTAGGAGTCGCTGTCAGCGATGGCGACAATGCGCATCTTCCGTGCCGCCTTCCGGGGGTTCGAAGTTTCGGTGCTCATGCGGGGGATCCGCCGTCGTCGAGGGAACTGCTCAGGTGCCTGCGCAGCGAGTCCGAGGCCTGCGGCAGCCACCAGCTGTCCGGCACGGCCTGTCCTTTCAGCGGAACCCCGTTGGGCCCGAGGATCAGGCGGAGCGAGGCCAGCACGGTGGACGGCAGCGCCCGGACGACCTGTCCGGCGCGGAGTCCGCGCAGGCGCATCTCCACGGGAATGGTGTGGCGGTTGACGCGGACCAGGGGGTGCTGGTCCAGCTTGGTCAGGAAGGCCGGGGTCTCCCGCCGGTGCGGGAAGTAGCTGACCGGCCCGTCCTCCGTGAGCGATTCGACCCATGCCAGATAGGGCTCCTCGCGGATGAGGCCGTCCGCGGCCATGGCGGAACCGACGACGACGGTGGGCTCGGTGATCTCCTCCGTCACCGGCTGCGTTCCCAGCCATTCGAAGCGGTGGCGCTCCAGCTGGCCGCCGACGGCGCGGAAACGCTGCTCGAGGTCCAGCGGCACCGGCAGCGCCGTGACCACCAGCAGGCGGTTCTGGCGGGCGAGCCGGCGCAGCATGAACCAGACCGCCAGGCCGAGCGCCTTGCGGACCGAGGAAGCCGCCGCCCGCGGACGCACCAGCGGGGCCGCGGAGTCTTTCGCCAGCGTGGCCAGCAGTTTGAGCGTGGCCAGTCCGTCGTCGACAATCACGATCTCTTTGTCCGCCGCTCCGCGCAGCAATTCGGTCTGCGCCACGCCGGAGTAGGCGTCCCCGATAACCCAGCGGTCCAGGCCCGGAACGCGCAGCGCCGGCACGGAGGATCCGGGCTCGGCGAAGCTGACGCCGTCCGGGACCTGGCTCAGCAGCTCGGTTAGGGTGGCGTCCATGCCGACAGCGTCGCTGCGCGAGTGGATGACGGTTTCGTTGCCCAGCAGGCCCGCGCCGTGGGCTTCCACGGCGCTGAGCAGCTGCAGCGGAGATTCGGCCCAGACCGTGGCCCGGCCGAAGCGTGGCCGGGCCACCAGCAGCGAGGGCAGGATTTCCTGCATCATTTCGCCAGCACCGTCAGGACGCGCTTGACCTGCCGGGCGCCGGCGCGGCGGGCGCGGCCCAGCGGGTGGAGCACCTTCGCGGCGGGCAGGGAGCCGGGCAGCTCCAGCTTGGTCAGCCGGCGGCGCTTGAAGTAGCGCAGCTCTCCGGTGTGCTGGGCGCCGGCCAACAAGGCCTCGGCTGCGGGCCGGGCCAGCTCAAGCGTCTGCGGCTGCATGCAGTAGGACACGGCCTCGACCAGCTGCTGAAGCGGGGCCGGGCGCCCGGGCAAAGCGTCCGGCGTCTGCGCGGCGTCGGAACCGGCCGCTGCCGATGCCCCCGAGGATGCGTCCGCCGATGAGTCCGCCGGCGCCTCAGCGGGGGCGGCGTAGCCGCGTTCCAGCAGGGCGTCGATGATGGTGACCGGGATGCGGTTGCTGTTCTGGTACGGCGTGAGCCGCTCGAGCAGGATCCCGGTGCCCACGGCCGCGGCGTCGATGCCGAAGAGGTACTTCGCCGTCATCAGGGCGGTGGAGAAGCAGCTGACCACCAGCTCCGGTTCCAGCCGCTGCATGACGACCTCCGCCGGGCTGCTCGAGGTAAGTACTTCGAGCTGGAGCCCGAGTTCCGCGGCGGCGGCCTGGATCGAGGTGACGGCACCAGGGCCGGCGCTGGGGTGGGGCTTGAACACGCAGTGGCGGATGCCCCGGTCCAGGGCCTTCTGCAGCATGTCCCGGTGCAGCGTGACCTCTTCCTCGGCGGAGAGGATGCCGAGCTCGGAGAGGTACTGGCCGAGGATCAAGGCACTGCCGGAGGCGCCGTGGTCCGCGCGGTGCTTCTCGAGCTCCGCCGCGGGGGTCCCGCTGACGGCGGCGGCCACCGCATCGTCCTCGGGCAGGGTCCGCGCCAGCGCCTCCATGCCGCGGCGCAGGTCGGCGCGGTCCACCGGCACCAGGGCCGGGTTGTGTTCGCGCAGCAGCTGCGGCACCAGGCCGGGCACCAGGTCAACGTACACCAGCGTCTCGAGCCGCTGCGCCAGTTCGCGCGGCAGCGGATTGCGGGTAGGGCCGTAGCTCATCAGGCCGTCGGAGTGCACGCTGATGCCGGCGTCGGCGAAGATGCGGCACAGCGCGACTGCCGGGTTGACCTGGATGGACTCGACGAACAGGCCCACGGGGCTGTCGCCGAGGTCCCATTCGGCCCGGAGCAGTCGTTCCCAGAGATGCACCTCCTCGGGCCGCGGGTCGAACTGCCCGGGGCGGCGCGGCCAGAGCAGCTGGCTCAGGTCCACGGAGCGGTCGAAGCGGGCCGCCGCCTCCGCGAAGCCGGGAGCCTCATGGAACGGCACGGTGATCTCGGGGATCAGGGCGCTGTTGGTCAGGACCAGGATGCGCTCGGCACCCCGGTCCGGGATCCGGCCGGCGTCGATCGCGGACGCCAGCGAGATGCACTGGTACAGCGTGGAAACGACAAAGAGTTCTTTCATGCGGCAGCTCTCCGGAGCACAGGTTTGAGCAACTTGCGGCGCTTGTTGTCCATGCCGGCCAGGCCCTGCCCGCGCACGTCGTCCGGCAGGCCCGCGAGGGCGTCGTTGATGCCCGCATGGAGTTCCGCCACGACTTGCTTGTCCATGTCGCCGGAGCGGTCCAGCTGGTGGCAGGCGATGGCGAGGAACTGGCGGACGGCCTTGGGCCAGAAGCGGCTTGCTTCCGGGTCCTCCCCGACGAGGCGGAAGACCTCGGCGAAGCAGGGCAGGAAATCCAGCTGGCGGCGGTCGAAGACCTGCGTGAGCGAGCTGGCGACGCCGCGCCGGTAGAACGCGCCGAGCTGGTTGCTGACGGCGTAGGAGGCGGCCTTCAGGTGGAGCCGCCAGACCCACGGGCGGTCCTCTGCGGTGTGCCGGCCGTCCAGGAAGTGGAGCAGGCCCGCATCCCTGAGTCCGCCGTCGAAAATTCCGAACGGCGGGAAGCAGTAGTCCACCATCGTGGACTGGTTGTGCGGCGCGATGTCGTTGCGCGGATCCAGCCTGGCGCCGCGGCGCGCCTGGGGCGCCTTATGGACGGTGCGCACGCCGCCGGTGTGCCGGACGTGGTCGACCCGCAGGAAGTCCACGCCCAGCTCGGCGATCTCGTCCGTGATCCGGGACAGGTGCCCGGGGGCGTACCAGTCGTCCGGGTCGAGGAAGGTGATGAAGCGGCCGGCCGCGATGTCCAGCCCGCGGTTGCGGGCGGAGGCGACGCCGGTCGCGGCCTCGTTGCGGAGGATCTTCAGGCCGGGGAGCCGGCTGGCGAATGCGGCAGCCAGCTCCCCGGTTCCGTCGGTTGAACCGTCGTCGATGACGATGACTTCCATTACGGAGGGGTCATCGAACTGGCGCGTCAGGCTGGTCATCGAGTCACGGATGAAAGGTGCCTGGTCTTTCGCTGGAACGATGACGCTCAGTAATGGCTGGTCCATAGGGCTAACTTAGCCGTCCACCCGGCGCAGGCGGGACAGCGGCGCCAGCTCGCCCGGGAAGACCTTCTTGACGCCGTCGCCCATCGCGTCCTGGAGGATGCGGATGTCGCGGATCAGCGACTCGAAGCCCTTGGGCTCGAGCGAAGAGGCCTGGTCCGAGCCCCACATGGTGCGGTCCAGGGTGATGTGGCGCTCCACGGTTACGGCGCCGAGGGCGACGGCTGCCAGGGAGATCTGCAGGCCGCGCTCGTGGCCCGAGTAGCCGACCGGAACCTGGTAGCGCTCCTGCAGCGTGGTGATCATGCGCAGGTTGGCCTCCTCCGGGGGCAGCGGGTAGGTGGAGGTGGCGTGCATCAGGACCAGGTTGTCGGTGCCCAGGGTCTCGACGGCCTTATCGATCTGCTCGATGGTGGACATGCCGGTGGAGAGGATGATCGGCTTGCCGGTTTCGCGCAGGGCGGTCAGCAGTTCGATGTCGGTGACGGAGGCGGAGGCGACCTTGTGGGTCAGCGCGCCGGCTTCCTCCATGAAGGCCACCGAGGGCACGTCCCACGGCGAAGCGAAGCAGTGCAGGCCCTTGTCTGCCGCGTGCTGGATCAGCTTCTGGTAGATCGGCATGTCGAACTCGACGCGGTAGCGGTAGTCCAGGTAGGTCATCTCGCCCCACGGGGTGGAGCGCATCTTGTCGCGCATGTCGACCGGGGTGGAGATTTCCGGGGTGCGCTTCTGGAACTTCACGGCGTTGGCGCCGGCGGCGGCGGCAACGTCGATCAGCTGCTTGGCGATCTCGATGTCGCCGTTGTGGTTAATGCCGATCTCGCCGATCACGTAGACGGGCTGGCCGGCGCCGACCTGGACGTCGCCGATGGCTACGGGTGCCGGGGCTCCGGCGGGGGCGGTGGTTTCGGTGGTCATCAGCGAAGCTCTTTCTGTCATCGGGATTGGATTGCTGTGGCTGCCGGTTGGGCTGCCGGTTGTGCGGCCAGGACGCGTTCGCAGATTTCGCGGACCGCGCCCTCGCCGCCGTTGTGCTGCAGCACAATGCGCGCTGCGGCCTTGACCTCGGGCCGGGCATCCGCCACGGCCACTGGCCAACCGACCCGGCCCATGGCAGGCAGGTCATTCACGTCATTGCCCACGAAGGCAACGCGTTCTGGATCAAGTCCGTACGTGGTGATCCATTCGGTCACCGCGGCCGCCTTGTCCGAGACGTCCTGGACGACGTCGACGCCGAGCTTGTTCGCCCGGGCGGTCACCACCGGATTGGTTTCGGTGGAGAGGATCAGCTGGGGGACTCCGGCGCGGCGCAGCCGGGCCACCCCCATTCCGTCCGAGCGGCTGACCCGGACGAATTCTTCGCCTTGGAAGTTGACCAAGGCATGGTCATCGGTGTGCACCCCGTCGAAGTCCATGACGAGTGCGTCCACGTCGATCCCGCTGGACTCCGGGCGCGAATCCATCGCCCGGACGATCTCCAGGTCCTCCATCGAATCGATCTCGATGGCGTGCTCCGCCGGGACGACCTGGAACTCGAGGCGGCCGAAGAAGCGGTGCCCGCGGGCCAGGAAACCTGAAGTGCGCATCGCGTAGAAGGCCCCGGTCTCGCGGTACTGCGGCTCGCGGTCCTGCCGGCGCGGACGGAAATCGGCGCTGTGGCCAACCGCGGTGACGGCGCCCTCGGCGTCCCTCGCCCAGAGGAAGTTGTGGTTCTCCGCGACCGAGAACGCCACGTCCGCACCGCCGTCGAGCACGGAGGCGATGGCCGCGTCCAGATCCGCCGAATCGATGAACGGGGAGGTGCACTGCATCAGCACCGTGACCGCGGGCCGGGCACCGCTGTTCTCGAGGGCATGCAGCACGGCCGACTCGCTGGTGGCGGTGTCGCCCGAGAGCTCCGCGGGCCGTTCGATGACGCGGGCGCCGAAGCGCTCGGCCTCGAACCGGATGTCCGGCGAATCGGTGCTGACGACGACGTCCGTCACCCGGGCGGCGTTCCGTGCGGCCTCGACGGCGCGGGCTACCAGGGATCGTCCTGCAACGGGCTTGAGGTTCTTGAAGGGGATCCCCTTCGAACCGCCGCGGGCGGGGATCACCACCAGTACTTCGTGGGGGTGGGTAATGCTCATTGGCTCAACCGTAGGGAGGCTCAATGGCCGGACGGTGAGCTGCCGGTTACGGGGAGGTGGCCGCCAGTCAACGTTTTGTTAACCTAAGGCGATAACCAAGCGGCGCAAGTAGTGTTGATGCCATGCCCGGGCCCTCTTCGCGCCGTCGTCTGCCGCTGCGCATTGTGGTGCCCAGCCGCAATGACCCGCTGCTGAGGCGGTTCACTGAATCCGTCGGCGGCCCGCTGGGGCGCCGCACAGCACCCGGGATCGTCCGGCCCGGCTTCTTCACCGTGGAGCGGGTGCTGATCCTGCTGACGACGCTGGCCGCGCTGCTGTCGGTGCTGGCCAAGACGCCGTGCCGGGTGGCCGGCTGGGCACTGCCCGACTATTTCTACATGGGCTGCTATTCGGACTGGCCGGTCCTGTTCGATTCCCGCGGCCTGGCCGACGGCGTGCTGCCGTTCCTGACCCCGGGCAGTTCCTTCGAATATCCCGTGCTGATGGGCCTGCTGGCCGGGGCGACGGCCTTGCTGGTGCCGGGCTCAGGGGCGTCGCCGGAGCGCACCCTGGCCTACTTCGACGTCAATGCCACCTTGGCGGCGGTGGTCTGGATCATCACTGTTATCGCCACCGCACGGATGAGCCATCGGCGGCCCTGGGATGCGGCGATGGTCGCGGTGGCCCCGGGCATCGTGCTGGCCGGCACGGTCAACTGGGACCTCTGGCCGGCGATGGTGCTGGCGCTGGCCATGCTTTGCTTCGCGCGCGGGCGGCTCGTGGCGGCGGGCGTGCTGATCGGGCTCGGGGCCGCCCTCAAGGTCTATCCGGTGCTGATGCTCGGCGCCATCCTCCTCCTGGCGATGCGATCGGGCAGGTTCCGGCCGCTGCTCGTCACGGGAGGTTCCGCCGCAGTGGCCTGGCTGCTGGTCAACGTCCCCTTCATGGTCTCCGGCTTCGAGTCCTGGGCGCACTTCCTCGGCTACACCCGGGACCGCGAGGCCGGCTATTCCTCGCTCTGGTACGCCTACAACGTCACGGCCGAGCGCGGCGGGCTGCCTGAACTGGGGCCGGGCCCGGCCAACACGCTCTCGCTCCTGCTGTTCCTGGCGGCGTGCCTGGCCATCGCGGTGCTGGTGCTGTCCGCCCCGCGCCGGCCGCGGCTGGCCGGCATTGTCTTCCTGGTGGTGGCCGCGTTCGTACTGACCAATAAGGTCTACTCGCCGCAGTTCGTGGTCTGGCTGGTTCCCCTCGCCGCGCTGGCGCATCCGCGCTGGCGCGACTTCCTCCTCTGGCAGTTCTTCGAGGTGCTCCACTGGTGGGCCATCTGGATGTACCTCGGCCGGATCACCAGCGGCGGGGAGCCGCAGCACAACATCGACACTCCCTACTACGTTTTTGCCGTGCTGGGGCATATTGCTGCCACGGCATATCTCATGTTCCAGGTGGCGCGTTCCGTGCACCGGCCGGAGCATGACGTGGTGCGGCGGCTGGACGTCGATGACCCGCAAGGTGGTCCATTCGATAACGCACCGGACAGATTTGTGCTGGACTGGCGCTATCGCGCACAACCCATTCGCAGCGCGGCGGAGGGAAGGCAGGACTGATGGCACGCGGACAGGTGGCAGTGGTAGGGGCCGGGCCCAACGGCCTGGCGGCTGCGGTAATCATGGCCCGGGCCGGGTTGGAGGTCAGCGTCTACGAGGCTGCCTCTACCGCCGGCGGCGGAGCCCGGACCATGGAACTCATCGAGTCGGGGCACCGGCATGACGTATGCTCCGCCGTGCATCCAATGGCGGTGGCTGCGCCCTTCTTCCGCGACTTCGGCCTGGCCGACCGGGTCGAGATGATCCACCCCGAAATCGCCTTTGCCCACGTCGTCCGGCCCGACCACGTCGCGTTCGCCTACCAGGATGTGGACCGGACGGCCGAGCGGCTCGGTGCCGACGGCCCCGCGTACCGGGCGCTGATGGAACCGCTGGCCAGCCACTCCGCCGAACTGCTGGACCTGACCATGAACCAGCTGCTGCGCGTCCCGCGCCACCCCCTCTCCGCGCTGCGCTATGGAATGGGGACCCTGGAGCAGGGCAGCCCCTGGTGGGATATGCGTTTCAAGGAATACTTCGCTCCGGCGCTGCTGTCCGGGGTGGCCGCCCACACTCCGGGCGGGATCAAGCGGCTGGTCGCGGCGGGCGCGGGGCTGATGCTCGGGTCCCTGGCCCACGCCGTCGGCTATCCGCTCCCGGTCGGCGGTTCGCAGGCGATCATCGACGCCATGGTGCAGGATGTGGCCGCACACGGCGGCCGCATTGTCACCGGGCACCGGGTGGACTCGCTGGCCGACCTGACCGACGCGGACGCCATCCTGCTGGACACCGCCCCGCAGGAACTGCTTCGGCTGGCCGGCGGGCGCTTGCCCCGTAGTTACGCCGCGGCCCTAGGTGCCTACCGGTACGGGCCCGGCGCGGCGAAGGTGGACTTCATCCTGTCCGAACCGGTGCCGTGGGCCGAGCACGACCTAGCCCGAGCCGGTACGGTGCACCTGGGCGGCACGCGCTACGAGGTGGCTGCCTCGGAACGGGAGATCGCCCGCGGCCGGCACGCCGCCAAGCCCTTCGTGCTCGTCTCGCAGCCCAGCGTTTTCGATTCCACCCGCGCTCCGGCCGGCCGGCACATCCTCTGGGCCTACTGCCACGTCCCGCAGGGTTCCACGCTGGACATGACAGACGTGATCACCGCGCAACTGGAGGAAGCCGCGCCAGGCTTTTCCGACGTCGTCATTGCTTCCCGCGGCATGAGCGCCATGGACTACCAGGCCTACAACCCCAACTACGTGGGCGGGGACTTTGGCACCGGCGCAGTCGATATCCGGCAGCTGCTGGCGCGTCCCGTTGCCGGGACCAAGCCGTGGAAGACCCCGCTCGGGGGCGTCTACCTCTGCTCGGCCGCCACTCCGCCGGGCCCGGGAGTGCACGGCATGGCCGGCTACCACGCCGCCCGGCTGGCGCTGAAAGACGTCTTCGGCCTGCCGATGCCCTCGCTCCGGCCGTAGGCTCCCCATCGGCCCGCAGCTTCCCCGTATCCTCAGCCGCCCACGTAGGCGAGCAGCGCGGTGATCGCGGCGGCGGTGCCGTGCACGAGGGCCGCCTCGGCGTCCGGTGCGAAGCCCGGGTGGTGGTTGCCCGGTGGCATATTTCCGTCCTCGAACTGCTCGTGCGGGAACGCGCCGAAGGACCAGAAGACCACGGGGACGCCGATCGCGTCGCCGAGCCAGCCGGCATCCTCGGAGCCCATGCCGAGCGGGGCGCTGATAATCGACTCCTCGCCGAAGGCCTCGCGGAAGGCGGCCGTCACCCGCTCGGTGTGCCCGGCGTCATTGAAGAGCCGCGGGAAGCGGGAGATTTCCACGATGCCCGGCGCGCCGATCCCGGACGCGGCGGCCTCGGCGTTGACGATCCGGCGGATGGCGTCGAGGACCTGGATGCGGGTCTCCTCGTCCGGCGTTCGGACGTTGAGGCTGAACTCGGCGGTCTCCGGGATGATGTTCTCTTTCAGCCCCGCATGGAACGTCCCGACCGTGACCACGGCCGGTTTAGTGGGCGGGAGCTCGCGCGAGACGATGGTCTGCAGGCGCAGGACCATCGCCGCCGCCGCGACGATCGGATCGATCGACTTCTCCGGCTGCGAGCCGTGCGCCTGGCGGCCGCGGACCGTGATGCGCCACGAGTCGGCAAGGCTCGCCATGTGCCCCGGGCGAAGCGTCACCGTGCCGGACCGCTGGGGCATGACGTGCTGGGCCAGGACCACCTCCGGGCGGGGCGCGCGGTCCCAGAGTCCGTCGTCGACCATGGCCTTGGCTCCGGCCGCGGTTTCCTCGGCGGGCTGGAAGAGGAGGACGATGGTGCCGGCCCAGACCGCGCGATTCCCCGCCAGGTAAGCGGCGGCGGCGAGGGCGTCCGTGATGTGGGTGTCGTGGCCGCAGCCGTGCATGACCGGGACGGTGCTGCCGTCCGGAATCGTCCCCGTCGCGGTGCTCGCGTAGTCCAGCCCGGTCTCCTCGGCAATCGGCAGGCCGTCGGTGTCGGCGCGGAAGCCGATGACCGGCCCCTCGCCGTTGCGCAGGAGTCCAACGACGCCGGTCCCGCCGCAGCGGAAGTGCTCGATGCCGAGCTCATCGAGGCGCTGTTCGATGGCCGCGGCGGTCCGGTGCTCCTGGGACGACAGTTCCGGCGCGCGGTGGAACGCCTTGTACAGCTCGAGGTGCTCGGCGACGAAGCCGGGGGAGACCCTGATGCCGGGGGCGAGGGTGACCGTGTCAGCCTGTGCCATGGGAGGCCTTTCGGGATCGTGGGACGGGACGTCAGTGGCCGATGGACTGCGGCGCCGGGGGCGGACCCTCCGTGCGCTTCCGGAGGAACCACGCCGCGACGATCGCGATGATGACGGCCAAGGCGGTGGCCAGGTTCGCCAACGCCGGGACCAGCGGGACGACGACGAACACCAAGAGCGCCGCGATGACGGCGGCGATGATGGTGATGCGCACGTTCTTCATCGTGACGACGGCCTGGACCGTGACGGCACCGAACACCGCCGGCAGGATGTAGAGCCGCGCGACGGCGACGAGGTCCGGCGGCAGCGCTGCAAGGAGCAAGGTGCCGAGGATGCCGACGAGGACCACGAGCGTGATGAGGTGGATGAACGCCGCGCCGATGATCGCGGCACCCGCTATGAGGTCGGCACGGCGCGTACCGGGTTTCTCGCCCAGGTCGGTCTGGGCGATGAGTGCCGCCGGGAGCAGCTTGTTCGCGATGTTGCCAATCATGAACGCCTGGTACATCGCCGAGCGCCCGAGGATCGGATAGTAGGCAATCGGCTCCACGACCGCGATGATGCCGAAGGTCACGATGACGATGCCGACGGCTTTCCACAACTCCGCGGCGGTGATCCCCAGCCCGGTGCCGAAGGCGACGAAGAGGGCGGCGGCGAGGGAGACGAGGAAGCCGAGCGCCAGGGTGATGGGGCCCCAGATGGACGTGGTGCGGTCGAACTGGGCCAGCCCTGTGAGCGGCGCGTTGCTGGTCTGCGAGGACATGTGGTCTCCCGGCCTCTTACTTGGCGGTCATGGAATAGGCGACGGCCAGGGCCACGACGATCGCGATCCCGAGCCCCCACTCGTGCAGCCACGGCTTCTTGAGGTATTTGGCCCCGAGCAGGCATAGGCCCATCACGGCGGCCGAGACCAGCAGGGTCACCAGATGGACAGGCGACTTGAGGGTCTCGGCGAAGGCGAGCGTGAAGAACGCCGCGAGCAGGGCCGCGGCGGGCACGACGGTCATGACCGCGGGATTGACCTTGCGCAGCGCCTTGTCGCCCCTGGCGAGGATCGGGGTGAGGACGAGCGCGGAGACCATCCACAGGAGCCCGCCGAGCGTCATCGCGGCGAACCCGATGGCGAACACCTTCTGCGTGTAGGTCGGACCGCCGAGCTGGGCACCTTGGGTTCCCGCCGCGAGGCCGGCGGCCGCGACGTCGAAGGCAGCCGAGCCCACCAGGCCGATGCGGGTCAGGACGGCCGGGGTGCCGAACAGCGGCAGGAGGGAGACCGCCACCAGAGCGACGGCCAGCGAAGGTCCGATGGCCGCCACGGCGCCCGCACGGACGGCGCGGCCCACCTGCTGATCGGTCAGGTGGGCCGCGGCACCGGCCTTGCGGATGGCCCGGAGGTAGATCACCGACTGCAGGATGATGACGGCGAATACGCCGGCTGCCGCGAGCCACAGAACCGGTTGGAAGGCCACCGGCGCGATGTCGGTCGAATTGGGGTCTATCACAGCAGGATGCATAACGCGCTCCCAGGATGGTCCGGACCGTTTCCGGTTGTATCAATGAAGCGCGCCGGAATGTCGGCAGGTCAACACCTCGACGTGACTTTTGGATCGGACCCGCCAGCCGAGCGGGTAGTCTGCCACAGGGCGGGTTACTCCGCTACCAGCAACAATGGGCAACAACGGACAACAACGACGGCGGCGCTTGGGTCGCGGACAGGAGGACCGGATGCGTCTGGGTACGGTGCGGCGGGACGGGACCACGCAGGCTTTCCGGCAGGACGAAGCCGGCACTGTCTATCTTCCCGTCAAGGACGTCGGCGAGCTGCTGGCCCGCGGCGACTGGCGGACGCTGGCGGGGGAGCCGGGACCGGAGCCTGACGCCGACGAGCTGGCCATGCCCATCCCGCGTCCCGGCAAGATCCTCTGCGCCGGCCTCAACTACTACGCGCACGCCGAAGAGGTCGGGCAGGAAGTTCCGAAGTACCCGACCATTTTCACCAAGTTCCACAACTCCCTGGTCGGCCCGGCGGACGACGTCGTCATGCCCCTGGCCAGCAGCAAGATCGACTGGGAGGCCGAGCTGGTCGTCGTCATCGGCCGCACCGTGCGCAAGGCGGACGAGGCGGAGGCAAAGGACGCCATCGCCGGCTACACCGTGATGAACGACGTCTCCGTCCGCGACTGGCAGGGCCGCACGTCCGAGTGGTTCCAGGGCAAGAACTGGGACCGCATGACGCCGGTGGGCCCCGTCGTCGTTACCGCCGACGAACTGGACCCGGAGAAGGGACTGGCGGTCGAATGCGAGCTCGATGGCGTGCAGAAGCAGTCGGGCACAACGGCGGACCTGATCTTTTCCTGTGCCACCCTGGTCTCCTATATCAGCCAGTTCATGACGCTGGAGCCGGGCGACCTCATCGCTACCGGCACGCCGGCCGGCGTCGGGCTCGCGCGCAAGCCGCGCGAATGGATCCCGGCGGGGGCGGAACTGGTCACGCGCATCGAAGGGATCGGCGAGCTGCGCAACCGCTGCGTGCCAGAGGCCTGATCCGGACGCAAACGTGAACCGGGAGGCGACTCGCGGCGCGTAAAGTGACGCATCAATAACAATTTGTCGGGGCCGCGCCATACTATCGGGTCTATGGGACAGCCACGGCTTTTCGGGCGGGATGAGGAGCTCGCGCACTGGCGCGCACTGGCCGCCTCGGTGGCCGGCGGCCGGGACGCGGAGCTGACCATCAGCGGGCCCTCCGGGATCGGCAAGACCTCCATGCTGGACGCCATCTGCGCCGACGCCGCCGCGCGCGGCTGGAAGGTCCTGCGCGCCACGGGCGATGCCAGGCGGCAACTGCCCGGTGCCATGCTGTGGCAATGGTTCGCGCCGCTGGTCCAGCGCATTCCCGCCGGCTCCCCGCCCTTCGACGGACAGGGTGCCATGCTGCATAAGTTCGTCGCCTCGACCGGCGTGCCCGCGGAACGCGATGCCCTCAGCTATTCGGCGGCGTGGGTGCTGCGTTCGCGGAGCCAGACGCGGCCCATCGTGGCGGCGGTGGACGACGCGCAGTGGCTGGACGAGCTCTCGCTCGCGGCGCTGCTGGACATCGGCAGCCTCCTGATCGACGTGCCGGTGCTGCTCCTGCGCGGCGTGCGGACGGGGCCGGGCGCGGAGCACCCGGAAGGGCTGGACACCGCGGACCTGCTTCGCGTGAAGGGCTCGCAGATCGGCAAGGAAAGCGTGTCCGGCGTGCCGCTGCACTGGCAGCTGAAGCCGCTGACCTCCAGCGCCATCGAGTCCTGGATCATGGAACGCCAGGCGGACGCGGCCCGGGTCACCGCAGAGCGGGTGCAGGCGGCCAGCGGAGGCGTGCCGTTCTTCGTCGAGGAGCTGCTGGAACGGGACGTTGCCGCGGCCGCGCCGGAGGCCGCCGGAAGCGTGGAAAGCGTCCTTCGGGAGCGCCTGCGCCGGCTGGCGGATGAGGAGCGCGCGGTGCTTAGCGCCGTCGCCGTACTGGGCAAGGACGCCACCATGCCCCGGCTGAAGGCGATGGCGGAGCCCCACGCGGGGAGCCTCGGCGCGATCCTCGACCGCCTCCGCAGCGAACGTTTCCTCGCGGGGACCAAGCCAAGGCCGGCCATCCAGCACGCGCTGGTGGGCGAGGCGCTGCTCGCCGACCTGGGGGACGAGGTTTCGCGGCTGTACCGGAAGGCCGCAGGGCTCCTGATGGCTGAGGGGGCGGACCCCGCGCTGGTCGCCGGCTATCTGCTCAAAGCGGAGCCGGACGGGAACGAGGATGGCATCCGGACGCTGCTGGCCGCAGCCGGCAGGGCCCGCAGACAGGGGGCCCATGCGCTGGCCGCCCAGTTCTGCGAGAGGGCGATGGCGGAGTCCCAACTGCCGCGGGACCTGCGGCGTGCGCTGCTCATCGAGGCGGCCCATGCCTACGCCGGCAGCGGGCGGCTGGAAACCGCGGAGAAGTGCGGCCTCGCGGCGCTCGACCTTTCCGGCAGCATCGCCGAGCGCGTGGAACTGCTGCTGGAAGGCGCCGTCACCCTCTACGACATCAACCAGCTGGAGCGCGCTTCCAAGTACTTCGCGCAGGCACTGGAGGAAGTGGAGCAGGATCCGGAGCCGGACCAGGATTTGCGGAGGCGGGTGGTCGCCCTGGCCTGCGGGGCCGGCTTCCAGCAAATGCAGGTCGCGGAACGGTACTCCGCGGAGCTTGCCGGGATCCTCGCGCAGGACCCTTCCGAGGACGGCCCGGGAGACCGCCTGCTGCTCGCCCAGGAGGCACTGCGGCTGGCCATCACGGGCGAAAATGCCAAGCTCAGCGGAGAGCTGGGGGTGCGCGCCTACGGCAAGGGCCGGGTGCTGGCGGAAAACGGGGCCGAATCCAACATCATCAACTACGTCACGGGTTCGCTCAACGCCGGGGAGCGGGACGCAGAGGCGCTTGAACTGCTGGATGCGGCGATCGCCGAAGCGCGCGCCAATTCCTCGGTCATGGCGCACGCCACGCTCGCCTACTGCCGCGGATCGGTCCACCTGAACCGCGGCCGGCTGCGGCTAGCCCAGGTGGACCTGGAGGCCAGCCTCCGCGCGGCGGAGAGCGGCTGGTGCACCTACCTCGAGGTCGCCGCCTTCCTGCTGGCCAGCGTGTACATCGCGCGGGATGACCTCGCCGCCGCGGATGCGCTCCTGCCGCGGGTCCCGCTTGAGCAGGACCGGGTTCCGCTGGTGCAGGCCATGGCGCTGCAGCTGCACGGGACGGTCAAGGCGGCGCATGGCGACCATCCCGCCGCCCTGGAGCACTTCACGACGGCGATGGACCTTGCCCCGGGGCTGGGCCCGACGCTGAACGCCTGGACCCGAAGCGCCATTGAGTCCGCCGCCCGGAGCGGCCAGGCCGAGTATGCCTCCGCGGTCGCCGAGGAGGAGCTCGAGCGGGTGCGGGCCTTCGGCGCTCCCCGGCTCACCGGCGTGACGCTGAGCGTGGCGGCCCTGGCCCAGCCAGCCGAGGCGGCGGTGCCCATGCTGCGTGAGGCGATCGGACTGCTCGAGGCAAACGAGGGGCGGTACGCGCAGGCCCTCGCGCTCGCGGACCTGGCGGAGACCTGCCTGCTGGGCGAGGACCGCGCCTTTTTGTCGGCGCACCGGCAGGAAGGAATCGGGGCGGCCCGCAAAGCCCTCGTGCTCGGTAACCGGATCGGCGCCGCCGCGGTGGCCCGCCGGATGGGCA
The DNA here is from genome assembly GCF_037144715.1 of Arthrobacter sp. USHLN218. NCBI lineage: Bacteria > Bacillati > Actinomycetota > Actinomycetes > Micrococcales > Micrococcaceae > Arthrobacter > Arthrobacter sp. USHLN218. The sequence continues at coordinate 200,346 of NZ_JBBCYT010000006.1, forward strand.
CGCTCCTGTCGGGCCAGGAGGCGCAGCTGCCGCTGCTCGCCGAGAACAAGGCGGACCGGCTCACCGCGGCGGAGTTCCGGGTCTGTTCCCTGGCGGCCAAGGGCATGACCAACCGGCAGATCGCGGCCGAACTCTTCATCACCATCAAGGCGGTGGAATGGCACCTTTCCCGGTCCTACCCGAAGCTGGAGATCTCCTCCCGGAAGCAGCTTGGATCGGCGATGGACGCGCGGGACTAGCTCTCCCCAGACAGCCCGTCCACGAAAATCGTGGACGGTGCGGGTTACTCGGCAGACGGGCGTCGTCGTTGCTGTTTCGTCGCCGCCCGCTGCGCCTTGGCCGCAAGGCGCCGGCGGTTGGAGCCCCGGGTGGGTTTGGTCGCCCGGCGGCGGGGACCCTCGGGAGCAAGACCCTCCCCGATAACGTTGCGGAGCTTGGCCAGGGCGATCTCGCGGTTGCGCAGCTGGGAGCGCCGCTCGGAGGCGGTAACGGTGATCGCTCCGGCGACGAGTCGCTGCCCGAGACGCGCAGCCAGGAGCAGCCGCTGGCCCTCCGAAATCGCCTTCGAGTCGTTGATATTCCATGACAGCTCGACGCGGCTGTCCGAGGTGTTGACGTGCTGGCCGCCCGGGCCCGGCGACCGCGAGAACCGCCACCTGAGTTCCGCCGCGGGAACCGTGAGCGCGGGCGACACCTCCAGATCCATGCATCAAGCGTCGCACAGCGTCGACCGGCGGACGTCCTGTCCGGGTGCAACCAGCCGTCAGTCCAGCAGGGCGTCATTGATCGGCCGGGCAGCCGAGCGCAGCCAGGCCTCGGCCCGCGGCAGCTTGTCCTTCAGCCCTTCTTCCCACCAGCGCGCAAACACCGGGTCCGCCTCGGCCGCAGCCGCCATGGTCAGCAGGGCGTTCCGGCTGCGGGCCAGGGCCACGTCCGTGAGGGCCCGCCGCCGCTCCAGGTCCAGGCCGTAGGCGTCCGCGAAGGCGCGCACCCGCGCCGGGATGTCAGCGCCGGCCAGCGACGGCGCGCGGTCCGCCGGATGCATCAGCGGCGCCCACCAGTAGAGGGCGTTGGCCAGGTCGGCGACGCGCGTGGTGGGCCTGGCCAGGTCGAAGTCGATCAGCGCCGCGGGAAGGCCGGCGCGAAACACCACGTTCCCTGGGCAATAGTCCTGGTGCGACACCAGCTCCGGCGCCGTGAAGAGGGGCTCCAGCCCGTCGGGACGGCCGCCCGGAATGCCGCCGAAGACCGCGTCCGGCGGCGGAACCCAGCCCTCGGCGGCGTCGTGCAGCCGCCGGATCAGCCGGGCCAGCGACCGCAGCACGTCCATCCCGGTGGCGGGCCCGGGCAGCGGTTCCACCGGCACCTCGCCGCGGACGAAGGACAAAACCTCCCGCCCGGCGTCGTCATAGCCCAACGGGATCGGGGCGTCGCAGAAACCGCGATCCTGCAGATGTCCCAGGTAGGCCTGGATGGTTGCCGTGAACACGCGCACCGGCCGGCGCACTGTGTTGCCGATCCGGACCACGTGCGTGACCTGGTCGCCGAGTTGCTGCTCCACACCTCTGTCCGTGGCCATACCCCATCCTTGCCCGCCGCCCGCCCGGGGTCCACCTCCGCCGACAAAGCGGACGGACTGCGCAATCTTTCGACCGTGCCCGCTTCCGCGGGCGCACCAGCGACGCCGCCCTGGTGCGCGCCGAACAGGTTGGGCACCATGAGGCCCGCCTTCCGCCAGCGTCGGCGCCCGACTTCGGTGCTGCCGGCCCCGCCCCGGCGCCGGTGCTGGAAGATGGTGCCATGGATGCTGTCGACGCCCTCAACGAGATCGCGTTCTGGCTGGAGCGCGAGCTGGCCCCGAGCTTCAAGGTGCAGGCTTTCCGCCGCGCCGCGGGAACCATCGGCACGCTGGAACCGGCGGATCTGGCCGCCCGGGCCAGGGACGGCCGGCTCAAGAACATGAAGGGGATCGGCGCGCGGACCTTCGAGGTGATCCGCCAAGCCGTGGACGGCGAGGTGCCCGACTATCTGGCGAAGCTGCGCGAACGCTCGGCTGCACCGCTGGCCGAGGGCGGCGCCGAGTTGCGTGCGGCACTGCGCGGGGACCTGCACAGCCACAGCAGCTGGTCGGACGGCGGCTCTCCCATCGAGGAGATGGTCGCTGCCGCCCGCTGGTTGGGCCGGGAGTACCTGGCGCTGACGGACCATTCGCCCAACCTCAAGATCGCCAACGGGCTCAGTCCCGAGCGGCTGGAGCAGCAACTGGACGTCGTCGCGGGGATTAACGACGGCGCCGGAGACGGCTTCCGCCTGCTGGCCGGGATCGAGGTGGACATCCTGGAGTCCGGCGAGCTGGACCAGGAGCCGGAACTCCTGGACCGGCTGGACGTGGTGGTGGCCAGCGTGCACTCCAAGCTCCGGGCCGAGAAGGGGCCTATGACGCGCCGGATGCTCAAGGGCATCAAGGATCCGCACACCAACGTGCTCGGCCACTGCACCGGCCGGCTCGTCAAAGGCTCCCGCGGCACCCGTCCCCAGTCCGAGTTCGACGCCGAGCGCGTGTTCGCCGCCTGCGCCGAGTACGAGGTCGCCGTCGAAATCAATTCCCGCCCGGAACGCCAGGACCCTCCGGACGACCTGATCCGGCTGGCCCTCGACGCGGGCTGCCTCTTCAGCATCGACAGCGACGCCCACGCACCGGGCCAGCTGGATTTCCTGCAGTACGGGGCAGAACGCGCCGCCCGCAACGGCGTACCGGCGGAGCGGATCATCAACACCTGGCCGCTTCCGAAGCTGCTGGACTGGTGCGCACCGTAGGCCTTGGACGGGCTCTGCACTTTGGAACGCGGATCCCAAGGCCACCCCAGCGTTTGTGAACTAGGGTGGCAGGCTATGGTCAAACGCTCCATGGATCGGCCACACTAATTGTGTTGGAAGCGGAAAGGGAAACCGGCCCGCAACCGGCAGCAGCATAATCCGCTTGGGGGCGGCCGGGTGACCGGCTGAGGTGGCAACATCTGAGATTCGCGGCTGCTTTTGCGAAATGGCTTGAAGTGAGTTGGCTACTGGGGAGGCCTGACTTCAGGCCATTTCGCGCGTCCGGGACCAAACCGGCCGCGGGACGAGGTTCGTGTTGCGGGCTGGACCCGCCGGACGCCGATGGCAGACTGGAACGGTGCATCGAGACCTCCCGCAAGCCCCGCCCGTGAGCGTCGATCGGACCGCCCGGAACGCGGCCGCCGCCACCTTTGCCGTCTTCGGCCTGAACGGGCTGGTCTTCGCCAGCTGGGCCGCCCGCATCCCGGCCGCGGCCACTGCGCTGGACATCACCGCGGGGCAGATCGGGCTGCTCCTGCTGGCCCTCGGACTCGGCTCCGTCCTGTCGCTGCCGCTGGCTGGCCCCATTGCCGCCAGGATCGGCACCGCGAACACGGTCCGGGCCGGCGGCGTCATCGCTGCCATGGCCGCTTCCGGCCTGGCGCTGGCCCTCTTCGCCGGTTCCGCTCCCGGCGCCGCGGCTGCGTTGTTCTGCTACGGGATCGGCGTGGCCTGGTGGGACGTGGCGCAGAACATCGAGGGTGCGGATGTGGAGCGGCGGATGCTGCGCACCATCATGCCCCAGTTCCATGCCGCCTTCAGCCTCGGCGCGTTCGCTGGCGCGATGATCGGCGCCTGGCTCTCCGTGCTGAACGTGCAGCTCGCCGTCCACCTGCTCTGCCTGGCGGTGATCGTCACGGCGGTGCTGCTGGCGGTCCCGAAGTACTTCCTGCCGCACGCGCCGGAGCGGCCGGGCGACGGCGAGGCCCGGCGCAGCCGGTTCGCCCCCTGGCGCGAGCCGCGCACGGTCCTGATCGGCGTCGTCGTTCTTGGCGCCGCCCTCACCGAAGGTGCCGCCAACGACTGGATCGCCCAGGCCACGGTGGCGGGCCTCGGCGCTACGGAAGCGACGGGCGCGGTAATGTTCGGCATCTTCGTCGCCGCGATGACCCTGCTGCGGCTGGTCGGCGGCCGGTTCATCGACCGCTGGGGCCGCGTCGCGGTGCTGCGCACCAGTATGACCGTGGCCCTCGCCGGGCTGCTGGTCTTCGTGTTCGCCCCCTCCGTGCCGCTGGCCGTGGCCGGCGCGGTGCTGTGGGGTGCCGGCGCGGCGCTGGGCTTCCCGATGGGCATGTCCGCAGCCGCGGACGACCGGGCCTACGCGGCCGAGCGCGTTTCCGTGGTCTCCACGCTGGGCTACGTGGCCTTCCTGGCGGGTCCGCCGTTCCTGGGCTTCCTCGGCGAACACGTCGGCGTCCGCAACGCGCTGCTGGCCGTGGCGGTGCTCATGGTCGCGTCCCTGCTGACGGCGCCGGCGGCCCGGGAACAGCAGCCCGTGCGGGGCTGACAGGGTTTGTCCGGGTTGCTCAGGGTTGCTCGGGGTTTCTCAGGGGCGGTTCAGGGGATCACCCGGCAGCGGCGCGTGCCTGTCGCGCCATAGCGTAGTCCCTGAGGAGTACGACGGCGGTTGGCAAGATCATCCCGTGGTGCGGTTACCGCGCGCCGTCCGATCCGTAGCGTAGTCAATGCGGGGAAATCTCCCGGCCCGCAACCCGAAACTAAGGACGGCAAACATGATCGAGGCACGCGGCCTGGTCAAGATGTACGGCAAGAAACCTGCGGTGCGGGGGATTTCCTTCACGGTGCAGCCCGGCAAGGTGACCGGCTTCCTCGGTCCGAACGGTGCGGGCAAGTCCACCACCATGCGCATGATCATGGGCCTGGACAGCCCGACCGGCGGCGACGTCACGGTCAACGGCCGGCACTACGCCGAGCACCGGGCGCCGCTGCGCGAAGTCGGCGCCCTGCTCGACGCCAAGGCGGTGCACTCCTCGCGGAGCGCCTACAACCACCTGCGGGCCATGGCGGCCACGCACGGCATCGGCAACAAGCGCGTCCACGAGGTCATCGAGCTGACCGGCCTGGGTGCCGTGGCCAAGAAGCGGGTCGGCGGATTCTCGCTGGGCATGGGGCAGCGGCTGGGCATCGCCGCCGCGCTGCTCGGGGACCCGCAGACGGTCATCCTGGATGAGCCGGTCAACGGGCTCGATCCCGAAGGCGTGCTCTGGGTCCGCAACCTGGTCCGCGCCCTCGCTGCCGAGGGCCGCACCGTCTTCCTGTCCTCCCACCTCATGAGCGAGATGGCCCAGACGGCCGACCACCTGCTGGTCATCGGCCGCGGCCGGATCATCGCGGACGCCTCGATGCAGGACTTCCTGGCCCGCAGCGGCCAGCTCCGCACCCGCGTCCGCACGGACCAGCCGGAGGTGCTCGGCCGCGCGCTTGCCGCCGAGGGGGTCACGATCGAGACCCGGGACTCCGCCCTGCTGGAAATCGCCGGCGTCGACGCCCGGACCATCGCCCGGGCGGCGCTGGACCACCAGGTCCTGGTCTACGAACTCACGCCGCTGCAGGCCTCGCTCGAGGAGGTCTACATGGCGCTGACCAAGGACGAGGTGGAGTACCACTCGCAGAACATCGACACCATCGACAGTCCAGCCGGGCCGCAGGAGGTCCTGGCCGGCGCCGGGGCAGCCTCCGGGGAAGGGAAGTAAGGCCATGAGCACCGCAACCATGAACCGCCCCGCCGCGCGGGTCTCCGGCAAGGGCGTCAGCTTCGCCCGCGCCCTGCATTCGGAGTGGATCAAGTTCACGACCCTGCGCTCCACCTGGATCCTGCTGGCCACCACCATCGCCGTCAGCATCGGCATCGGCGTGCTCGGTGCCTGGGGCATGGGTTCGGGAATCGAGCAGCTCCGTGCGGACGGCCAGGATCCGGCCTCGGTCGGCCTGGATCCGTCGATGATCCATATGATGGCCACCGGCGGCCTCGACTTCGGCCAGCTCATCATCGGCGCCCTCGGCGTCCTGCTGATCGCCTCGGAATACTCCACGGGCATGATCCGCTCCACCATGACGGCGGTGCCGCGGCGGATTCCCGCCCTCGCCGCCAAGGCCGTGGTCGTCGCCGTCGTCGCGGCCATCGTCGGCATCGTCTCCAGCTTCGCCACCTACTTCGTCAGCCAGCCGGTGCTCTCCCAGTACGGCCTGGAGTACGGCCTGGACGTGGAGAACCTGGTGCAGTCCATCCTGCTCTCCGGCGTCTACCTCGCCCTGGTGGCGCTGATGGGCCTGGCGCTCGGCTCGCTGCTGCGCAACAGTGCCGGCGGCATCGTCACGCTGGTCGCCCTCCTGCTGGTGCTGCCGATCGTCGCGAGCATGCTGCAGTTCGACTGGGTGAAGGACGGCGTCGAGCCCTTCCTGCCCTCCAACGCCGGCCGACAGCTCGTGGCGCTGCAGATTCCGGAGGACGCGCTGACCCAGCTCCAGGGCGGCCTGGTCATGGCCGCCTGGGCGGCGGTGCTGCTGGTGGCAGCGGCGGTGACGACGAAGACCCGGGACGTCTGATCCCTCGCCCACTAGGCTCATCCGAATGAGTGCACAGTCTTCGGCGAAGGAGGCAGCGGAGCGAACGGCCGCCGTCTCCTTCGCCGAAATCTCTTCCAAGCGGCGCGGCCCGATCCGCCGCTACTTCCATGCCCGCCCGGTCGCCATGGACTGGGTCCTGATCATTGCGACCGCGCTCTTCGGTCTGCCGAACGTGGTGGTCACGCTCGGCAAGGGGGAGTGGCTGCCCCTGGTCCTGCTGCTGGTCGTCTGCGCGGCGCTCGCCTTCCGGCGGCGCTTCCCGTGGCCCGTGCTGGCCGTGGCCACGGTGAGCGATGTCCTGACCATCCTGTACACCAGCACGGGCAGCAGCTCCATCGGCATCTGGATCGCCATCTACACCCTCGCCACGACGGTGCGCGCCGCCGTCGCCGTGGCCGGCGCGATCGTTGTCGGGGCCCTCATGGTGGCCGCCATGGGGATCAACCTGCCGCCCGAGATCTCCGAAAGCATTGCCTCCGGGGAACTGCCGCCCTACGTCGGCCTGGTCTCCGGCGTGATCATGATCCTGTTCAACGTGATCGCGGCGGGCATCGGCGTCACGGTCCGGCGGGACCGGCTGCACGACATGGAACTGCACCGCTGGGCGGCCGACAACGCGATGCTCGCCTCGGCGAAGGAACGGAACCGGATCGCAAGGGAAATGCACGATGTCGTTGCCCACTCGCTCTCGGTGATGGTTGCGCTCTCGGACGGGGCCGCCGTCGTCGTCAAGAAGGATCCGCAGCGCGCCGGCGAGGTGCTGGGGCAGCTGTCCACCACCGGACGGACCGCGCTCGCGGACATGCGGCGGGTGCTCGGCGTGCTGCGCGAGGGCGGCCAGCAGCCCACGGCGCCGCTGGAACCGGCCGGCAGCGAGCTCGCGGACCTGGTCGAGGGCTTCCGCGCCGCCGGACTGCCGCTGAAGGTGGTCACGAGCGGACCGCCGCTGCCCGAGGACCCGAACTTCAGGCTCAACGCCTACCGGATCATCCAGGAGTCGTTGACCAACGTGCTGCGCTACGCCCGCGGGATGAGCGAAGTCGAGCTGACGGTGGCCCGTTCGGACGGCCAGGTGTACATCTGCGTGTCCGACGACGGACGTGCCCCGGCGAACGTGAAGTCCCTGGGTGCCGGGCAGGGGATCGCGGGCATGCGGGAACGCGCCGCCATCTACAGCGGGCAGGTGGCCTGCGGGCCCCGGCCCGGGGGTGGTTGGATAGTCGAAGCAACGTTGCATTGGCCGGGGGAGGAGCTTGCGCATGACTGAGGAAAGCACGGGTTCGGCGGACCCGATCAGGGTCCTGCTGGTGGACGACCAGCCGCTGCTGCGGATGGGGTTCCGGCTGATCCTCGAGGGCGAGGCGGACGTGGAAATCGCCGGCGAGGCTTCGCACGGCGCCGAGGCACTGGAGCTGGTGCGCCGGCTCGAGCCGGAGGTGGTGCTGATGGACGTGCGGATGCCGGTGCTGGACGGCATCGAGGCCACGCGCCGGATCACCGAGGCCGGGCTGAATGCGCGGATCATCATCCTGACCACCTTCGACCTGGACGAATATGCCTTCGCCGGGCTGCAGGCCGGGGCCAGCGCCTTCCTGCTCAAGGACGTGGCGCCGGAGGAACTCGTGCAGGCGGTGCGCCTGGTCGCCAGCGGGGATGCCGTCGTGGCGCCGCGCGTGACGCAGCGGCTGCTGGAAACCTATGTCCGCGGGCTCCCCGCCGGCGGCCCCGCCGTCCCGCCGCAGCGCGACCCGCTGCTCGACGACCTCACGCCCCGCGAACTCGAGGTGCTCGGTGCCATCGCCGAGGGTCTGTCCAATGCGGAGATCGCCCACCGCTTCTTCCTGTCCGAGGCGACAGTGAAGACCCACGTGCGGCGCATCCTGGCCAAGCTGCACCTGCGCGACCGCGTTCAGGCCGTGGTCTACGCCTACGAAACCGGGCTGGTGGTTCCGACCCAGGGCCTGGACTACTGACCTTCGGCCCAGTCCTTTCCCAAGGTGCTTCCGGCTAGAGTTGGCTTTTCCGAAGGCAGGGGGAGGGGTCATGAACCTGGAGGAGCTGGACCAGCGGGTCCAGGAAGAAGAGACCGAATCGCCGGCCGGCAAGAGGCAGGCAGTAGGCAGGAATCTGGCGGCCGCCCTGGGCTTCACGCTGGTGGCGGCCGGCGCCTTCGCCGTGGTGGCCGTCTTCGTCATGACCCAGCTGGCGCACCTGAACTCCGCCACGGACCAGGCCGCCCTCAGCGCCTCGGCCTACCTGGAGGACCAGGTTCCGGGCACCTTCGAGATCACCGGCTCCGTCCGCACCGAGCGCATTGAGCAGCTGTCCGTCGTCGAGGTCAGCGCCGCGGTCGACACCGGTTTCGGCGACCCCGGCACCGCGGTGCTCACCGTCGGCTGCGAGAAATGGTGGGTGCAGCGCTGCGAGGTCCTCGATGTGCAGGGGCTGACCCGGTAGCTGCCGCCCCTGTGGAGGAGTAGTGCGGCGGCCGGATTTATGCGGCAGGCGGGGTATCCGCTAAGATTGATAGGTCTGTGCCGCCCCCGCCGGCAGCTAATCTTGGGTGAGAACGACCAAGCACCTGATCGGCCCGGCGGTTCTGCACGCGGACAACGCAATAGAACCTCCTGTTACGGAAAGACCGTGACCGCTTAGCCCAAAGGAGGTGGGTTCACATGCGTCCTTATGAACTGATGGTAATCATCGACCCCGAGGTCGAAGAGCGTACCGTGGAATCGCAGCTCGATAAGTTCCTGAACGTCGTCCGCAATGACGGTGGAACCATCGACAAGGTCGATATCTGGGGCCGCCGCCGCCTCGCCTACGACATCAAGAAGAAGTCCGAAGGCATCTACGCGGTCGTCAACTTCACCGCTACTCCGGCCACCGCTGCTGAACTGGACCGCCAGCTTGGACTCAACGAGACCATCCTGCGCACCAAGATCATCCGCCCGGAGGAGCAGAAGATCTCCGCCGAGTAACTTCGGTAGCTCCGGCATAGATCTTCGGGCCCGCACGAACCGGGCCCACTCTTTACGAACGCAGCTCCGCCGGTTTACCGGGCGGAGCGAGACATCAGGAGGCACCATGGCAGGCGAAACCGTCATCACCGTAGTTGGCAATCTGACCAGCGACCCCGAACTGAGGTTCACTCCGTCCGGGTCGGCAGTGGCGAATTTCACCGTTGCCTCCACGCCGCGCACCTTTGACCGCCAGTCCAACGAATGGAAGGACGGGGAGACCCTGTTCCTCCGGGCGTCGGTATGGCGCGAGGCCGCCGAGAACGTCGCCGAGACCCTGACCAAGGGAACCCGCGTGATCGTCCAGGGCCGGCTGAAGTCGCGTTCGTATGAAACCAAGGAAGGCGAGAAGCGCACCGTCATCGAGCTTGAGGTCGACGAAATCGGCCCCTCGCTGCGCTACGCCTCGGCCAAGGTCACCCGCACCCAGCGCTCCGGCGGCGGGCAGGGCGGCTTCGGCGGAGGCCAGGGCGGCTTCGGTGGCGGCCAAGGCGGCTTCGGCGGAAACTCCAACCAGGGCTGGGGCGGCGGACAGCAGTCCTCCCCGCAGGAAGATCCCTGGGGCGCCTCGACCGGTGGCGGAAGCTCCAACACCTGGGGCAACGGCCCGGATTCCAACGAACCTCCCTTCTAAATCCGAAGGACGCCTCCGGGTGTCCCTCACCCCAAGGCGGCAACCGCCGTCGACCCCATCCCGCAGAAACGTTCTGCGGGCTCCACAAGATAAAGGAGCTCCACGATGGCTAAGGCTGAACTCCGTAAGCCCAAACCAAAGTCCAACCCCTTGAAGGCCGCTGACGTCACCGTCATCGACTACAAGGACGTAGCCTTGCTGCGCAAGTTCATCTCCGACCGCGGAAAGATCCGTGCCCGCCGCGTTACCGGTGTAACCGTGCAGGAGCAGCGCAAGATCGCCCTGGCAATCAAGAATGCCCGCGAAGTTGCACTGCTGCCCTACTCCGGCGCTGGCCGCGGCTAAGCGAAGCGAAGAGGAGAGAGTACCAACATGGCAAAGCTCATTTTGACCCACGAAGTGACCGGTCTCGGTACCGCAGGTGACGTCGTTGAGGTGAAGAACGGTTACGCCCGTAACTACCTTCTGCCCCGCGGCTTCGCCCTGACCTGGTCCAAGGGCGGCGAGAAGCAGGTGGAGTCCATCAAGGCTGCACGTGCTGCCCGCGAAGTCGCCTCCCTCGAAGAGGCGCAGCAGCTGGCTGCAACCCTGTCCGCCAAGCCGGTCAAGCTGACCGTCAAGGCCGGCGAGTCCGGACGCCTGTTCGGCACCGTCAAGCAGGGCGACATCGCTGCCGCCGTCGAGGCCGCAGGACTGGGTTCCATCGACAAGCGCAAGGTTGAACTGCCTGAGCACATCAAGTCGGTCGGCAACTACCAGGCCAACGTGCGCCTGCACGAGGACGTCTCCGCCGTCATCGACCTGCAGGTCGTGGCCGGCTAGTTCCGCTGCACTGTTTCGTTGGGCCTCTGCTTCGGCAGGGGCCCAACGGAGTTTAACCGGTCTGAACGCCGGGACCCGGTTGCTCTCCGAACCGTTCTAAAACGTTCACCCCCGGGACAGAACCGCGTCAGCTTGGCCGGACATGGTGGGCTCCATGACTGAGATTTCCCGCCGCTCCCTCGTCCTTGGCACCCTCGCCGCCGCCGGAACCGTCGCCGCTGCCGGTGCCGCGCCGGCGTCGGCCGCCTCCCGCCCCGCCGCCGTACCCCTGGTCCGCAGGCGCCTCACGCTGCCCAGCGGCATCGCCACCGGCGACGTCACCAGCAACTCCGCCGTGCTGTGGTCCCGCTCCTCCGGACCCGGCCGGCTCATCGCCACGCTCCGCACCGTCGGCACCGACGGCCGCGTGCTGCGCGGCAAGGGGGCGTACGAGCGCGTGCTGCGCGGCGGCTGGGCCAATGCCGACACCGACTTCACCGCCAAGGTCAACGCCGCGAACCTTCCCTCCGGCAGCCGCTTCCAGCTCACCCTGCAGTTCGAGGACGAGGCCGGTACCCTCAGCGAGGCGGGCATCGGCTCCCTGGCGACGGCGGCGGGGCCGTCCGCCGCGGGCCGCAGCAGCGTGCGCGGGAACCAGGTTCCGCGCGGGCAGAGCTTCGTCTGGACCGGCGACACCGCCGGACAGGGCTGGGGCATCAACGAGGAGATCGGCGGCATGCTCGGCTACCGCGCGATGCACCGCACCCGGCCCGACTTCTTCATCCACTCCGGCGACACGGTCTACGCCGACGGCCCGATCACCGCCGAAGTGGTGGAGCCGGACGGCCGGATCTGGAAGAACGTGGTGACCGAAGAGGTCTCCAAGGTGGCCGAGACGCTCAACGAATTCCGCGGGCGGCACCGCTACAACATGATGGACGCCAACCTGCGCGCGATGTACGCGGAGGTCCCGGTCATCGCGCAGTGGGACGACCACGAGACCACCAACAACTGGTGGCACGGCGAAACCCTCGACGATCCGCGCTACACCGTGCGCGACGTCGACACCCTCGCCGCACGCGGACGCCAGGCCTGGCAGGAATACATGCCGATCGCCGACTCCCGGGCCCTCCGCAAGGGCACGGGCTTCGAGCCCGCGCGCATCTACCGCAAGATCGAGCGCGGCCCGCAGCTGGACGTCTTCGCCCTGGATATGCGCACCTTCAAGGGCGAGAACACGCCCGGTACGGAGCCGCACGCCACCAGCATCCTCGGGGAGGAGCAGCTGCAGTGGCTGATCCGCGAGGTCACCCGGTCCAAGGCCACCTGGAAGGTCATCTCCTCCGACCTGCCGCTGGGCATCATCGTGCCGGACGGCAAGGCCCAGGAGTCGATCGCCAACCGGGACAACGGGGCGCCGCTCGGCCGCGAGCTGGAGCTCGCCCGGCTGCTGAAGGCCTTGAAGGACAATAAGGTCAGGAACGTGGTGTGGCTGACCGCGGACGTGCATTACTGCGCGGCCCACCACTATTCGCCGGAGCGCGCCGCCTTCAAGGACTTCGACCCGTTCTGGGAGTTCGTCGCCGGGCCGATCAACGCGGGCAGCTTCGGCCCCAATGACATGGACCTGACCTTCGGTCCCGAGGTGGTCTTCAGCAAGGCCGGCTACACCAACCAGTCCCCGCGGACCGGCGAGGGGCAGTTCTTCGGACACGTCGAGCTGGACGAGGACGATACCTTCACGGTCAGCCTGCGCGACGCCGCGGAGACGGTGCTCTGGCGCAAGGCGCTCAGGCCCCAGCGCTGACCCGGTCCGGCCGGGCCGCCATGCACCGGCCGGACACCGCCCGCGCCGCCGCCCGACTGGCGCACACTCCACTGCTGCCGGGTGGCGGCCGGCGGGCCCGGCCGGCCACCGGCGGTAGGCTGAACCGGTGAGCACCCACGAATTCTCCCAGGTCGATGTCTTCACTACCGGGCCCGGCAAAGGCAACCCGCTCGCCGTCGTCGGCGGAGCCGAAACCCTGACCGACGGGCAGATGCAGTCCTTCGCCAACTGGACCAACCTCTCCGAGACCACGTTCCTGCTGCCGCCGGCCGATCCCGAGGCCGACTACCGGGTACGGATCTTCACACCGAGCGGCGAGCTGCCGTTCGCCGGCCACCCGACGCTGGGCACCGCGGATGTCTGGCTGCGCGGCGGCGGCGTGCCGCGCACCGAGGGCCGGATCGTGCAGGAGTGCGCGGCGGGCCTGGTGGAGATCAGGAACGACGGCGGACGGCTGGCTTTCGCCGCGCCCGTGCTGCAGCAGACGGGGGAACTGCCGGAGGAGAACGTGCAGAAGATCTGTGCCGCCCTCGGGCTGGAGCGGTCGGACGTCCTGCGCCACCAGTGGGCGCACAACGGGCCGCGGTGGCAGGCACTCCAGCTGGCCGACGCCCAGGCCGTGCTCGACGTGGAACCGGACTATGCCGCGCTGGCGCCCTTCGGCGTCGGGCTCATCGGCGCCTACCCGCCCGGCCGCGATATCGACTTCGAAGTGCGCGGGCTGATGGGCTTCGAAGCCATGCCTGCCGAGGACCCGGTCACCGGGAGCCTGAATGCCGCGCTGGGACAGTGGCTGATCGGCGCCGGCCTCGCCCCCGAGAGCTACGTGGCCCGGCAGGGAACCCGGCTGGGCCGCGACGGGCGGGTCTACGTCTCCGCCTCCGACGGGAAAATCTGGGTCGGCGGCGACGTGCAGGCAGTCATCCGCGGAACGGTGGAGCTCTAAGGTGGCTGCGGCACGAACCGGCGTCGCCGCCACCTCCCGCACCTCCCCGCGCTCCGCCGCCTGGGCCCTCGCCTCGTCCCTGCTCGGGGCGCTGCTGCTCGCGCTGATGCTGGCCTACGGGCTCGGCACCGAGGGCGCGGGGCTGGTGCTCGCTCCCTTCGTCGCCCTGCCGGTCCTCATGTTCGCGCTGATCGGGGTGGTGCTGGCCGCCGTCGCCCTGGCCGGTCGGACGCCCCGCCGGAAGCCCGCCCTGGCCGCCCTCGTGATCGGAATCGCGGCCGCGGTCCCGCCCGTCTGGCTCTGGGTGTGGCTGCTCGCCGGCTGACGCACGTGAGGCGGCGGTCAGGCCAGGGACAGCACGTAGGAAAGCACGAAGCCGGCCGCGGTGCTCAGGGCGACCGCAGGGCCGCCGTGTTCGAACGCCTCAGGCATCAGGGTGTCGGCCAGGGCGGCGATCACCGCCCCCGCGGCGAAGGCCAACGGCAGCGAGATCGTCTCAGGATCGCTGGTTGACAGAGGCCCGGCGCCGACGACCACGGCGGCAACCAGCAGCACGGAGCACGCGACCCACGGCCAGATGACGGAGGGCCTCGACATGCCCTGGCTGCGCATGGAGGCTGCCCCGACCAGTGCCTCCGGCAGGTTGGAGACGAAGATCGCTGCGAGCAGTGCCAGCCCGCCGCTGCCCTCGCCGAGTGCCACGCCCAGAGCCAGGTTCTCCGGCACGCCGTCGAGCGTGGCTGCGGCAAGCAGGGCCAGGCCCGCCGCGCCCCGCGTTGACTCCGCCGACGGCGCGTGGCCCTTGGCGGCGGCATCCGTGTCCAGCTTGGCGCTGCCCCGGTACTCGTCCGCGGGAATGGGTTTCGACCCGGCTTGCGCCCAGCGGTCGAGCAGCGCGCTCAAGGTCGTGAACACCACGGCACCGACGAAGAGGCCTCCAGCCGCGCGCCAGATGCCTCCGCGCTGGTAGGCATCCTCGAACAGCTCGAAGGTCAGCGCGGTAACCAGGGCTCCGGCCGCAAAGGAGAGGATGATGGCCAGCACACGCTTGGGCAGCTCGAACCACACGCCGATGAAGCTGCCGAGCACGAGCGCGCTGGAAGTCACGATGCCGAATAGCAGCGACGTTGCCACACGGCCATTATGGGCGCTGGCCGGGTGGACGACAACGACTGGCAGTGTCCTTGCCCGGAGCAGCTCGGTGACGGCCGGCTTACTCAGGCTTGGCTTGGGAGCGATTCGTGGTCGTGCGTGGTCATGAAGCGGTGGCCGGCGGTTACCAGTTCGCGCAGCACCTCCGGATCCACATCGGCCAGCTTGTTGATGTAGAGGCACGCGGCTCCGGTCTTGTGCTTGCCCAGCCGCGCGAGCAATCGGGCGGACTCCGGGGCGTAGGTCAGGCCGTAGAGCGCTAGATTGGCCTTGCGCGGCGAGAATCCGACGGCCAGCGCGTCGCCTTCGCGGCCGCTCGCGTAACGGTAGTGGTAGCTGCCGAAGCCCACCATGGATGGCCCCCACATCAGCGGATCCTCGCCCGTCGCCTGGCCCATCAGCTCCAGCAGCGCCTCGCCGTCGGCGCGGCGCACAGGGTGCTCGATGCCCGCCAGGAACTCGTCTACCGGCACGTCGGTGGGGGCGGTCTTGTTCTCTGCCATGGCCACAGTCTGCCAGAGTCCCGGCACGGACCGGCCGGCTCGTTGCCCATGCCCCGGCCGCCACGGCCGGGCTTGCCTCCCGGCGCTATGTCGCGGGTGCGGCTAGCCCTCGGACTTGGCCGGCGGCTCGGGCTGGATCAGGCGGACGAAGTCCCTTGCCTGCTGCTCGTCCGCGTCCGAGTGCTCCATCAGGAGCCGGACGGCGGCCTCTCGATCGCCGCCGAGGGCCTGGTCCTTGATCCGGCCGAAGACGTCGTCGTTGAGGCGGGTGCTGGCGATCTCGCGGATCTCGTCACCCTGGGAGACAATCGCGCGGTAGCGGTAACCGCGTGCCGCCTCCTTCGGCCGCCGAGCGAACGCGGGGGCATCGGCTGCTTCCGGGCGCGGCGCGGGCCCCGGCCCGGCGAGCGATTCGGGAGTGTCGGGGACCACCGGATGGGCCGGCGGGCCGAGCGGACCGGATCCCTGCGATCCGGCCTGGCCGCGACCGGCAGCGTCCCCGGACAAGCCGGATCGGTCGGCTTCTGCGGCCGATCCGGAACCGACGTCCTTTGCCGGGCCCGAACCGGCTGCGCCTCCGGACAACCCGGAACGGTCGTTTTCGAACAGGCCGGAACCCGTTTCCCCGGCCGTGCCGGGACGGCCGGCGTCCTCTTCGGGCCGGTCCGGGGCGGAGGCGTCACCGGGGCGGCCGGATTCGCCCGCGTCCCCGGCACCGTCCATAGCGGGCGAGGCCCCGTAAGCCTGCGGGTAGGTGGACATGCTGGCGATGGCGGTCGCTGCCTCGCGGAGCTTGGCGCCGGTCGCCTTCCGGTACTCCATGATCGCGTTCAGCGCATCGCCGCGCGCCAGCAGTGCGTAGATGGCCGAGTGCTGCTGCTGGTTCAGCCGCGCACTGGCTCTGACCGACTCCTCGCGGGATGCCACCGCCGCCGGTCCCCGGGACGACCGCCCGCGGGTCCCGCCGTCGTTCTCCGTCCTGGAACGGCCGCCCAGATACTTCATGGCCAGCAGACCCAGCACCACAACGACGACGACAATCAGCAGGGGGATCAGGAAGGACTCCATGTGATTAATCCTACGGGCACGCCCCCAGGACCCTAGGGCGGGGTCGGGAATGGCCGCCACCCGATTTTGGGGCTATGCCGGGCGCCCAGCAGGTCCCATCGGGCATCGACGCAGGCCCAGCCGGGAAGAGCCCCGGGGTTATCCACGGGAAAAGCCGCACGGCCTGTGGATAACTGTGTGGACAATCAGCCCCTACGGCCCTTTTCCACACTTGTCAAACCCACAGTATTGGGGAAAAGATCCGGGTGATTTTCTTTGATCCACAGGCTGTGCAGAGTATTTGCGCAGGCCAGAGGCATGTTACTGCCGAGTTAACAACGTTATCCACAGTTGTCCACACAGTCTGTGCACAAGACACGCCACCCAATCCACAATGTATCCACAGGGCCGGTGGATAACCGGCTTTGCGCGCCGCACAAAGAGGACTAACGTACCGGGTATTCCTCCTTGTTTCGGCGCCGTCCGGGGCTATACAGCCCTGCCCGGCGCCGGGCGGAAGTGTCGGAAGCGGTTGATACACAGGAATCGGCCGGCCCCTCCGCCAAGGAGTGCGCCGGCTGGCAAAAGCAGCATCGAGGACAGAAAGCAGGCAGCGGTGACAGCAGTTCAATCGGACTCCGCCCAGACGAGTCGGGAACCGGATTTCGCAAGGACGCCGCCGCAGGACCTCGTCGCCGAGCAATCGGTGCTGGGCGGCATGATGCTGTCCAAGGATGCCATCGCCGACGTCGTGGAGATCCTGCGCGGCAATGACTTCTACCGGCCGGCCCACGAGAGCATCTACGAGGCGGTCATCGATCTCTACGGCCGCGGCGAGCCGGCCGACGCCGTCACCGTCTCCGACCTGCTGACCAAGCGCGGCGAAATCACCCGCATCGGCGGTCCGGCGTACCTGCACACCCTGATCCAGTCGGTTCCGACGGCGGCCAACGCCGGCTTCTACGCGGAGATCGTCCGCGAGCGTGCCGTGCTCCGCCGCCTCGTCAACGCCGGCACCAAGATCGTCCAGCTCGGCTACTCCCAGGACGGCGAGGTGGACGACATCGTCAACCAGGCCCAGGCGGAGATCTACACCGTGGCCGAGCGGCGCAGCGCCGAAGACTACGTGCCGCTCAAGGACATCATCGAGTCCACGGTGGACGAGATCGAATCCGCCGGGCACCGCGGCGAAGGGCTGACCGGCGTCCCCACCGGCTTCTACGAGCTCGACGAGCTCACACAGGGCCTGCACGGCGGCCAGATGATCGTCATCGCGGCCCGGCCCGCGGTCGGCAAGTCGACGTTCGCGCTGGATTTCGCTCGTTCGGCCGCGATCAAGAGCAACATGACCACCGTGTTCTTCTCGCTGGAAATGGGACGCAACGAGATTGCGATGCGCCTGCTGTCGGCCGAGGCCACGATCGGGCTGCAGGACCTCCGCAAGGGCACGATCAAGGACGAACAGTGGGGCAAGATCGCCACCACGATGGGCCGGATGAATGACGCGCCGCTCTTCATTGACGACAGCCCGAACATGTCGCTGATGGAAATCCGCGCGAAGTGCCGCCGGCTCAAGCAGCGGCACGACCTGAAGCTGGTCGTGCTGGACTACCTGCAGCTGATGTCGTCCGGCAAGCGCGTCGAATCCCGCCAGCAGGAAGTGTCCGAGTTTTCCCGTGCGCTGAAGCTGCTGGCCAAGGAGCTCGAGGTGCCCGTCATTGCCCTGTCGCAGCTGAACCGTGGTTCCGAGCAGCGCACCGACAAGAAGCCGATGGTTTCCGACCTTCGCGAATCCGGCAGCATCGAGCAGGATGCGGACATGGTCATCCTGCTGCACCGCGAGGACATCTACGACAAGGAATCACCGCGTGCCGGCGAGGCGGACGTGATTGTGGCAAAGCACCGTAACGGCCCCACGAAGACCATCGTGGTGGGCTTCCAGGGCCACTACTCGCGCTTCGCCAACATGGCGGTCGAGAGCGGATAGCGTCAGGGGTTCCGGGCGCCCCGCCGGCCACCGCCGGGCGGGTCGATGCTTGTGCAGGCGGTCACTTTCGGTCACATTCAATGAGCCGCCCATGGGTTGCCGGATAAGGTGGACCCGCTTCCTCAGCGACGAGGTGGCGGGAAAACGACGAAGAAAGCAGCGGTGCATGAACTTCGAATCGCACTCGATGACGCTCAAGATCTGGGACCACTCCACGATGGACCACACGCTGGAGGCCGCCATCGCGCACGTGTCCACCAAGGCCAACGCCCCGCGGGATCGGGTGAGGGTCACGCGCAGCGGGCCCAACGTATTCACGGTCAGCCTGTCGGGCGACGCGGCCCCAGGCTCTTTGGCTTAGGCCTTCTCGAGCCTTACGGCAAAAAGGAACAGCACCGCTGCAGCGTCTGGCTGCGGCGGTGCTTCTGTCTTGCGTAAGTTGTTGCTGCCGTTCCCTTCGCCGTGGAGGGCGGCTAGGCCGGTTCGGCGGGGAGCACGGGGACGCGGCCGCTCAGCTCGCTGGCGGTGAGGTTTGCCGCGTTGCCGATTGCGTCCGGATCGGCTCCGGCCTTCACCGCCTCGTCGATGGCGGTGTCCAGGTTGCTTTCGGCTTGGTCGATTTCTCCCTGCAGGGATTCGACCGCCGCCGAGGCGACCCAAACCTGTTTCAACTCTTCATCCATACCAAGAGCTTACGGCGTAAGCACTACCCGGTCGAACGCCCGCGGCCCGGTTCTCCCTCGGCATAACGGAAGGCGCTTGGCGCTTCCCCTCTTCTATGTTCCGGATGCTGGGACACGGATGCCTGTCTGAGCGTAGGCTGGATTGAGCCGCAGGGAAGGGGCAGACAGTGTCCGGTCCAGCGTCAGCAGGCCACGACGGAAGCCGGGAACCCGGTGCCGAACGCGCCCGCCTGGAACGCGGAATGATCCTGGAAGCCGGCGTCGAGTACGTGGAGCGCTTCGGGGTCCGGCAGCTCACCATGCGCCGGCTGGGCAAGGAACTGGGCGTGGAGGCGATGTCGCTCTACCGCTACGTGCATTCGCGGGAAGACCTGCTGGACGGCATTGTGGAAACCGTGGTGGACGAGCTCTACAGCGACCCGGAGGTCACGGTAGAGCCGGTCCACGGCTGGCAGGACTACCTGCTGCGGCTGGCGCACGGTTCGCGGCGCCTGGCCATGGCGCGGCCGCAGGTGTTTCCGCTGGTTGCCACCAGGCCGACCGAGGCCCCCTGGGTGCGGCCGCCGCTGCGCAGCCTGCGCTGGGTGGAGTCCTTCCTGGCAGCACTGACCGGTTCGGGATTCAGCGACCGCGCGGCCGTGGACGCCTACCGGGCCTTCAGCAGTTTCCTGCTGGGGCATCTGCTGCTCGAGGTTTCTGCCATGGGCGTGGACATCGGGCCGGCAGAGGAGGCCGAGGTGCGGCCCCCGCGCGCGGCCGACCTGTCGGACTACCCGCTGCTGCGGGAATTCCAGACCTTGCTTTCCGAGGATCGGGCAGGGCAGGAGTTCGAGGAATCGCTGGACCATCTGCTGGAACGCCTCGAAACGCTGCGCAGCTGATACAAAAATGACCAATTTTGATGGAACGTTTTGCGCAAATAAAGTAAGCATGCTTTGCTTACCCTTGTAAGCAAGATCCGATGGCGGTGCCGATCCTTCAGGGGGGCGCCGCTGGACCCTTCAGCCCGAAATGCCGGCCCCAGCTACGGTCGGGGCTGAAGGGGAGAAACAGAGGAGAGAGCATGCAGGTCATTCGAAACAACTTCGGTGCATCGCAGTACGACGCCTACGTTGATGGAGCGGTCGCAGGGTCCCTGCACTACCGCATTGAGGGCGACCAGATGTGGCTTCTTCACACCGCTGTGGACCAGGAATTCCGCGACACCGACCTGGACGACCGGCTGATCCGCACCGCGCTGGCGGATGCGCACAGCCGCCGGCTGTCCGTGCTGCCGTTCTGCCACCAGGTCCGCAAACGGGTCTTCAACCACCCCGTTTACCTGCAGCTCGTGCCGGCCGGGGAGCGGGAGCGTTTCCGCGAGTCGTACGAGGAGATCCTCAAGGATGAGGCCGCCTGGCGGAGGGCGGAAGCCAGCCGCGCGGCGCGCAAGCCCGTGCTGGCATCCGTCGGCAAGGCGGAAGCTGCTTAGCATGGAGGGCGACAAACTCAAGGTCCTGGTGAGCATGGACGTGGACTGCCACAGCGCCAGGATCGAAGTCAAAGGGAGCGTGGATTCCCGGAACGTGCAGGCACTCCATGCCGTCGCCCGGCGGGTGAACACGCTCATGCCGGGCCTCGGGATCGTCCTGGATCTTGCGGCGGCCCAGGCAACGGCCGAGGCCGCCCGGGAACTGCGGGAGTGCGCCGACGCACAGGCTCTCCCGGCAGGTGCCGGCCAGGATCCGGTTCCATGCAACCTGAGCGCCGTCCTTCCGGCCGAGGCCGCCGAACCGGCCCGGTCCGCGGAAGCGGCCGGGAAGGCCGGAGCGCTGGCGGGCGCGTCCGTGGCCTCGGGTTCCGACGTTGCCCTGGCGGCCTAGCGGCTAGGCGAACCAGGTATCCGGCGGACCGAGGAACAGCAGGAAACTGAAGACGGCCGCGACGGCCACCAGCGCGACGACGACGGCGGTGGCCGGCTTCCGCAGGACCCACGCCTGGAGCTTCTCCAGCGGTCCGCGCGGTTCCGCCCCGCCCGCGGCCAGGCGCCAGCCACCGCTCAGCAGGCCCCGGCGGTCCAGTGACCTTTCCGCGGGAATGGTGGCATAGGGAACGACGGCGGAGGCCACGGTGAGCAGGCCCGTTCCGGTGGACCATTTCTGGTTCACCCACGTGAAGCACGTGCTCGCCACGTAGCACAGGAACACGAAGCCGTGCAGGCCTCCGGCGACGCTCATCACGGCCTCGCCGGTGTGCAGGACGTACTTCAGGAACAGGGCGAAGAGCAGCAGCGTCCAGGTGGCTGCTTCGGCAAATGCAACTGACCGGAACAAGGTGCGGGGCGGCATGGAAGTCCTCGGGTGGGGAAAGGGATCCCTTCCAAGGTAGCCGCAGCGGCCGGCCGGCGCACCTCCATCGGCGCGGGCCCGCGCCGCCGGAGGACCGGCGCATCCCGGGAACGCCCGGACGGTCAGTTGCCGGCGACGGCCTTGTTGACCTCGGCGGGCGTCTCGTACTGCCGGTCGGGCAGGCCGCGCAGGACGTCGATGACGCTGCTGTCCGCGCCGGAGTCCTCTGCTTTCTTGACCAAGTCGGCGGCGGAGGCGGGGTAGTCGACGCCGCCGAGGGCCTTCTGGATGTCGATCGGGCTGGGGTTGGCCACGGGAGGTCCTTCCTGAAGGGCGGAACGGGATTCAATCACCTAACCTACTGGCCCCTCGGGTCCATGGGAATGCCTCGGGCCAACTCCGCGTCCGCGGGCCCGGGCGGCTGGCGGTGGGCGGCGCGGGTGCGGCCGGCGGCCGTAGTAGCCTCTTGTGGTGATTCCAGCGGACATGATCCAGGCGGCGCTCCTCGGCCTCGGCACCGGCCTGGCCCTCATCGTGGCCATTGGCGCCCAGAACGCCTTCGTGCTGCGGCAGGGCATCCGCGGCGAGCACGTAGCGGTGACGGTGCTGATCTGCGCTCTGTCGGACGCGGTGCTGATCGCCGCGGGCATCCTGGGAATCGGCACGCTGATCGAGGCGGCCCCCGCCGTCGTCGTTATTATCCGCTTTGCCGGCGCGGCGTTCCTGCTGGCGTACGGAATCCTGGCCGCAAAACGGGCGATCCGGCCCGGGGCGCTCACCGCGTCCGCTCAGCAGGGGCCGCTCAGCCGGAAAGCGGCGGTGGCAACGGTGCTGGCGCTGACCTGGCTGAACCCGCATGTCTACCTCGACACGGTCCTGCTGCTCGGCTCGGTCGCCAACAGCCAGGCCGGCGGCGCCCGCTGGTGGTTCGGCGGCGGGGCGATGCTGGGCAGCGTCCTCTGGTTCAGCGCGCTGGGCTTCGGCGCCCGGCTGCTGCGCCCGTTCTTTGCGAAGCCGATGTCGTGGCGGATCCTGGACGGGCTGATTGCCCTGGTGATGTTCGCGCTGGGCCTGCGGATGGCGTTCGGCGCTTAACCGGGGGCAATCAGAGCCAGGCGACGACCAGGCGGGCGGCCTGGGCGGGCACGGTGGGGTCGACCCCCGTGAGGTCGGCGAAGCGGCGCAGCCGGTTCATCAGCGTGTTGCGGTGGCAGAAGAGGCGGGCGGCCGAATCGGTGACACTGCCCGTGGCGAGGTAGGCGCGGACGGCTTCCATGAGCCGCTCGCGTTCCACCGGTCCGCAGCCGGCCAGGGCGCTCTCCACGTCCGGGGCAATCGGAAGGTTGGCGGCGGCGAGCCGGAGCCGGGCCAGCCGCGACCAGGCGCCGCTGAGGGTCAGCGCGCCCCCGTCTTCGGGTTCCGCGAGCTGGGCGAGGTCCCGTGCGAGCCGCGCGCTGTTCCAGAGGTCCGCGAGGCCGTCCACCCGTTCGATCAGGCCGCAGCGGAGCCGGCCGATCCGCTCCGCTGCCTCGTAGAGCGCGGACCCGTGCCGCTCGTCCAGCACCCAGAACGCGACGAGCGCGTCGGCCAGCGGATGGGTGAAGATTTCGCCGCCCCGGCGGGCGGCCTGCGCGATGACGATCCGCAGGGCGGCGGCATTCTCGACCGTGGCGACGGCGACGCCGAAGGGTCCGTCCCGCTCCAGGCCAAGCTCGGCGGCGATGCGCTCGACCAGGTCGGGCGCCGGTGCCGCGGGGCCGAAGATGGCCGCCACGTAGCCCTGGCGGACCGAGGACTCTTCGTGGGCCATGCGCTGCCGCTCCGCCAGGTACGTCACCTGGGTCTGCGCGGCATAGGTGTCCACGACCTGCCACACCGTCTCGGCCCGGCGCACGAGCAGCGGCGCGTCGTCCGGCCCGGCCAGGGCCATGAGATGGCTCCAGAGGACCGTGAAGTCGAGCCGGATCGCCGTCATCAGCGACTCCACGGGGACGCCGGCCCGGGCGCGGGAGACGCCGACGTCCAGCGCGATGTTCTGGCGTTCGCTGACCAGGCGGCTGCTGTCGGCCCCGGGCCGCAGGCTTTCGATCAGCGCTTCGAAGGAGGCGGCGCCGGTCCGGCGGATCTCGCTGGCCGGGAGCGCCCCGTCGCGGTAGTCCTCCAGCTGCAGGACGCGCTCGAGGAACGCGTCCGTCAGGGCGTCGACGGAGAGCAGGTCGAGCAGCTCGTTCCAGCGGGCGGCCGCGCCGCCGTCGTTAATTCCCCGTTTCGAAGGCATTTCCACCGCGTCAGGACCCTCCAATCTTGTGCGTTTGCACATCCTACTCCTCCAAACCCGCCTCGATTCGTGCGGGTGTGACCTGCTGCACTCTGGCATGCTGGTGTGCATTCGAATGCGAGGCCGCGGCGTCCGTGTAGCGCCGGCCCCTAGAGTGCGGAGGCACCATGACGCAATCCCTGAACCTCGAAGCCGGGGCGACCAGGAAGATCTCGGACAAGGAGGCGACCAAGGTCGCCATCGGCGCCCTCGTCGGCACCGCGATGGAGTGGTACGACTTCTTCCTCTTCAGCGCGGCCGCTGCCTTGGTCTTCAACGTCCAGTACTTCACCAGCGAAAACGCGACGGCGGCCGCGATGGCCTCCTTCGCGACCTTCGGCGTCGGCCTCGTGGCCCGTCCGATCGGCGGAATGATCTTCGGCGCGATGGGCGACCGGATCGGCCGGCGCAAGACCCTGATGGTCACCATCGTCGGCATCGGCATCATCACCGGCCTGATCGGCCTGCTGCCCACCTACGCGGCGATCGGCGTCGCCGCCCCCATCCTGCTGGTGCTGCTGCGCATCGCGCAGGGGCTGTTCGTGGGCGGTGAGTGGTCCGGCGCCATGACCATCGTGGTGGAGAACGCGCCGCTCGAGCGCCGTGCCCGCTACGCCGCGCTGCCGCAGATCGGCTCCCCGATCGGCACCATTCTCTCCTCCGGCGGCTTCTTCGTGATGACGCTCCTCTTCTCGCAGGAGAGCTTCGACTCCTTCGGCTGGCGTATCCCGTTCCTGGCGGCGTTCCCGATGCTGCTGCTCGCCCTCTACATCCGCTCCCGCCTCGACGAGTCTCCGGTCTTCGCCGAGCTGATGGAAGCCGGCGAGACCGAGAAGGCGCCGATCCGCACCGTGCTGCGCGAGAGCTGGAAGCACATCATCGTGGGCATGGCGGCGGCCCTGCTCGGCGTCGGCGGCTTCTACCTGGTCACCGCGTTCGTGGTCTACTACGGCGTAAAGATCCTGGGCTACGAGTCCTCGCTGATGCTCTTGGGCGGCATGATCGCCGCCGTCGTCGAGATCCCTGTCCTGATCGCCGGCGGCCGGCTGGCCGAGCGCTTCGGCGCCAGCAAGGTGATTATCTACGGCGGCATCCTGTCCGCCGTCGCCGCGGTGCCCTCCTTCCTGCTGGTCGAGAGCGGCAACGACTTCCTCGTCATCACCGGCATGGTCCTGGCGGTGGCGACGCTGTCCTTCCCGTACGCGGCCTCCGGCACCGTGCTCACCGGCCTGTTCCCGGCCCGGACCCGCTACAGCGGCGTCGGGTTCGCGCAGAACGTGGCCGGCATGCTCAGCGGCTTCGTCCCGCTGCTGGCCACGGGCTTCGTCGCGTCGGTCGGCAACCACTGGTGGCCCGCTGCCGCGATGCTGGTCTTCCTGAGCCTGTTCACCGCCGTGGCCGGCGTCGTCGCGCCGCGGATGAGCGTGAACCTGCCCGGGTTCAAGCACTAGCCGCCAGCCCGGCCCGGCTGGCACCCTCTCAAACGATTGGCCTGAAGTGGCTCGTTAGGACGTCCATTCCAGCCATTACGGGCCAATCGCTTGCAGATACCAACCCCTGAGCGATGGCCGGGCCCTCGCCGCCAGCCGGGCCCTCCCCGGCCTGTACACCAGCACCGAACAAAGGAATTAACGCTTCATGTCCAGCACCGCCGGCCACCTGATCGTCAGCCAGCTTGAGCAGCACGGGGTCCGCCGCGCCTACGCCGTCCCGGGGGAGAGTTTCCTCGACGTGCTCGACGGGCTCTACGACTCGCCCATCGAAACGGTGGTCTGCCGCCACGAGGGCGGGGCCGGCTTCATGGCCCTGGCGGAGGCGCGGCTCACCGGCACCCCGGGCATCGCCATGGTGACCCGCGGGCCGGGGGCAGCCAACGCGATGATCGCCGTCCACACGGCCTGGCAGGACGCCACGCCGCTGGTCCTCTTCGTGGGGCTCATTCCGGTGGCAGACCGGGAGCGGGACTCGTTCCAGGAGTTCAGCCTCTCCGGCTGGTTCTCCACCACTGCCAAGCGGGTAATGGTGCTCGACGACGAGCATCGGGCGGCCGAGATGGTCGCTGAGGCCATGCGGCTGGCCTCGTCCGGCCGGCCCGGTCCGGTGGTCGTCGGGCTGCCCGAGGACGTGCTGGTCCGCCGCACGGAGGCCCGGGCCGTGCCGCCGCGGGCGCTCCCGGCGGCGGCGCCCGCTCCGGCATCGCTCGACGAACTGGCGGCCCGGCTGGCCGGCGCGAAGCGCCCGCTGCTGGTGGCCGGCGGCGATGGCTGGACCCCGGAGGCCGCGCACCGGCTCGCCGGCTGGGCCGAGGACGCCAACATCCCGGTGGCCGCCGACTGGCGGGCCTACGACGCGGTCCCGCACTCCAGTCCGGCCTGGGCCGGCTGGCTGGGCTACGGGCGCGCGGACACCCTCGCGGCCCGGCTCGACGAGGCGGACCTGCTCGTCTTCATCGGGTGCGGCCGCTCCGACGTGCTCAGCGACGGGTACACCCGCGGGCTCGAGGCGCCTACCGTCGTCGTTCTTCCCGATCCCGACGCCGCGACCCATGCCGGCCGCATCGACCAGCACATCCCCGCGGGACCCGCGGCCTTTGCCGCCGCCCTGCCGGACGCGTCCGCGGCGCGCGGCGCCCGCGGCCGGGACTGGATGGACGCGCTCGCGGCCGACCAGCGGCGCTACGCCACCGCCCGCCCGGACTACGGCCCCGGCGACTCCGCCCGCGGCGTGGACCTGGGCGAGGCCTTCGGCGTGCTCGAGCGGACGCTGCCCGCGGACCGGATCGCCACCTACGGCGCCGGCAATGCGACCATCTGGGGCCACCGCTACCTGAGCCACGCCGGCCCGGGCACGCTGGTCGGCCCGCGCAACGGCGCCATGGGCCTGGCCGTTCCCGCCGCCGTGGCCGCGGCGCTGGTCCATCCGGAACGGCAGGTGGTCGCGGTGTGCGGCGACGGCGACTTCCTGATGAACGCGCAGGAGCTGGCCACGGCCGTCGGCCACGGGGCGGCGCCGCTGGTGGTCGTGGTGGACAACGGCATCTACGGGACCATCGTCGCGCACCAGCAGAAGCATTACCCGGGCCGCCCCTCCGGCACCTCGATGGCCAACCCGGACTTCGCCGCGTGGATGCAGACCTTCGGCGGGCACGGGGAGCGGGTGGAATCCACCGCGGACTTCGCGCCGGCTTTGGAACGGGCGCTGGCCAGCGGCAAGCCGGCCCTGCTGCACCTGTTCATGGACCCCGCCACGATGCCGCCCGGCCAGGCCAACGCGGCGCTGCACGGGGATATTAACGACGACGGCGGAGACTTGGCCGAGCTGGCCGCCGCTGCTTCCGAAAGGGCGGGCGAATGAAGCTGGACCTGATCCTCCGCGATGCGGACATCATCACGCTCGACCACGAGCGGCCCCGCGCGCACAGTGTCGGCGTGCTGCACGGGCGCATCGTCGGCTTCGACGAGGAGCTCGCCGGCTGCACCGCCGGCCGCGACATCAGCCTGGGCGGCGCCGCGGCGGTGCCCGGCTTCATCGACGCGCACTGCCACACCACCTGGTGGGGGCTCGGCCTGGACGCCGTGGACCTGAGCAAGGCCCGCGGCCTGGAAGAGCTCTACGCGCTGCTCGAAGCGGAGGCGGAGCGGCTGGCCGGGGAGCCGGGCCGCTGGGTCCAGGGCACCGGGTTCAACCAGAAGCACCACGGCGGCGCCTTCCCGGACATCCGGCGGCTGGACGCGATCACCGGGGACCGGCCGCTCTACCTGCGGCACACGTCCGGCCACCTGTCCATCACCAACACCGCGACGCTGCGGCTGGCCGGGGTCTTCGAGCCCGGCTTCGGCAACCCGACGGGCGGCGCCGTCCTCCGCGGCGAGGACGGCTACCCCACGGGCATAGTGGAGGAATCCGCGCAGGCCCTGGTCCAGAACCTGCTGCTGCCGTATCCGGTGGAGCAGATCGTGGACGCGCTGGACGCCGCGACCGCTCGGTACGCCGCCGAGGGCATCACCAGCTTCACCGAGGCCGGGATCGGCGGCGGCTGGATCGGGCACAGCCCAGTGGAAGTGCAGGCCTACCAGGTCGCCCGCCGCGCCGGGAAGCTGCACGCGCGGGCCCAGCTGATGCCGGCACTGGACGCGCTGCGGCCGCTGGAAGCCAACGCCCGCGACATGCACGGGACCGGCTCCGGCCGCGGGCTGGACCTGGGCGTGGTTGCCGGTTTCGGCGACGACCACCTCTCGCTCGGACCGATCAAGGTTTTCATGGACGGCTCGTTGCTCGGCGCCACCGCCGCGGTCACCGAGGACTTCTGCGGCCACCAGCACAACACCGGCTACCTGCTCGACACCCCCGAGGCCTACCGCGAACGCATCGACGCCGCCTACCGCGCCGGCTGGCCCGTCGCCCTGCACGCGATCGGGGACGCCGCGATCGACCTCGCCATCGAGATCATCACCTCGTGCCAGGCCCGCTACGGACGCAATGCGCTGCCCAACCGGATCGAGCACTTCGGCATCGCCCGCCCGGACCAGGTCGCCGCCGTCGCGAAGGCCGGCATCGCCGTGACTCCGCAGGCCTCCTTCATCTCGCCGCTCGGCGACCAGATGGCGGCCTTGGTCGGACCGGAGCGGGAAGGCTGGCTCTACCGCGGCCGCTCGCTGGTGGACGCCGGTGTGCTGCCGGCCGGCTCCTCCGACCTGCCGGTGGCGGACAACAACGTTCGCAGGGCCCTGCAGTCCAGCGTGGACCGGCGCACCGAGAAAGGCCACCTGCTCGGCGGCGCCGCCGAGGGCCTCACCCCGGAGGAGGCGCTGCGCAGCTACACGGAGTGGGCCGCGATCGCCACGGGGACGGACGCCGACAAGGGCACGCTGCGCGCCGGCAAGCTGGCCGATTTCGCCGTACTCTCCGGTTCCCCTCTGGACGCGCCGGACATTGCCGCGCTTGAGGTCCTGGCCACCATCGTCGGCGGCGACTTCACGCACAGCCTCATCACCGAATCCGCACTGATCGGAGCAGACTCATGACCACCACCGCCGCTTCAGCCGCCCGCACCGAGGTCGACCCCCGCCAGGCCTTCCTCGCCGACTTCCGCTCGATGAGCACCTTCGGCGCCACCGCCGGCGGCGGCGTGGACCGGCAGGCCGGCACCATCGCCGACGGACAGACCCGCAACTGGTTCCGCGGCCTCGTCGAAGGCCACGGCTTCGAGGTCCGCTACGACGCCGTCGGCAACCAGTTCGCGCTGCTCGAGCTCACGCCCGGCGCCCCGTACATCGCCGTCGGCTCGCACCTGGACTCGCAGCCGCTCGGCGGCCGATTCGACGGGGCCTACGGCGTGCTCGCCGGAGCCCACGCCGCCATCCGGCTCAAGGAACGCTTCACCCAGGGCGACGAAACCGCGCAATTCAACATCGCCGTCGTCAATTGGTTCAACGAGGAGGGCTGCCGCTTCAAGCCGTCCATGATGGGCAGCTCGGTCTTTACCGGCAAGCTTCCCGCGGAGCAGGTGCTGGCCACCACGGACCCGCACGGGACCACCGTGCGCCAGGCGCTGGAGGCCATCGGGACGGTCGGCGACTTCTCGCTGGACGTCGCCGCCTACCTCGAGATCCACATCGAGCAGGGCCGCTCGCTTGAAGACGCGGGGCTGACCATCGGCCTGGTCGAGTCCACCTGGGGCGCCAACAAGTACGAGTTCGTGGTGCACGGCGAGCAGGCCCACACCGGCGCCACCGTCATCGCCGACCGCCACGACGCGCTGCTCGGCGCCTCGCTGCTGGTGGTCGCCGCCCGCGACATTGCCGACGAATTCTCCACCGACGAGCACGCCGTCATCACCTCCTGCGGCGAGCTCAACGTGTTCCCGAACTCGCCCGTGGTCGTGGCCAGCCGGGTGAACCTGCTGGTGGACCTGCGCAGCACCGACGCGGACGTCCTCGCCGCCGCGGACGCCGAGCTGCACCGGCGGATCCAGGCCATCGAGCAGCGCGCCGCCGTGAGGATCGAGCGCGGCGCCGAGCACGTCTGGGCCTCCAAGGCCTATGACGAGGCCGGCATGAAGCTGGCCGCCGAATGCGCCGAGGCCCTCGGCCTGCCGCACGGCACCGTCCGCACGCTCGCCGGGCACGACTCTACGAACATGAAGGACAAGGTCCCCACGATCATGCTCTTCGTGCCCAGCGTCGAGGGCATCAGCCATAACGAAAAGGAACTCACCAGCGACGAGGACATGCTCGCGGGCCTGGACCTGCTCACCGAGCTGCTCGGCCGCGTGGCCGACGGCGAATTCGTCCGGCCGTAGCGGCGCGGAACGGCCCGGACGGCGCGGTCCCATCAGTAACATGTGACACATGCCACCTATGCTGACGGCCCCCCGCTCCCTGGTCGCCGAACTGCAGTCCAGGGGCGTCGCGGACGCGCGGGCGGACGCCACGACCCGCGCGGTCTACTCGAGCGACGCCTCGCTCTACCGGGTGCAGCCGTCCGCCGTGGTCTTTCCCCGGCACCTCGACGAGGTGCTCACCACCCTGGAGGTCTGCCGGGAGCGCGGGATTCCGCTGACCTCCCGCGGCGCCGGGACGTCGCTGGCCGGGAACGCCATCGGCCGCGGCGTCGTGATCGACTTCAGCCGCCACCTCAACCGGGTGCTGGAACTCGACGCGGAAACCCGCACCGCCGTCGTGGAGCCGGGCGCCGTCCACGCGACGCTGCAGAGGGCGGCCCTTGCCCAGGGGCTGCGGTTCGGACCGGATCCGTCCACCCACACCCGCTGCACCGTCGGCGGCATGATCGGCAACAATGCGTGCGGCTCCCGGGCCCTCGCCTACGGCCGGACGGCGGACAACGTCACCCATCTCGAGGTCGTCACCGGCGCCGGAACCCGGCTGCGGCTCGGCGCGGAGGGCACGCCGCCGTCGCCGGAAAGGGACGCCCTGCGCTCGCTGGTCGACGCGGAGCTCGGCACCATCCGCACCGAACTGGGCCGGTTCGGACGGCAGGTCTCCGGCTACTCGCTGGAGCACCTGCTGCCCGAGCGCGGCTTCGACCTCCTGCGCGCGCTGGTCGGCAGCGAAGGGACCCTCGCCGTCGTGCTGGAGGCGGGGATCCGGCTGGTCACCGACGCGCCGCACAAGACCATGGTGGTGCTCGGGTTCGAAACCATCGGGGAGGCCGGCGACGCGGTTCCCGCGGTGCTGCCCTTCACCCCTACCGCCTGCGAGGGCCTGGACTCGAGGATCGTCGAGGTGGTCCGGACCCGGAAGGGCCCGCAGGCCGTGCCCGAACTGCCCGGCGGCGCGGCCTGGCTGTTCGTCGAGGTCTCCGGCGAGGACGCCCTCGAGGTCGCCGACCGGGCGGCCCGCGTCGGCCGTATCGGCGCCGCCCGCTGGTCCCGCATCGTCACCGATCCGCTGCAGGCCGCCGCGCTCTGGCGGATCCGCGAGGACGGCGGCGGGCTGGCCGGGCGCTCGCCGGCCGGGTCGCCCGCCCACGCCGGCTGGGAGGACGCCGCCGTGCCCCCGGAGCGGCTGGGCGACTACCTCCGGGACTTCGATGCGCTGCTGCTCGCCCACAACCTCACCGGGTTCCCGTTCGGGCACTTCGGCGACGGCTGCGTGCATGTGCGCCTCGACTTCCCGTTCCAGTACGACGGCGGCACGGCGGCTTTCCGGTCCTTCCTCACCGACGCGGCGAAGCTGGTGGCTAGCTACGGCGGTTCGCTGTCCGGCGAGCACGGCGACGGGCGCGCGCGCAGCGAGCTGCTGCCGTACATGTACTCGCCGGCGGCGCTCGCGCTGTTCCGCAAGGTCAAGGGCATCATGGACCCGGACAACGTCCTGAACCCCGGCGTCCTGGTCGATCCCGAGCCGCTGGACGCCAACGTCCGGGTGGCCGAGGCAGGGCCGCTGCGGTCCGGGCTCGCGTTCGGCTACCTGCACGACGGCGGCGATTTCAGCCAGGCGGTGCACCGCTGCACCGGGGTGGGGCAGTGCCGCGTGGCGAACCCGGACAGCCGGACGGTGATGTGCCCGTCCTACGCCGCGACGCGCGAGGAGAAGGACTCGACCCGCGGCCGGGCCCGCGCCCTGCAGGAGATGATCAACGGCAGCGTCACCGGCGGAGCGAAGGGCGGGCCGCCGAACTGGCGGGCGCCGGAGGTCCACGAGGCGCTCGACCTGTGCCTCTCCTGCAAGGGGTGCGCGTCGGACTGCCCCACGGGCATCGACATGGCCGCCTACAAGGCCGAGGTGCTGCACCAGAGCTACAAGGGAAGGCTGCGTCCGGCATCCCACTATTCGCTCGGCTGGCTGCCCCGCTGGGCGAGGCTGGCCTCCGCCGCTCCCCGGCCGGTGAACTTCCTGATGCGCCTGCCCGGGATCCGGCAGCTGGCCCTGCGGCTGGCCGGCGTCGACCGGCGGCGGAAGATCCCGGCCTTCGCTCCACGGACGTTCCAGGACTGGTTCCGCTCACGCCCCGCGCCGGCAGCCGGCGCCCCGGAGGACCGGCCGCAGGTGCTGCTCTGGGCGGACTCCTTCACCAACTACTTCTCCCCGGACACCGGCAAGGCGGCCGTGCGCGTGCTGGAGGCGGCCGGCTACCGCGTCCGCGTTCCGGACCGGCCGGTGTGCTGCGGGCTGACCTGGATCTCCACGGGCCAGCTCGATACCGCACGGAAGATCCTCCGGTCCTCCGTCGAGGCGCTGGCCGGCTACGCCGCGGAGGGGATCCCGATCGTGGGGCTCGAGCCGTCCTGCACGGGGGTGCTGCGCGCCGATGCCGTCGAGCTGGCCGGCCCCGGCGCCGCGCCGGTGGCCGCCGCCACCCACACCCTCGCGGAACTGCTGGCGAAGACGCCCGGCTACGTGCCGCCGTCGTTGTCCGGCACCACGGTGGTTGCCCAGCCGCACTGCCACCACCACGCGGTCATGGGCTGGAGCCCGGACGCCGCCCTGCTGGAAGGCGCGGGAGCTAGCGTGCGGAAGCTGGGCGGCTGCTGCGGCCTCGCGGGCAACTTCGGCGTGGAGCGCGGCCACTACGAGGTCTCGGTCGCCGTCGCCGGGCAGCAGCTCCTGCCGGCCGTGCGCGCCGCGGAGCCGGACGCCGTGGTCCTAGCCGACGGCTACTCCTGCCGCACCCAGCTGGAGGACCTCACCGACCGCCGGGGCATCCACCTCGCGCAGCTGCTGGACCGGGCCGCCGGCTCCCGCCGCCCCTGACGAGGACGGTAGGCGCCGGGGAGGACCGGGAGGAACCGGCCGCGACCGGCCGGGCGCCGAACCCGCTTAGCCGCCCGCGGTGACCGGATTGCTGAGCGTGCCCACGCCGGACACGCGCGCCTCCGCCGTGTCCCCCGGCCGCACGTGGATGGCCCCGGGCGTTCCGGTGGAAATGATGTCCCCCGGGTACAGCGGCATCACCTTGCTGTGGAAGCTGATCAGGTACTCGGGGCTGTAGCGCATGTGCGAGACCGTGTTGGTGCGCCGCACCTCGCCGTTGACCACCGTAGACACCTGCATGTCCGCCAGCGTGCCGGCACCGACCGCCTCGGCCAGCGGCACGATCCGCGGACCGAAGGAGAAGAACCCGGGGAAGTTTTTCGAGCGGGTGAGGAACCGCGGGTTGCGCTGCAGGATGTCCTCCGCCGTCTGGTCCAGCACGGGGACGACGCCGGCCACGTAGTCGAGCGCGTCCTCCACCTCCACATTGCGGCAGTACCGCCCGATGACGACGGCGACCTCCGCCTCCGTGGTGGTGCGCCCGCTCTGCGCCGGGATGGGGATGTCCTCGCCCGGGCCGATCACCGTGTGGTCGCCCTTGATGAACGATGCCGGCTCTTCCGGCACGCCCTCGGACAGGTCGGACGCGTGCTCCACGTAGTTCAGGCCGATGCCCCACAGCATGCGCGGATGCCGGTAGGGCGCGCCGTAGGTGACGCTGTCCGAATCCCGGAACACGCCGTCGTCGGCCGCTTCCGCGAGTTTTTCCAGCCGTTCCAGCAGGTCTTCGGCGAGGACCTGCCGGATGTCGCCGGTGAAGTCCGGCAGCAGGTCGCGGACCAGGGCCAGACCGCGCCGGGGATGGACGACGGCGGCAAGCTCCTCCGCGTCAGCGCGGACCGAGCACAGGTGCAGGGTGTGGTTCATGGTTCCCTTTCATGGATGCGGCCAGGAGCCGATGGGCGCGGAATCAGTAGGAGCGGACCATGCCGCCGTCGACCCGGATCTGCTCCCCGGTGACGTAGGCGGCGGGCGTGCCGGCGAGGAACGCGACGACGGCGGCGAATTCCTCTGGCTTGCCGTAGCGGCCCGCGGGAATGCCTGCCTCGGAGGACCGGCGCGCCTCCTCGGGGGTGCTTCCGGTGCGCTTCGCCGCCGCCGCGTCGAGGGAGGCCACCCGGTCGGTGTCGATCCTGCCCGGCAGCACCATGTTGACGGTCACGCCGTCCGCGGCCACCTCGGCGGCGAGGGTCTTGAGGTAGCCGGCCAGCCCGGCGCGGCCGATGTTGGACAGCGCCAGGTTGGGCAGCGGCTGCTGCACGCCGCTGGAGCCGACGGCCACGATCCGCCCCCAGCCGCGTTCGCGCATGCCGGGGAGCACCAGGCTGGTGAGCCGGATGTGCTGGAGCAGCAGTTGGTGGGCCGCGGCGAGGGCCTGCTCGTCGGTGACGTCCGCCGCGCCGCCCGGGGGCGGGCCGCCGCCGTTGAGGACCAGCACGTCGATGGGCCCGAAGGCCTTCTCCGCCGCCTCCACCAGTGCGGCCGGCGCGCCGTCGGCGTTGAGGTCGAGGCCGATGCCGGCGGCGGAGGGCAGTTTCGCGGCCTCGGCCTGCACCACGTCCCCGCGGCGGGCGGCGAGCACCAGGTTGGCGCCCTCCTCGGCCAGCGCCTGCGCGATGGCCAGGCCGATTCCGGAGCTTGACCCCGGCACCAGCACGTTCTTTCCCTTGAGTCCGGTATCCATCAGGCAAGCTCCTTCACGGCGTCGAGGTGGGCGTCGATCATGTCGGCCAGCTCCGCGGGCAGGGTGGGGGCCGGCGGGCGCACGAGCGCTTCGGCGATGACGCCGCGGCGCTTGAGGATCTCCTTGCGCAGCGCCAGGCCGACGCCGGGCTGGCCCTCGAAGTTGGCCAGCGGCAGCCACGGCGCGAACACGTCGCGGGCGGCCCTGAAGCCGCCGTCTTCGTACGCGGTGATGGCCAGCTGCAGCGCCTCCGGGTGGGAGAATCCGGTCATGGCGCCGGCGGCGCCGGCGGCGAGTTCGTCGATCAGTCCGACGCCGCCGAGCCCGCCGAACACCGGGATGTCGATGGCGGCGGTGAGCTTGGCGATGGCGGCGGCGGTCGGCGGCGCCTCGGACTTGACTGCAACGATGAACGGGCACTGCCGGATCACGTCCAGGAGCTGCGCGGTGCTGACCTTCACGCCCGAGGCCACCGGGTAGTCCTGCAGCACGATGCCGGCGCCGGTGGCCCGGTGGATGGCGGCGAGGTGGGTGCTGAGGGCTTCCGGGTCCGGGGTGTTGGCCTGCACCATGAGGGCGGCGAGGTTGCCGCCGGCCGCGTCGACCGCGGTGCGGGCCTGCTCGAGTGCCACGTTGGTGGTGCGGGCGGACAGCCCGACGACCAGCGGCATCTCCCCGGCCTCCTCTGCCACGGTGCGGACGGCCACGGACTGTTCGGCGGTGTCCAGGGCGGCGCCTTCGCCGAAGACGCCGAGCACTACCAGGCCGGTGGCCGGAATCTTCCGGTAGAGCCGGACCTCGCGGCGCAGCGATTCGGCGTCCAGGGCGTACTCGAACCCGGTGAATGGGGTCGCGAGCACGCCCCACAGGCCGCGGGCGAAGCGTTGGGTACTCATGGCGTGGGAGTGTCCTTTCGGTCGAGGGCCAGGGCGACGATGTGCTCGGCGATGGCCAGGGAAGACGTGGCTGCGGGGGAGGGGGCGTTGCGGACGCTGAGCACTGACCCGTGCCGGGTGATGCGGAAGTCGTCCACCAGCGAGCCGTCCCGGCCCAGCGCCTGGGCGCGGATGCCGGACGGGCCGGGAACGACGTCGTCGATGGTCAGCTCCGGCACGTATTTGCGGGCTTCGGCGACGAACTTCCGCTTGCTCAGCGAGCCGAGCATCTCGGTAGCGCCGGTGCGCCAGTGCTTCTTCGCGAAGGCGCGGAAACCGGGCCAGGCGAGGGCATCGGCCAGGTCGCGGGCGGAGAAGGTGGTCCAGCCGTAGCCTTCGCGGGCCAGGGCGAGGACCGCGTTGGGGCCCACCATCACCTCGCCGTCCACGCGCGGGGTCAGGTGGACACCGAGGAACGGGTACCTGGGGTCCGGCACGGGATAGACCAGGCCCTTCACCAGGTTCCGCCTTTCCGGACGGAGCAGGTAGTACTCGCCGCGGAACGGCACGATCTTCGGGTCGTCGTCGTCCCCGGCGAGTTTTGCCACGCGGTCGGCGTGCAGGCCCGCGCAGACGATGACGGCGTCGAACGCCTCGGTGGTTTCCGAGCCCTGGCGGCGGCCGGTCACCAGGGTCTCGCCGCCGCGGCGGGCCAGCCCAGTGACCTCGAACGAGGTCGTGACGGTGCCGCCCGCGGCGGCCACATCCTCGGCCAGTGCCCGGGTGACGGCGCCGTAGTCTACGATCGCGGTGTGCGGCGAATGCAGGCCGGAGGTGCCCTCGACGTGCGGCTCGAGCGCGCGCAGTTCATCGCGGTCGATGATCCGGACACCCGGGACGCCGTTGGCCTGGGCGCGGGCCAGGATGTCGCCCAGCCGCGACTCCTCGACGCTGTCCCGCGCCACCAGGACCTTGCCGCATTCGTCATAGGCGAGCCCGCGCCCGCCGCAGTACTCCTGCAGCAGCCCGACCCCGCGGCGGCACAGCCGGGCCTTGAGCGATCCCGGGGTGTAGTAGAGCCCGGCGTGGACGACGCCGCTGTTCCGGCCGGTCTGGTGCGACGCCAGTGCCGGCTCCTTTTCGAGCACCGTGACCCGGGCATCCGGCTGCACGGACAGCAGCCGGCGCGCGACCGCCGCACCGAGGATGCCGCCGCCGATGACGGCGTAGCGCTGCCCCGTCACCGGACCGCCTCCGGCGCCGCCAAGCTCTTTGAGTGGCGCCTGATGCGGACGACGTGGAGCAGGAGGCCGGCGGCAACCACGGCGGCGCCGATGGCCAGGTACATGGGCTCCATGACCAGCAGCGGCAGCGAGCCGAGGCCGATGACCGCGCGTTCGAGCCAGGTCGCCGGCCCGATGATCCAGCCCCCGGTCGCCACCGCCAGCGCCGCCACCGCGACCGCCGAGACGGCCAGCGCCAGCAGGACGGTCAGGACGCCGCCCTGCATCAGCAGGCCGATGCCAGGCCCCGACAGCACGAAGATGAACGGGACGAGGAAGGCCGAGAGCGTGTAGCGCCAGGTCAGCCACATCGTTGGGATGGGCTTGCCGCCGGTGATGGCCGACGCCGCGAACGGCGAGAGCGCGGTCGGGGGCGAGACCTCGCTCAGCACCGAGTAGTAGAAGATGAACATCGCCGCGGCGAACGCCGGGACGCCGACGTCCTGGAGGGCGGGACCGATGATCACCCACGAGATGATGAAGCTCGCGGTGACGGGCACGGCCAGGCCGAG
Organism: Arthrobacter sp. USHLN218; assembly: GCF_037144715.1. Lineage (NCBI taxonomy): Bacteria > Bacillati > Actinomycetota > Actinomycetes > Micrococcales > Micrococcaceae > Arthrobacter > Arthrobacter sp. USHLN218. The sequence continues at coordinate 237,685 of NZ_JBBCYT010000006.1, forward strand.
CAGGATCACCGAGATCGCGGAGAACAGCGCCGTCAGGAACAGGCTGCCGCCGGCGAAGTCCACGATGATGTTGGCGAGCTTCAGGCCGAGCCCGGTCAGCGTCATGACGCCGACGATCAGGCCCGCCGCGGCCATCACCGGGATGACGGACAGGGCGCCGGTGGCGCCGGTGGCCAGCGCGTCCCAGATCCGCCTCGGCGTCATCCACGACTGGCGGTCGAAGAAGCTGAGCACGAAGGCGAGGGCGGTCGCGTACACGACGGCGCGGAACGGGGTCATGCCCATCGCCATGAACACGACGATCGCGGCGAGGGAGCTGAAGTGGTAGCCGAAGCGCAGCAGCAGTCTGCCCACCGGCTTGGCCTCGAACTCGACGGGCTTCGTCTTGAACCGGCGGGCGTCCATCTCGATGGCCAGGATGATGCCCAGGTAGTAGAGCAGCGTCGGGATGGTGGCCCAGATCAGCACCTCGAGGTAGGATACGTTCAGCAGGGCCGCGATGATGAACGCCGCGGCGCCCAGGGTGGGCGGCGACATGATGGCGCCGATGCCGGCGGCCGCCAGCACGGCGCCGCCGTGCTCCTTGGGATAGCCGGCCTTGCGCAGCAGCGGCCAGGAGATGCCGCCGAGGGTGACGGTGGTGGCGACGCCCGAGCCGGAGACCGTGCCGAGCAGGAAACCGGCCATGGTCACCGTGCGGCCGGGACCGGAGCGGGACTGGCCGAAGGCCGAGAAGGACAGATCGATGAAGAACTTTGTGGCACCGGAAGCGCCGAGCACCGCGCCGTAGATCGTGAACAGGATGATGTAGGTCGCCGCCACCTCCGTCGGGACGCCGAAGATGCCCTGGGTGCCCATGACGTTGTGGCCCACCAGCCGGATCCAGCCGAACGGCGAGGTCTGGAACGGGTCCGGGAAGTACGGGCCGAAGTAGGCGTAGGCGAAGAAGAACAGCACCACGGCGGGTACCAGGATGCCGACCGTCCGCCGGCACGCCTCGAGCACGAGCAGGATGGCGATGGTGCCCATGATCAGGTCGAGGTAGGTGGGGATGATCGCCCGCCGGAAGAAGCCGTCCCAGTCCGAGATGATGTACATGAACGGGACGATGGCGATGACGGCGAGCACCCAGTCCACGACGTGCGGGTTGTCCGCCCGGCCGGACTCCTTCGCCCGTTCGGACCGGCCCCAGCCGCGGTAGACCAGGAAGGTCAGCGACAGGCCGAGCATCAGGAAGGCCGGCAGGTAGAACTGGGTAGGCATGGGGTTGAACACCCAGTAGAGGGCGAACAGTGAGAGCGCCACGCCCATCACCTGCACGATCAGCGCGGGCTTGCCGCTCAGGTGCCTGGCCGGCTTTTCCGCCTCGAACTCGGCGATCAGGGCCTCTTCGTCGATCGAGTCCTTGCCGGGGTCGAAGGTGCCCTTCGGCGCTTGGATGACGCCGAGGTCGTCCTTCGAAGCCGGCGCCTCGGCCGGGTGGTGGCCCTGCTTCCGGCCCTCCGGCGGCAGCGCGCGGGCGGTCACGGCGCCATTGCCGTCGAGTCGCTCGGTCATGGGGTCTCCTTGATATCTAGCTCAACGTATGGATCGTCGTCCCCGGCCAGGCGCCACAGGTCCAGGGGCGGCTCGCCGGGGACATAAAGGGTGCGCTGCCCCAGGTCGGTGGCAGCGATGGAGAGCGTCTCGAAGACCGCCGGGCGCGAGGGTGCCGGCGGGACCACGAAATTGCGGCGGTCGTTCGGGCCGGCGGCAACCGGTGCTCCCGGGACGCCGTAGTACTCCTCGAGGACGGCCAGCTGGTCCGCCGCGATTTCCGCCAGCCGGTAGCTGCCGTCGGCCTGCACGACGTAGCGCTCCTCGGCCACGGTTCCGTAAATCGAATTGCGGTAGCTCACGGCGAAGGTATCCGCGCCCAAAGGCACCCGGGCCAGCTCGCCGTCGTCGTTCCTGACCACCAGGCTGCGGCCCCCGGTTCCGCCGTGCCCGGAGGCAGCGGCGAGAGCGGCGGCCGACACCGCACCCAGTGTGCCAAGGCACACCAAGGCGGCGACGACGACGGCGAGCGGGCGGCGCATCGGCTGTTAGCTTCCGGCTCCGTCGAAGTACTTCTTCGAGCCGGCGCAGGTCTCGATGAACTGCAACTCGCCGGCGGTTGCCGGGTCCAGCTCCGCCGCGGCGGGGTGGACCTGGACGAGCTGTTCCTTCTTGTCGAAGAGGGCGGCCGTGATGTCCTGCTGCAGTTGCTCATCCATCTGCTTGGAGGCCACGAGGACGTTCGGCGAGGCCACGACCGGGATTGCCTTGTCCTGGCCCTCGTAGGTGCCGGCGGGGATATCGTCCTCGACGTAGTAGGTCCCGTACTTCCCGGCCAGCGGCGCGGCATACTCGCCGATCGGGATGAGGACCATGTCACCGTCCGCGGCGAGGTCGATCAGTGCGCCCGTGGGCAGGCCGCCCGACCAGAAGCCGGCGTCGATGGTGCCGTCCCGCAGGGCGGCCACCGTCTCGGCGACACCCAGCTGGCGCCGGTCGATGTCCTTCTTGGGGTCGAGGCCCGCGGCTTCGAGGGTACGGACCGCGGCCACTTCGGTGGCGGAGCCTGGTGCGCCGACGGAGACGACCTTGCCCTTCATGTCCTCGACGCTCCCGATCCCGGTGTCCTTGACCGTCACCGGCTGCAGGAAGTTGTGGTAGACGTTGCCGAGCGAGCAGACGTCGAGGGGATCGCCCTCGAAATCGCCGACCCCTTCGACGGCGTCGGCCGCGACGTCGCCGACGGAGAACGCGAGCTGCGCCGCGCCGCTCTTGAGGAGCAGCATGTTGTCGACGGAGGCGTTGGTCTCCTGGACGGTGGCGTCGTAGCCGTCGACGTTTTCGCGGATGACGGTGGCGAACCCGCCGCCCAGCGGGTAGTAGACGCCGCCGGTGCCGCCGGTGGCGATGGACAGGGTGCCGCCGCTGCCATCCACGGCGCCGGCTCCGCCGCCTTCGGCAACCGGGCTGCCGCAGGCGCTGAGGAACAGCGCCGGGATGACGGCGGCGGCGGCGAGGAGGCGCGCGCGGCGGGCCTTGGTCGAGGTGCTGGGCATGGTTTTCTCCCTTTGCTGGTGCGAGTGATGCTGCGAGTGAGAGGGGGTGGCGGTGCGGTCGGCGCCTATTCGTCCGGGGCGGGGACGTCACCGGCGGCGAGCAGCCCGGCGAGGGTCCGGTAGTACCCCACGAGCACCGTCAGCTCGGTGATTCCGGGGTGGCCGAGCTGTTGCAGGGCCCGGGCATGGGTGCGGTCGGACACGCCGGCCTCGGCGACCAGCTCGCGGGTGAGCAGCAGCGCCGCTGCCTCGTCGTCGCTGGCGGTGTCCGGCAGCGCGCCAATGCGGACCTGGCCGAGTTCGGCGTCCGTGACTCCCACGCTGCGGGCCACCCGGCTGTGCGCGTACCACTCGTAGCCGGCGTCCAGCGCGGCCGCGACGGCACAGATGGCGAGTTCGCGGGTGCGGTCGGGGAGGGCTCCGCCGAAGCGGAGCGCCGCCCCCAGCTGCTGCACCGCCTGCCCGATGGCGGGAGCGTGCAGGAGCGCGTTGAACGGCCCGGCCAGCGTGCCGTCGTCGTGCCGGATCCGGAAGGGCCCGTCGGCCCGCGGCGGCGCGGTAATCTCCGCGTACAGGCTGCGCTGCTCCGGATCCATGGCATCCGGCTTCAGCAGCGGGAAGCGGTCAGACAAGGGTCCGCCCTCCGTCCACATACATGACGTGGCCGGTCACGAAGGCGGCCTGGTCGGAGGCCAGGAAAAGGACAGGTCCGGTGAGGTCGCCGACCGAACCGAGCCGGCCGGCCGGGACCAGCGAGGTGTAGTGCTCGCGCACGCCGGGCTTGTCCAGGTGCGCTCGCGTGAGGTCCGTTTCGGTGTAGCCGGGCGCGATGGCGTTGACCGTGACGCCGCGGGGCGCCCACTCGCGGGCCATCACGCGCAGCAGCTGGTTGATGCCGCCCTTGCTCGCCGCGTACGGTCCGTGGTTCGGGTGGGCCAGCAGGCCCGACACGGAGGAGCAATACACCTGCCGGCCCCACCCGGCGTCGACCATGTGCCGTCCGGCGGCCCGGCCGAGGCGGAAGGCGCTGGATAGGTTGATGTCGACGATGCGGTCCCAGTCGTCGTCGGTAGTGTCCAGGACCGGAACGCGCTGGTTGACGCCGACCGCATGGACCAGGATGTCCAGCCCGCCGAGGGCGTCGACCGTGCGGGCGACCGCGTCTTCGCAGCCCTGGGTGGTGGAGAAGTCCGCGACCAGCGGGCGCTCCTGCCCGGCGAGCCGGACCGGGTCCAGGTCGGCGACGGCGACCCTGGCACCGGCGGCAGTGAACGCCGCCGCGCAGGCCGCGCCGATGCCTCCGCCTCCGGCGACCAGCACGCGCCGGTCCGCTAAGCCCAGCCAGCTCTCCACGGCGTTCCCCTTCGGTCATACGGCTGGTTTGGCCGGCGGGCCGCGCTCCAGCACGTCTCGTTCCTCGGTGACATTGGAGACTGTATACAAAATCCAAGGAAACTGTAACCCCCGTCACATAAACGTTTAGCAAAGCCTTCATTTCGGTCCGGCAGGCACAGGCTCGTGGCCGCAGAATTCCGCAGCCGCGGGAGGCGCGGCTGCGGGCCGGGAAGGGAATGGGGAAACGGCTACTGCCGGTCGAGGAAGGTCCGCAGCGCGTCGACGGCGTGGTCGCGGTGCTGGTTCAGGTTCTTGACCAGCCGCTCGGCATCCCGGTCGGCGAACGCCTCGATGATGAGATTGTGCTCTTCTTCCACGCGCTGCCGGTTGGCCGGGACGCCGTAGTAGATGAAGCGGTAGGTGTCCGTGGCGTCCCACAGGACCTGGATGAGCCGCTCCAGCCGGGGCATCCGGGCGCCGGAGAGCAGCACGAAGTGGAAGCGGCGGTTTGCCTCGGTCATGGCCAGGATGTCGGTGGCCTCGGCCGCGCGTTCCACCGCCTTGGCCGCCTCCTTCATCTCCTCCAGGACCTCACCTCCGGCCCGTTCGACGGCGGCGTGTGCGGCTTCGGTCTCCAGCAGTTGCCGGATGCGGTACACCTCGAGCAGATCCTCGAGGGACAGCCGGGCGACTTTGAAGCCGCGGTGCGGCTCGTAGACGATCTGGCCCTCACCCTCCAGGATCTTGAAGGCCTCGCGGAGGGGCACGCGGCTGACCCCGAGCCGGTCCGCGAGGGCATCCTGCCGGAGCGGCTGGCCCGGCTCCAGCTCCCCGGCGATGATCATGCGCCGCAGTTCCGCCAGTACAAAGGCCTGTGCCGTGGGAGGGCGCTTATGCGGCGTCTCTGCCATGGTGCCCTCCCCGGGAGTCCGTCTACGCGATGTCGCTAACTGTAGTCGAACACGGTGGCGGGGCTTCGGACAGCGCTTGGCAACAGAAACGCAGTGAGCCCGGCGGCCCACAGGACCTGTTCGTGCCGGCCGCGGGAGGCCTGGAGCGTGGCGCGGTAACACCCCAATAACGCGGACGTTGCTACCTCTGACGGACAACGCGCACTCAGGGGGAGGCACATTATGAGGGGATACATGTGGAACGGGTCTCGCGTTACGGGCCGGTCATGCTAGGGGCAGCGGCAGCCATGCCGGGCTGGGCCTGGTGGGGTGTGGCCTTTGTCCTGTTCACGGGCTTCGCAATGTGGCGGGCACGCCGCCGAATGCGGGCAGGAGCCAACGGGGCGTCAGGGGCAGGCGGCAGTTGGGGAGCACCCGACCACGTGGCCATGGGGGGAGTCTGGTTGAGCCTTCTCCTGCTGCTGATCGGTGCCATTCTTGACTTTGGCAACGTCGATCTTGGCCGGAGCCTGTCCGGTCTCTGAGGTTCTCTTCGCAGGGGCCGCACCAGGGGCCATTCCTTGATTCTGAGCGCCTCTGTGCTGGAGAGCGCGCACACCGATTTGGACCATGCCAAAAGCGGTGCTGCAGGATAGCCGGGCCCGGTATCGCCTGGGGGCGTAAGACGAACCGGGTCCGGCTTGTGGCCTTGCACCCAATTGCGAGTGTCGGCAACCTTCTTGGCCACATCAAGAGGATCGCCGGTCAGTCTTGTGAAAACGTCAGTCCCCCGTTTAGGGGAAAAGTCAATCCCCGTACTATGGGGATGTCCTTGCCTGCGTAGCAATGGGGTTTGGCACGGTCCAGTTACCTGGCATCAGATTGCCTCCTGGCGCGGCTGCCCGGCCCCCGGGAGACTTTTGCCCTATTGACGGTTGTGCCGCCGGGGCTGAGACTGTTCTCATCCAAGCCGATTTTCCTTTGGATGGCTGACATGTTGTCCTCCCGCGGGAACCTGCACCTGGCCCGTGGACCGGCCCGGCCGACGCAACCAAGCCGCAACCAGAGGGGACTTTCACAAGCGCAAGCGGACCGCTCCACCGCGGGTGAAGCCGGGCCGTTCCCGGTAGGCCTGCCCGAGCTGATGGACTTTAGGCTCAACTGGCTGCTGGCCCTGTTCCTGGGCGCCTTTGGTGTCGATCGCTTGCACCGCGGCTGTCTGGCCACCGGGATACTGAAGCTGGTCACCCTGGGGGGTGCCGGGCTCTGGTGGGCTTGGGATCTGCTCGCGGTCGCCACCGGATATGCCGTCGACGGCAGGGGGCATCCGCTGAAGGGGAGACCCTTCCAGCGGCTCCTGGCCACGGGCGTCTCCCTGACAGTCATCGCCGGTGCGGGTACCGTTGTAGCGTCGGCTGTGGCGCCCGGCGTCCAGGAACTTTTTGCAGCGGCAGGCCGGCTAACGGTTTCGGCAGTGCATTCGCCGAGGCCTGTCTGGGAGCCGGTGGCACGGTTCGCAGACAAAGGCGAAGGGCCGACGTCGCCGTTCATCGTCGCCGGCGACGCGCTCACTTTCAAATTCACCTTTGACGATGCAGCGTTCGTGTACCTGCTTCCCGCCGGGACGGCGATCGTGCCCGACGGATCGAAACCTGTCATCTCCTCGATCGAATCGGCCGCCGGAACGGTCACGATCAGAGTCCGGCCCGGCGACTACCTGCTCTACGTGCAGTCCCGCAGCGGCTGGACGATCGCGGTCGTCGAACGTGTCATGCGCTAGACGCCGAATTCAGGCACCGAATTCCGAAAGAGGGGCCGAATCAGGATCTGCCGCGTCGGCAGCGGCCCTTCGGCCCGGCGCCTCGCAGTGCTTTCGGGGTTGTCTGGCTGCTCAGTGCGCCGGTCTGAGGACCATTGCCGATCCGCCGCCGCGCCTGCGGGGCTCAGCGGCGGCGGTGGTGCTGCCGTCGGGGTTGAACTCGATGGCGGTCGCTGCGCCGATCTCTGCCGCGGAGCTGAATTTGTCCCCGGCAGGGGTGAGCTTGTGGCCGTAGGCTGCCAGTTGGTCTCCATAAGCGTCGATGAACTCCGGTTCAGCGCTGACGTCGGGGGTGTTGCGCTGGGAAGCACGCGGCGCCGCGATCGAGTCCGAGATGTTCATGTTCAGGTCCACGCGGTTCAGGATCGTCTGCAGGACGGTGGTGATGATCGTCGAGCCGCCCGGCGAACCGAGCGCGAGGAAGGGCTCGCCGTCCTTGAGGATGATGGTCGGCGACATGGAAGAGCGAGGGCGCTTCCCGGGGTCGATCCGGTTCGGATCGGCGGGGTCGTACACGGTGGAGAAGTCAGTCAGCTCGTTGTTGAGCAGGAAGCCGCGGCCGGGTACCACGATGCCGGATCCGCCGGTCTGTTCGATCGTGAGCGTGTACTCGACCACGTTGCCCCACTTGTCCGAGACCGTCAGGTTGGTCGTGGAGATGTTCTCGGTATCGCTCTCGCTGGCCGGTGCCGCCGCTGAAGCCGGGCACACGCCGTCGTACGAGGAGACATCCCCGGGCGCGACGGGCTTCTCGGCCGCCCGCTGCGGGTCGATCCGGCACGCGCGCTCCTTGCCGAACACGGGATCCGTGAGCTCGTCGGCGGGGACGTCGACGAACGCGGGGTCGCCAACGTACTTGCCTCGGTCGGCGAAGGCCAGCGCGCTGGCCTCAAGGTAGTGGTGCAGGGCGTCGGGCGCGGACATCCCGGAGAGGTTGAACGTGTCCAGCATGTTCAGCGCCTCGCCGACGGTGGTGCCTCCGCTGCTCGACGGTGCCATGCCGTAGACATCCAGGCCCCGGTAGTCCACGTGCGTCGGATCCTGGTCCAGGGCGCGGTAGGCGGCGAGGTCTGCCGTTGTCATGTGGCCGGCCGGTACGGGCAGAGTGGTGGTGGGTGTCTTGGGCGGATCCTGCACGGTGGCCGCAATTTGCTCCGCGAGCCGTCCGCCGTAGAAGGCATCCGTGCCTTGCTTCGCCAGGAGCCGGTACGTCTTGGCGAGGTCGCGGTTGCGGAAGACGCTGCCGACGGCTGGTGCGTCGCCGCCCGGGAGGAACAGACTGCTCGTCGACGTGAAAGCCGCGAAGCGCAGCTTGTTGTCCAGGGTCTGCTGGCGGAACGTTTCATCGACGACGAAGCCCCGGTTGGCGACCTCGATGGCAGGTTCGAGCGCCTCGTCCAGGGTCAGGGTTCCCCACTGGTCCAGCGCGCTCTCCCATGTGGCCGGGGTGCCGGGTACACCTACGGAGATGCCGCTGGTGACGAGCTCCGGCGTGAAGGGGTAGGGCTTGCCGGTCGCCGGGTCGATGAATGCGTCGTGCGGCATCGCTGCCGGCGCGGTCTCGCGGCCGTCGATGGTGCCGATGTCTCCGGTCTCCGCGTTGTAGAACATGAAGTAGCCGCCCCCGCCGATCCCTGCACTGTACGGTTCGGTCACGCCCAGGGTCGCGGCGGCTGCTACCGCTGCGTCCGCCGCGTTGCCGCCCTCGCGCAGGACCGCAACCGCAGCTGCTGAGGCCTCCGGGTCGACGGTGCTTACTGCGCCGCCGTAGCCTCTGGCGGTCGGGGTCTTGACGGGGTCCGCCTGAGCGGCGAACGCGGGGCTGGGGGTGACTCCGCTGGTGACGCTCATAACCAGCGCCGCAGCGAAGGCAGCGAACCGATATCTCACGAGTGCCATGATTGCTCCGCAGTGACGATACGGGTTGTCGATAGTGGCCACGCTACTCCTCGGGGTCCGGCCACTCAATGCTGCCGGCCGCGATTAGCGGGAGGGTCCCCTCGCTTTCGGCCAGCCGTCGCGAGCAATTACCGATGGCGTTCCAGCCGTGCCGTCCCGTTCCATAGCTTTTTCACAGTTTGGCCACAGTAGGGTCTTATGGCCCGGCCCGACCGTGGAGGTATTGCAAGCAACCCTGATAGATCCCATCGTCCGCACCATCCGTAGCAACAGCCCCGGCTGCCGGTTCCGCTGTGGAATCCCCGCTGCCGGGTCCGCGAAACAACCGACCCGCGTCCAGGACGCAGACTTGGGGGAGTCAACATGCGACGTGCAGAATCCGCTGCAAAGCGTTTCCAGAACCACCCTCATCGCCGCACTCGGCTGTGGGCCGTTGCACTGTGCACGGCAATGGTCGGCGGCGTTACCGCATGTTCGGGTGACCCGAGGCCGCCCGTGGTCGTGGAGGCCCCACCGGACCCGACTGTCGTGCGCGAGGTGGTGGAGCCCAGTGGGCTGACGCGGCATCTGGAGGCGCTGCAGGCGGCGGCGGATGCGAACGGCGGGAACCGGGCCGATGCCACCGGGGGCTACGCGGCGTCCGCGGCGTACGTCGAGGCGCAGCTGCGTGCGGCGGGGTATGAGCCGCGGCGGCAGGAGTTCAGCTACGGCCGACGCAACCCGGTGGACGCGTTCAACATCCTGGCCGACACCGGCAGCGGCTCCGGGAGCATTCTGGTGCTCGGCGCACATCTCGACTCGGTCGAGGAGGGGCCCGGGCTCAATGACAACGGCAGCGGGGTGGCCGCGGTGCTTGAGGTCGCGCTGCGGCTCGCGGAGGAAGGCGCCGTGCCGCGGGAACGGATCCGGTTCGCGTTCTGGGGCGGCGAGGAGGACGGGATGCATGGCTCGGAACACTACGTCGAGGAGCTGTCCCGCCAGGAGGCCGCCGCCCACGTGGCGTACCTGAACGTCGATGTAGTGGGCTCACCGAACGCGGTGGCATTCGTGTACGACGGCGACGGTTCGGACAGCGAGGAGGCCGGGCCCGAGGGGTCGGGCACCGTTGAACAGGTGCTCCGGGACATCCTGCGCGCCGAGGGGGTCGAGGCGCTGCCGTTCGGGTTTATCGAGGATTCGGACTACGACGCGTTCGTTCGGGGCGGCATCCCGGCCGGAGGCCTGTTCACCGGCGACGGGGGGACCAAGAGCGAGGCGGAGGCACGCACGTTCGGCGGGCAGGCCGGGTTGCAGTACGACGAGTGCTACCACCGGGCCTGCGACACCATCGGGAACGTCGACATGACCGTGCTGGAGCAGATGACCGAAACGCTCATGAGCGCGACGGTGTCGCTGGGCGGTATCGAGGGCGGCCTCGCCGAGGGCTCGGCAAGGGAGGAGGGCGCCGGCTGAGACGACTGCCCGCACAGGTCCTCCGTGGTCTCACGCGCCGGGTTTCCGCTCTGCGTAAAATCGGAGGTGTTCCCTCACGCGGACGCCGCGGCCCGGGCCGACCGGCCGACACGGGATCCCCCGGAAGGGCGTGTAGCAATTACTGAACGCGTGCGGCATGCCCGACGCCCGGAGCCAGTGCCCGCTGATGGACGGTGTGAGGCGTACTGCGCCCGGATAGCCGGGGCTGAACCTAGTTCGACGGGAAAGGGAGGAGCAGGATGGCGAATTCTCCCAGCGGGGATTCAGTGATCAGCCGGGTGATCCGCGTTCTGGACTCCTTCGACCGCGACCGGCCGAGCATGACGTTGTCGCGCCTGGCTGCTCGGGCCGACCTGCCCTTGTCCACGGCGCACCGGCTGGTCGAGGAGCTCGTGGATTACGGGTTGATTCGCCGCACAGACTCCGGCGAGCTGCGGATTGGACTGCGCATGTGGGAAATCTCCGCTCGGTCCTTGGCGGCCATGGATGTGCGGGAGGCCGCGCTGCCGTTCATGGACGATGTCCTTTCGGCCGTCCATCAGCACACCACCCTCGCCGTGTTGGATGGGAAGTCCGCCCTGTACGTGGAGCGGATGTCGTCGCCTGATTCGGTTCTGGACGCAGCGCGGATTACGGATCGCCTGCCGCTCAATGCTTGTTCTTCCGGCCTGGTGCTGTTGGCCCATTCCTCCCCGGAGTTCCAGGAGAGTTTTTTGTCGGGGCCGCTGACTAAGGTCACCGACGAAACCCCGACCGATCCGGGGTTCATCCGCCGGCAGCTGGCCGAGATCAGGCAAAGGGGGTTCGTTGCCTTGCCGGGAATCGGCCGTTCCGAATGGCTGGGTGTTGCGGTTCCCGTGTTCGAAGCGCGGCGCACCGTCGCCGCGGCGCTCAGCGCCATAGTGCCCCGGGGCCAAGCCGAGGTGCGGCTGATCGTCCCTGCCCTGCTCACTGCCTCCCATGGAATTTCCCGCACGCTTGTTCCTGCGCGCCGGCCCTCCGACTCACAAGCAGGCTGACCGCCCCAATCTTCCGTTGAATGGAAGCACCCTCCCGTGCCGACGTGACGCCCCTCACTGTAGGGAATGAGGCACGGTTCGACGGGAACGAGCGGAAGACATGTTCTGCCGGTTCCGCCAGCCAATGCGGTCTGTCCGATCCGTCATGCCTCATCTGTTTCCCGGCTCCCTGACTTCCGCGGCCTGCCGCGGGAGAGAGCCCTCAGCCGACGAGAGGACCATGATGTCCCAAGCAACGACGCTCGAGACGCCGTTACCGCGCAGTGAGGAAGGCTCCCTTCCCTATTCCCACGAACTGGACTGGCCTGAGGGGATGGAGCCCTTCAAGGTCGTGGACGACGGCTCCCAGGAGCATCCTTATGCGCACTACACGTGGATGCGCGCGAACGCGCCGGTCCTGCGGTGCTGGTCGCCGGTCTCCGATGTCTACTTCATTTCCCGCTACGAGGACGTGCGCAAGGCCTTCCGCGCACCGAAGGTCTTCTCTTCGGAGGTGGTCTCCCCGCCGCCGATGACGTTCCTGACCTTGTTTGACGCACCCAACCACAATCGTCTTCGCAAGATCGTGGCCACCGCGTTCACTCCCAGGGCGATCAAAGTGTTCGAGGACAGGGTGCGGGAGACCGCCAACAAGCTCCTCGACGAGCTCATCGCCCAAGGCGGGGGAGAGGTCGTAGAGGATTATGCCATCAAGTTGAGCATGGCGACGATCTCCGCACTCCTGGACGTCCCGGCAGAGGACTACGAGAAGATGAAGTTCTGGTCCGACGAGACCTTCTCGTACTTCGGCCGCTTCGCGCGGAACGCTCCGGGCACGGGCACCGATGAGGACAGCGCGCACGAGTTCTGGGCCTACCTTAAGGACACCCTGGAGCGCCTCTACGCGGAGCAGAGCCCGTCCATGGGTGGGCACATCGCCCGGATGTGGAAGGACGAGGGACTCCTCACCGAGCAGGAGGCCAAGGAGCTGTGTTCGTTCGTCTTTATCGCCGGGCACGACACCACGACGATCCTGCTGGCGAACGCCTTCCGCATCTTTGCCGAGCGGCCCGACCTGCTCCGGCGGGTTCGCGAGAACCCGGATAATCCGGGCAGGTTCGCGGACGAGCTGGCCCGTCACAGCGGCGCCGTCCACCGCGCCAGCCGTATCACCACCGAGGAGGTCGAGGTGGCCGGAACGATCATCCCCGCGGGCAGCATCGTGCGCCTGCTCAACGCATCCGCCAGCCGGGACCTCTTCGAGGACGGCGACATCTTCGACATCGACCACGACAACAGCAAGTCGCTGGGGTTCGGTCACGGTGTGCACAGCTGCCTGGGCCAACCTCTGGCCCGGCTGGAGACCACGGTCACGGCCGAACTGCTCGCCGGGCGTCTGCACTCGGTCACCCTGGACCCGGCGCACGAGATCGAGTACGTCCGCGGCAACAACCTCACCAACGCAGGCCCCCACCGCATGCACGTCTTCCTGGAGGAGCGCCATGACTGAACACACCAAGGATCCCATCGCCATTATCGGAGCAGGACATGCCGGCGTCGCCGTCGCCGCGGGCCTGCGGAGCCGCGGCTGGGCCGGCGGGATTGCTCTGGTCGACGTGCAACACGACGCGCCTTACGAACGGCCGCCCCTGTCGAAGGACCTCCTGGCGCCCGGTGCCGGGGACCGAGTTGCGCCGCTGCGCAAGGAGGGCTACTACGAGGCCAAGGGCATCGAGCGCGTGACCGGGCAGGCCGTTGAGTCGATCGACCGGGCTGGCCGCGCCATCGTGCTCAAGAACGGCAGCCGACGCCCCTACTACCGGCTGGTGCTGGCCACTGGCTCACGGGCGCGCGAGCTGCCGATCCCCGGGGCGGACCTCGACGGCGTGCTCGCCCTGCGAACCTACCGCGACGGGCTCGCCATCAAGCAGTCCCTGGTCCCGGGAGCGAGAGTAGTGGTCATCGGCGCGGGATTCATCGGGATGGAAGTGGCCGCCGCGGCGGTCAAGAACGGCTGCGCCGTGACGGTGCTCGAGTTCCAGGACCGGGTCATGAAACGCGTGACCTCAGCGCCGGTGTCTGCTTACTTCGAACACCTTCACCGTTCCCGAGGCGTGCGTTTGGAGTTCGGGGCGGCCGTGAACGAAATCCAGGGCGACGGCGGCGTCGAACGAGTCCTCACGTCGGACGGACGCAGCTTCGAGGCCGACGTCGTCGTGGCCGGCATCGGGGTGCTGCCCAACCAGGAGCTGGCAGAGGCCGCCGGCCTTGACTGCCGGGACGGGGTCCTGGTCAACGAGCAGTGCCGCACGACAGACCCGCACATCTACGCTGCCGGGGACGTGACCCGGTACACGAGCACGTTCAGTGGCACGAGCCAGCGGCTGGAATCCATCCAGAATGCCAATGCGCAGGCTGAGGCCGTGGTCAACGATATCCTCGAGCACCCGGGCAAGGCGGCGGAGGTGCCCTGGTTCTGGACTGTCCAGCACGATGTGCGGCTCCAAACCGCCGGCGTTATGCACCCGGAGGACGAGGTCATCGTGCGCGGTGAGCCCGGGACGGGGAAGTTCGCCGTGGTCTACCTGCGCAATGGCCGCCTGGCCGCTGTCGACACCATCGGGGGACTGACCGACTTCCGTCCCGCCAAGAAGCTGATCCCCACCGGCTTGCTGCTGGACCCTGCCCTCGTCGCTGACCCGGACGTGAAGCTCGAGGACGCTGTGCTCGGTGCGGGTTTCCCGCCGGCCATCCACGAGGCCGGCGCGGCGCTGGTCTAGTGCACCCCTATCCCCAAGGAGAAGAGTTCCTGATGAGCAACAACACCCTGAATGTGATCGACCGTGACGGCCAGCGGCAGGCCGTCGAGTGGGAGCCGGAGCAGAGCCTGATGGAGGCTCTGCGGGATAACGACCTGCCCGTGCTGGCGTCCTGCGGAGGCACGGCCTCCTGTGCCACCTGCCACGTCTTCCTTGACGGGGACATCGTGGCGAGCCTGGGTGAACGCAGCGAGGACGAAGCCGAACTGCTCGTCGACGCGGAAGGGTTCCGCGAGGACTGCTCGCGTCTTTCCTGCCAGGTGGGGTTTGAAGAACGCCTCGACGGCATCACGGTCACTCTCGCGCCAGAAGAGGACTGAACCCCGAACGCACAGGGCAGCGCCCCGTCGTCGAAAAGGCGGCGGGGCGCTGCCCTGCGCTGCGGGCTCGTTCAGAACGCTCCGGACGCGGATCCCGGGGGAAGAGTTCCCAGAGAGCGCTATGCCGCAGGAAGGGGAAAGCGAGATAAGCAGGACGAGCTGAGCCAGGAATCGCAGACGGTGACTGTGGCAGCCGGGATGACGGTAGGGGGGAGTGGGAGAACGAGTCGCGCCTCCCCAGCATCTTCACAGTTGCGCCTCAGCGTAGATTCATGGTAGTGCGCGAGGGTGGATATGTGTCGAGCAACCTCGATGGAGCCGGCCGCCCCGACGATGGTGAAGCAGTAACTCCGGCGGCCGGAGCCCGTGCGCCATCCGCAGCGGGGGCAGGCATGCCTTCCTCAACGCATTCCTCCTCCACGCCCCCTGCTGATGAGCCAGTGGGGGATCACGAGCATGGATGGCACATGGTCTCCCTTTGGCAATGGATCATGCTCGTCGTCGTGTTCATCGGCCCGTTGGTCGTTATGACCATCTACGCGGTCTTCCTCCGCTACTAGATCTTCCAATGACTCGACGCATCAGCCAGTCGCGGCGTTGGTGCTGATCTCCATCGGGAGTGCCACCTGGCCGCGCATGAGGGGTCGGGCGGTCCGGTAGAGGGAGGCGCCCTCGGCAGTTGGCAGACCGTCGGCGGACCAGCGCACGTTGGCGCCAGCGGTGACCACCCCGGACGGTGTGGCAATACGCAGGGCTTGAGGGTCGATGTCCTCCCGGAGGACTGAGTGGACGATGGAGCGCGGAAGCTGCGCGGCGACCGCGGCGCAAAGAGCGGTGGTGCCCGGGGTGGCGCGGTGGGTTTGGCCCATGGAGATCACGCGCATGGTGAGGTCGCAGGACGCCGAGTCGATGGTGGTCCCGTCGAGCAGCTTGCCGGAGCGAGGTTCGGCGACCAGCGCGATCTTGGGTACAGCTAACGGCGCCGACTGCGGGTCCTTGGCCATGCCCATGGCGACGGCTCCCGAGCGGCGGATTCCTTCCAGGCGCTCTTGCAGTGCGGAGTCGCCATCGAGCTGATCGGGCAGTTCGTCGCCGAGGATGCCCAGGTCCTTGGCCCGGACGAAGACCGTTGGATTGGCTGCGTCGATCAGGGAGGACTCATAGCCCTGGCCTTCCCAGGAGAGGGTCTCCCGTACGGAGGCAGTGGGGAGTAGCGCGCCCGTGCGCGCACCTCCCGGCTGGAGGTATTCAAGTTGGATGGGCGCGCCCGTGCCTGCGACGCCTGGCAGGCTAAGGTCGCCGGCTACTTCAGCCACGCCTTGGCGTACCTGCAGATGAACGCGGATATTTTTGGCCGTGTTGGTATTGAAGACGCTGACCGTCTGGGGCCCGTCGGCCAGCTGAAGCAGGCCGCTCTCCAAGGCATAGGGCACGACGGCGGACGAGAGGTTGCCGCAGTTGCCGGAGTAGTCGACCACGGGGGCATCCACTGCGACCTGGCCGAACGTGTACTCGAGATCGGTGTCGGGACGGTCCAAAACGGCTACCGTTACGACCTTCGACAGGGAGGACAGCCCGCCGCCCATGCCGTCGAGTTGGCGCCCGAAGGGGTCGGGTGAGCCGAGCGCGAGAAGGAAGATCCGGTCGCGATCGGGGCCCGGGCCCGGCAGGTCCTGCTCGCGGAAGAACAGTCCCTTGCTGGTCCCGCCCCGCATGAAGGTGGCATCAATCCATCGCATTAGCGGTCTCCTGGTCCGGTACATGAGGGTCATTCGGGCTGCCGCACCCTAAGTGTTGGCATTCACTATCATTGTTGTGCTTGATCGGTGGTGGGAAGATGGTCGAAGAGTTGGGCTTCTCCAACCAGGGATACCGGCGGTACGAACGGCACATGCCCAGCCCGGAGACCGAGGCAGCGGCGATTGAGCTATGGCGGAACATCATCTGCAGCAGCGGCGGCTACGCGTGTCCGACATCAACGTCGTCGATCACCGCACCCTGCGAAAGGCGCTCGGCGGGACCATCGTGGGCAACACGATGGAATGGTACGACGTCGGCGTGTTCGGCTATCTGATCACCACCATGGGCCCGGTGTTCCTGCCCGAGGCGGACCGGACCGTGCAGAATCTGTTCCTGCTGGGTACCTTCGCCGCCACGTTCATCGCCCGGCCGTTGGGCGGCATCTTCTTCGGCTGGCTGGGTGACAAGATCGGCCGGCAGAAGGTCTTGGCGATGACCCTGCTGCTGATGGCGGCGGCGACCTTCGTCGTGGGCCTGCTGCCCGGGTACGAGGTTCTCGGCATCTGGTCCGCGGTGCTGCTGGTGGCCACGAAACTGGTCCAGGGCTTTTCCACCGGCGGTGAGTACTCCGGCGCCACTACCTTCGTGTGCGAGCACTCGCCGGACCGCCGCCGCGGCTTCTTCGTCAGCTTCCTGGACATGGGCAGCTATCTCGGCTTTGCACTGGGCGCTGCGCTGGTGTCCGTCCTCCAGCTGCTCCTGGGGGAAGCGCAGATGGAGGCGTGGGGCTGGCGCATCCCGTTTTTGGTCGCAGGTCCGCTGGGCGGGATCGCCATCTACTTCCGGATGAAGATCGAGGAGTCGCCCGCGTTCAAGGCGACCCTGGAGGCCGAAGCCGTGGCCGCCGCCCACCATGAGGGCGGCGACAAGCTTCGCGCGGTGGGTCCGCTGGGGATCTTCAAGAACCACTGGCAGAGGATCGTGATGGCCATGATCCTCGTGGCGGCCGGCAACACCGTGGGCTACGCGCTCACGTCCTACATGCCTACCTATTTGACGAGCACCAAAGGATACGACGAGATCCACGGGACCTTGCTGACCGTACCCGTCCTGGTGGCCATGGCTTTGTGCATCCCGCTGGCGGGACGCCTCGCCGACCGGATCGGGCGGCGGCCCGTGCTCTGGATCGGGGCTGTCAGCACGGTGGTGCTGTCACTGCCGGCCTTCCTGCTGATTGCGATCGGAACCGTTCCGGCGACGCTCGCCGGGCTGGCCCTGGTCGCGTTTCCCGTGACCTTCTTCGTACCCAACCTGGCCTCGGCGCTGCCTTCCCTGTTCCCCACGGCCCACCGCTATGCGGCCATGGGCATCGCGTACAACTTCGCGGTAGCGATCTTCGGCGGCACCACGCCGTTCATCATCGCCTCGCTTATCCAGGCGACGGGCAACGATCTGATGCCTGCCTTCTACCTCATGGCAACGTCTGCCATCGCCGCCGTCACCATCTACTTCCTGCCGGAATCCGCGCGGCGGCACCTGCCCGGTTCCATGCCCAGCGTGGACTCGGATGAGGCGGCCCGGGAGCTGGTCGCGACGCAGGACGCAAACCCCCTGCTGGAGACCGACACGCTGCCCTTCGACAGCAGCTACGAGGCGGCGCGGGCGTCCCACGGGAGACGCCCCGAGGGGCCGGCGGCCGTGTGACTGTCAGGTCGAAACGGAGCCCGAGGAGAACGCCACGTCCAGGAGGGCCGCTGCGGTTGCCTCCGCCTGAAAGCCGGAAAGCCATTCAGCGGCCACGCCCATGACGCGTCCGGGATCCGAGGTCGCTTCAATCACCGAACCCCCGCCCGAACACGAAGGCATGATCATCCGGGCACGAAAGCCGTCATCGCCGGCTTCATGCCAGACACGGATCACCAACGTGGTGCAAATAGCTGTCGAGGAAAAATCATCATTGGCCACGGTCTTCCACCCCAATAAACCGATGTGCAGTGACGGACTGTTCCGAACTGCTGGTTTCGACCCTAGGCAGTCCGACTATGGGCCCGCTGTGAAAGGACTGTGCCTTGCTTTGCCCGACCAGGGGCTAGTGCCGCCCGTACTTCGCGTCCCGCCAGGACGTCACGGCGACGGTGATGGCGAGCCCGACGGAGATGATGCCCAGCGGGTTGCACAGCGCGGTCGACATGCCGAGCGCGGATTCTCCTGCCAGCGCGGTCATAATCGAGCCGCCGTTGTCGCCGAAGTCCGGCACGGTGAAGCCGAAGCCGATGGCCGCCAGCCAGGCCGCCACCAGCAGGGCGCAGGTCTTCGCCGGCGTGCCTGCGGGGCGCCCGCGGAGGGCGTTCGCGGTGGTCTTAACCCCGGCGATTAGCAGCAGGATGAAGAGCACCGGCCCGAGGCTGTAGCCGAGGATCGCGACCATGGGCCCGGAGATGCCGAAGAGCAGCCGGCCGGCCACCACCCAGAGCGCCACCAGCGTGGCCATCGGGATGCTGGCCGCCGCCACCAGCCATTGGAACGGGTTCGCCTTGCGTACGACGGCGGGACGGGACACTGCTTCGGTACTCACCCTTCTACTGTAGGCAGGGATTTGCCGCGCGGCGCATCCGCCGCGGGCGCCGGACCGCCGCCCGGAAACGTGCCCCGCGCAGGCGACGCGCCGCCGTCGTTAGCGGCCTGCCTGGCCCGGAGCACGTGGCTGCGCGCGTGCTCCACCGCCGGTGCCAGCTCGGCGAACAGGTGCTTGTGGTGGCGCAGCGACTCCAGCATGCCGACCCGCGCGGCAAGTTTCAGGTGCCGCTCCTGGACGCCCTTGATGAGCACGGTGACGCCGCGGCGTTCCAGCGCGGTGACGAGCTCGGCCACCACCCGGGCGCCGGTCGCGTCGAGGATCTGCAGCTGCGACATGCGGATGATGACCACCTGCACGTTGCGGATGGCACCGACGCGCTCGAGCATCCGCTCCGCCGCGCCGAAGAACAGCGCGCCGTCCAGCCGGAAGAGCGCGATCTGCTCGTCCCCCTCGCGGGCCGGACCGGGGAGCTCCTCGCGGTGCACGCCGCTGGCCTTCGCCAGGGACCGCAGCGCGAAGAACGCCGCCACGATGATGCCGATCTCGACGGCCTGGATCAGGTCGAAGGAGACGGTGATGACGGCCGTCACCACGAACGTGGAGGTGTCCGCGCGGGTGGAGCCGATGACGCTGCGCAGCGTGGCAGGCGAGACCATCCGGAAGGCGGTCACCATCAGCACGCCGGACAGCGCGGCCAGCGGGATCCGGGAGACCGGTCCCGTGGCGAGGTAGACGACGGCGAGCAGCACCAGGGCATGGACGACGGCGGCGGCGCGGGTTTGGGCGCCGGCCCTGATGTTTACGGCAGTGCGGGCGATCGCGCCCGTGGCCGGCATCCCGCCGAAGAAGCCCGAGGCGAGGGAGGCCAGGCCCTGGCCGACCAGCTCGCGGTCCGCGTCGTAGGGGCCGGTGTCCGAGATGGAGGCGGCGACCCGCGCGGAGAGCAGCGACTCGATGGCGGCCAGCGCGGCAATGGTCAGCGCGGGGCCGAGCAGGCTCGTGGCCAGGGCCGGGTCCACGAAGGGCAGGGACGGCGCGGGCAGCGAGGCCGGCAGCTCCCCGATCCGGGTGACGGGCAGGCCGGCCAGCTCGGCGAGCAGCGTGGCGACGACGATGCCGATGATGGAGCCGGGCAGCTGCGGGTGGAGCTTCGGGGCCAGGACCATGATGGCGGCGACGATCAGCACCAGCACCACCGGCCAGAACAGCGTGGCGAAATCCGTGGCCTGGAGCGACTGGAAGGCGGCCACCGCCGCATTGGTGCTCTCGCCCGCGGGGACGCCGAATGCCGCCGGCACCTGCTGCAGGAAGATGATGGCTGCGATGCCCAGGGTGAATCCCTCGATGACGGGCCAGGGGATGTAGCCGACGGCGCGGCCGAGTCGGAGGACGCCGGCGATGAGCACGATGACGCCGGCCATGATGGTCACGAGGGCCAGTGACTGGATGCCGTGGGCTGCGATGACCGGCGCGAGCACCACAACCATCGCCCCCGTGGGGCCCGAGACCTGAACGTTGGATCCGCCGAAGACGGCCGCGACGAGGCCGGCCACGATGGCCGTGATCAGCCCCGCCGCCGCGCCCGCGCCGGAACTGACGCCGAAGGCCAGCGCGAGCGGCAGGGCCACGATGCCGACCGTGACGCCGGCGACCAGGTCGTTCTTCCAGCTGCCCCGCAGCGGCGCAAAATCCCCGGGCCCGGGCAGCAGCTGCCGGGCGGCGCCCAGCGGGCTCACGGCTGCGTCGCCTTGGCCCAGGCCTCCGCCGCCGGGGCCGCGGCCGGCTCTGCCCCTGCCGGCGCCACGGACAGCTCGAGGTTCTTCTGCGTGGTCTCCAGCACCTGCGTCAGGAAGCTCCGGGCCACGGCCAGCAGTTCAGCGACCTGAGGGTAGGCCAGACTGTAGAAGACCTGCAGCCCCCGGCGCTCCGCCACGACCAGATGATGCCTGCGGAGGACGCCCAGGTGCTGCGAGATGTTCGAGGCCTCCTGGCCGGTCCCGGCGATCAGGTCGGTGACCGAAACCGAGGGCGCCGCGGCGAGCAGTTCGAGCAGGCGGATCCGGATGGGGTGGGCCAGGCCCTTGAACAGGTTCGCTTTGACCTCGTACAGGGGGGTGTGGAAGTTCGGCAGATCAGGCACGGTGGCGGGGCTTTCTTGATTCAGTAATTTAGATTTTCATCATATAACCGATCAGTGAGTGCCACTAGGGGCCGAATTAAGTCGGGACCTTGGTCCTGCCGTCGATGGTCCTGCCGTCGATGGTCCTGCCGGTGGCGGCTGCCGGGGCGGGACGTCCTTTCTTGCCGCCCCGGCATTCTGCCGCTCGACCGCCCGCCACCCGGTAAGGCCCGAGCGCCGCCGGCCGACGGGTTACTGCCGCACCTCCACGCCCGCGGTCGGTGCGCGGAGGCCCTCCGGATCGCCCGCAGGGGGTGTACGTTCCCCCGTGCGGGTGGCTCCAATACCTGCGGCGACGACCAGGGCGATGCCGAGGATCGCCGCAGGACCGGGGATCTGGCCCAGGAAGATGAGCCCTACGGCGAGGCCGATCGCCGGCTCCAGGCACATCAGGGTTCCGAAGGCGGCAGTGCTCAGCCGCCGCAGCGCCAGCATCTCCAGGCTGAAGGGCACCACGGGCAGCAGCAGCGCCAACCCGAATCCGGCGAGGAGGAGGGCCGGATCGAGGTGGCCGAAGGTTGACGGCCCCACGGTTATGGTTGCCACAATCGCGGCGACCGGCATCGAAATGGCCAGCGCGTGAACGCCTGCCACCTCGTCACCGGCGCGCTGGGTGAGCAGGATGTAGGCCGCCCAGCACGTCGCCGCGCCCAGTGCGAACAGGATGCCCGGCACATCCGTCTGTCCGTGCCACGGCTCGGTGAGCGCCAGCACGCCGGCGCCGGCGACCACCGCCCAGAGGCGCGACGCCCCCTTGCCGCGGGCGACGGCCACCCCCAGCGGGCCAAGGAATTCCAGGGCAACCGCCGTTCCCAGCGGAAGCCGCGCCGCGGCAGCCATGAACAGGATGGTCATGCCGGCGGTGGCTACACCCAGCAACGTGCACGTGCGCAGGGCACGGGCGCTGAACCGCATCCGCCACGGCCGGGTGAACAGGACCACCAGGACCGCCGCGCAGACCAGCCGCAGCCATGCGACCCCTCCGGCGCCCAGCCGGTCCACGAGGCCAACGGACACCGCCAGGCCCAGCTGGACGCAGCACATGGCAGCGCCCGCCATGGCGGTGCCGGAGGCCGTGCGGGATACGGGAAGGAAGGAAACCATGACATCCAGTAGAGCGCTCCCGGCTCGTCCATGTCCACGTGACGAATACGTGCATTCCGTCCGGAATATGTGAACAATCATCCTGTGGACACCAAGCGTCTCCGGACCTTCCTCGAGCTCTCCCGCAGCGGCTCGATGCGCGAGGTCGCCGACCTCCTCGGCACGACCACCTCGACGGTCTCCCAGCAGATCGCGGCCCTGGCGCGCGAAGCCGGCGCCGCACTCCTGGAGCCGAGCGGCAGGGGAGTGCGGTTGACCCCGGCGGGCCGGCGCCTGGCCGCCCACTCCGTCACCATCCTGGCGGCGGTCGATGCAGCCCGCGCCGATCTCCAGCCCGATGCGGAGCCGGCCGGCACGGTGCGGGTGGCGGGCTTTGCCACAGCCATCCGGCGTAGCCTTATGCCCATCATCCAGGAGGCCGCCGCCGGGCACCCCTTGCTCCAGGTCACCGTGCACGAACACGAACCGGCAGAGGCCGTTCAGATGCTGCTCGCCGACGAGGTCGACCTGGCGCTCACCTACGACTACAGCCTTGCCGCGCTGGCCAGCGACCCCCGGCTCGACCTCACGCCGCTCTGGTCCACGCCGTGGGGACTGGGCGTTCCACAGGAGGCCGCCGGCTATGGTCACGGGGCCTCGCCTGCTGTCTTCGCCACCTTCCGCGACCGGGACTGGATCGGGAATTCACGTAACCGCGCGGACGCTGATGTGTTGCGCATTATCGGGTCCCTCGCGGGATTCGAACCGCGGATCCGGCACGAAGCCGACAGCCTCGACCTGGTGGAGGACCTCATCGTCGCGGACATGGGTATCGGCCTGCTGCCGGGAGACCGGAAGCCAAGCCCCGGCGTCGCAATTCTCCCCTTGAAGCAGCCCGAAGTCGTGCTGCGCGCCTATGCGCAGACGAGGAAGGGGCGGAGCACATGGCCGCCGCTGCGCTACGTCCTGGACCGCCTCATCGAATCCTCGGCGGGCTAGGTTCGAAGACCGGGACCGGACAGGGTGGCCGCGGCGGGACACAGGTCGAGGGCCCGCCGGCGGCTGCAGGCGGGCCCTCGACCCATGTTGGCGGGTCCTAGCGGTGGGTTCACATGATGCCCGTCGGCACCAGCATGGCCCAGGCCAGCGCGGGAGCGGCCAGCACAACCGCTCCGGCATAGACCATCAGCTGGCGGTAGACGCGCTGGCGGTCGTTCTCGCGGGCATTGGCGACCACGAGTGCACCGTCGGTGGAGAACGGGGAGACGTCGACAACGGTGGCGGCGATGGCAAGTGCCGCGACCGTTCCGGAGGCGCTGAGCGCGCTGGTGGCCAGGAGCGGTCCGGCCAGCGGGATGAACGCGGTCAGCAGGGCCGTGGAGGAGGCGAAGGCCGAGCCGACGCCGATCACGTAGCAGAGGACCAGGGCGACCAGCAGGGGAGCGCCAAGGGCCAGGGCGTGCTCGGCGAGGGTGTCGATAACGCCGACGTGCTGGAGCAGGGAGACGTATGTGATCATGCCGGCGACCAGCAGCACCGTTGACCAGGAGACTCCGCCAATGAACGTCTGGTGTTCTTTGATGTTGACCAGCGCGAGCAGGAGGCCGGCGGAGAGGGCGACGAAGCCGATCGGCATGTGGAATCCCAGGGTGCAGACCAGCAGTGCGGCGATCAGCAGCAGCGTGAGGATCTGCTGGCCGCGGGGGCGGCTGGGGCCGGTTGTGTCGAGAGCGGCCTGCTGCCCGGGCTGGCCGTCGCGCAGCCTGCCCAGGAGTGCGAACAGGGCGATGGTCAGGACGGAGAGGATCAGGTTGAGTGCGAAGCTCGCCGCGAAGAGCCCGCCCTGGGAGATCGGGAAGCCGTTCTCCACGGAGATGTCGTGCACCAGCACGCCGGCCACGGACAGCGGGGAAAAACCTCCGGCATGGGCGCCGTTGATGATGAAAGCGCCCATCAGCACGGGGTGGAGGCGCGACTCGTAGGCGAATCCGATGGCAGCCGGTGCCAGCAGCGCGACGGCGGCCGGGGAGAAGGTCCCGAGCGAAGTCAGCGCCGCCGCGATCAGGAAGAACACCCAGGGCAACAGCATCGTCCTGCCCCTGACCAGTCGCACGAAGGTCTGCACGACGATGTCGATGGTGCCGTTGCGCTGCGCCATGCTGAAGAAGTAGGTGACGCCGATGATCGTCATCACGATGCTGGCCGGGAACTCCTCAAGGATCTCCTTGTCGGTCATTCCGAGCACGAAGTAGCCGACGCCGAAGGACGCGACCAGGCCCATCACGCCGATGTTCAGCGGCCATTTCGTGGCGACGACGAACATCACGACAAGCACGACGAGCGGGATGATCTGCACAGCGCTCATGCTCGTCTCCGGTTCCGTCGCGGGCGCCGGGCCGAGGATGCTACCGCCCAGCAGGAGGGCGACCAGGCCCAGGAGTGCGAGACCGGCCGCCGCTACCAGCAGGATACGGCGACGACGCCGAGTGCGGTCGGGGCGGGGGCTTAGGGTGCTGTCGGCGGGGGCAGGGCTGTGGAGTGCAGTCTTGGTCATGGCGGTCTCCTTAGAGAGTGGCTCCGGCGGGGGAGGCCGCGACGACGCTGCCGAAGGCCTCCGGGAGGTGGATGGTGCTGGTGGCGATGGTGCGGGCCGTGCGGTCGACACCCACGAGCAGGGTTCCGTCGTGCTCTTCGCTCCAGGTTTCTATGACGCCGGCGGGAGTGCGTAGCCATAGGGAGGCGCTTCCCTTGCTGCCGGCGATGGCGTGCAGGACGGTGCCGGGGGTGCGGGCGGCCAGCGTCAGGGCAATGCTTCCCGTGATGGCCAGTGCCGGATGCGGCCTGCCCATGGAGAGCATCATGACGTTGACGTCGCAGGCAGGGTCCTGATGGGCGGGGGCGGCAACAATCGCAAGCTTGGGGACCGCGCGGGCCGCTGCCCGAGTGGTGGAGGCGAGTCCCATCCGCACTGCCGCCTGGCGCCGGACCTGTTCGAGAGTGTCCAAATGCAGTTCCACGCCGGTGTGCCAGCTCGCATACCTCGATGGGTCCAGGCCCAGTTCCTCCGCGCGCATGATCACCACGGGCGCCCCCGCATCGATCATTGACACGGTCCAGCGGGTTCCTCCTGCGGTGATCGTGTCGGTCGCCGCACGCGTCGGGAGCAGGGATCCCGTGGTCCTGCCGGCGGGATCCTGGAAGCCGATCCCGATCCCGTAACCCGGGAACGGCACGCCCGGCATCAAGGCGTCCGGAGCGCCGGGCAGGGCGCCGTCGGGGGTGGATACCCGCTGGATGATGATCTGGCCGGTGTTGGTGTTGCGGGTGACGATCCGGGTGACATCCGCGGTGGGGAGGACCCAGCCCTTCTCGATGGCGTACAGGCCTACAACTGCCGAGCAGTTCCCGCAGTTGCTGCCCCAGTCCACCACGGCCTCCTCGATGCCTACCTGGGCAAAGGTGAACTCAACATCAACATCCCCGCCGGCCGGGCGGTGCAGGATTACGGCCTTGCTTGTGGTCGAAGCCGCCCCGCCGACGCCGTCGATCTGCCGGGAGTCGGGGCTGCCGAAAAGCCGGGGCAGCAGCACGTCCAGGCTGGCCCCGGCCTGCTGAAGGTGCTCGGCCTCGAAAACCCAGCACTTGCTGGTGCCTCCGCGCATCCATTCCGCTTCAATCTTCATCGGTTTCCCGCAATTCCTCGTGCTTCGAGCCCGGTTTCGGACCTGAGAAAAGATTGAGCCAGATCACACGTTAGGACAATGTCGCATTTTTGAAGATGGATGTAGCATTGCTTCAATCAGTGCTGGAGCGGCGGTCCGGGCAGTCTGCGATCCATGCTCTGAGCGGCGCCCGAACGCAGGTTATTGCGGCCGGGTGGACCCGCTTCGGGACATGAACCGAATGTGTGGAAGGGTGAAGCTTTGCTACAGGATGAGAGCCGGCCCATGTTCGACATGCGCCGGCTGGCCCTGCTGGTGCAGGTCGTCGAGTTGGGTTCCATCACTGCTGCGGCCGACCTCATGATGTATACCCCGTCAGCCGTATCCCAGCAGCTGCGCAAACTCGAACAAGAGGTCGGGCAACCCCTGCTCAACCGTCGCTCCCGGGGCGTTTCGCCCACCGAAGCCGGCCAGGTGCTGGCCGGTCACGCCCGCAGGATCGTCCAGCAGATGCAGGCCGCCCACTCCGACCTGGATCAACTCGCCGGCCTCAAGCGCGGGTCCCTGACCATTGGCACGTTCCCCACGCTGGCGGGATCCTTCCTGCCCATCGTCATCCGCGTCTTCAAGAAGCGTTACCCGGCTGTCAGCCTCTCGGTGCGCAGCGCACGGTTCGACGAACTCGTGGCGGACCTTCAGTCCGGAGTCACCGGACTGTGCCTGCTGTGGGACTACCCCTGGAACCCCTTCCATGACGAGTCCGTCCGGGTGACCGAAGTCTTCCGGGAGAGCACCGTGATCCTGGTGTCCCGAGGCCACCCGCTGGCCGACCGGGAGCAGGTCGGCATAGAGGAACTGCGCAACGAGTCATGGATCGTGCGCGCGGAAGCCCATCCGGTGGTGGAGGTCCTTCAGCGTTCCGCCCACGACGCCGGGTTCGAACCAGCGATTGGGTTCCTCGCCAACGACTACCAGGAGGCCCAGGCGATGGTCAGCGTCGGAATGGGCGTCGCCATGGTGCCCAAGACCGCCGTGGCACTCCAGCACCCCGATGTAAGGGTGCTCAGCCTCGGTCCGGCGGCTCCGTTGCGGCGGATACTGCTGGCACAGCGCCAGGACAAGGTCTACGCTCCCGCCGAGGTCGCGTTCCACTCCACACTGCTGGAAATCGCCCGTGATCGGGCCGCCGACTATCTCTAGGCCGTGGAGCGTCCGGCACTATACGGGCGGGGCGGCCGCCGGCCCCGTACCTGGAGCCGGAGCGGCACCCGGTTCAGCCTGCCCGGGGCCGGCCCCGGGACCCGGAGCCGGAGCGGCACCCGGCGACGGGGCCAGCGGATCGGTCGGTCCCTGGTCCAGCCGGAACGGCGGATACTCGTCGCGCATGAGGGCCGCGTAGGCGAGCACGCGGTAGACCCACCGGTTGATGCCGAGGATGAAATCGAACAGCGGCCGGCGGTAGACCCCGGTGAAGAGCAGGATGACGGCGGCGATGAAGACCAGCAGCCCGAGCAGGGACGGGCCGTTGACCCGGACGTAGTCGCCCGCCTCGTCGCCCGCCGACCACCAGACGTAGGTGGAGCCGGTCAGCGCGGCAACCACCAGGTAGTGCGGGATGGCCAGCAGCCACCACTTCACCAGCACCAGGCCGTTGGAGAGGCGGTGGGGATACACGACGTCGAACTCCGCCGGATACCAGGCGACCGGCGCCAGGGTGAAGGGCGGGTAGCGGTCCGTTCCGAGCGCGGCATAGGCGTAGAAGGCGACGCGCCAGTTCCAGCGTGCCACGCCGACGCAGAACTGGAAGAGCGAATGCGGATAGCGGCCGGTGAAGAGGATGGCGAAGCCTGCGGCGATCGTGACGATGCCGAACGCGAACCAGAGGAAGGCCAGCAGGATGAAGTGCGGGATGGCCAGCAGCCACTTGACCAGCCACATCCAGCGCGAGACGCCGACGTCGAGCTGGCCGTGGAGCAGGGCCGGGTAGGGCCTGCCCTCCGGCGGGCGGTGGGTGCCGTAGGGCGCGCCGCCGGGCGGCGGGCCGGACTGTGGGCCGGATGGTCCGCCGGAAGGCGGCGTGTTGCCGGGGTAGCCTGCGCCGTTGCCGGCGCCGGAGGATGTCCAGCCGGGATGGCCTGATCCGGGCGGGGGAGGGCCGCTCCAGTACGTCGCGCCGGGCGGGCCGGCGGCAGCGGACGGATAGGCCGGCGGGTGGTCCGGGTAGGCGGGGCGGTTGGCCGGCCCGGGCGGCAGGCGCCGGCCGAGTCCGGCGGCGCCCAGGACAAGCAGCGGCAGCCCGATGAGCAGCAGGACCAGGCCGGCGATCAGCAGGCCGATGGTCAGCGGTCCGAGGAAGCCGAGCCGGACCCCGGCGGCAAGGTCTGCGGAGACCGGCAGGCTGCCGTCCGCATTCATGACGACGACGGTCCAGTCCCCGGACTGGAGGTCCCAGCGGATCTGCTGCTGGCCCGTGCCCGCGGCGGAGACGGCCCAGAAGTCCTGCTCGCCCGGCGGGTCGGGTGTTTCCGCCCCGGGCACGTCGCGGTAGCGGTGATCGAAACCGACGTCGTCAATCACCGCATGCGCCACGCCCGCAAGATAGGTGTCCACCTGTGCAGTCGGTGCGATGCCGAGGAAGATCTCGCGGTCCGCGCTCGCCGCCGTCGCGCGCAGCAGCACGCCGAAAGTCTCGTTGGCCTGCACGCCGGGCGGAAGCTCATCGTCCAGCAGGACGTCCAGCGGCTCGCTGACCAAGGCATAGGAGTCGGTGGCGAACCTGGACTGGTCGGAGACGAGGTAGCCCTCCCTGTCCTGCGCCGCCTGCACCGCGCCCGTGAACGCCGCTCCGGACACCAGCGCCAAACCGATGAGCGAGAACAGAATTCCCAGTACGAGCATGATGATGTGACCGGGTTTCATAACGCTCAACTCCTACGGGCGAGACGGTTAGGAGCAGTGTCAGTCCCGCCTTTGCGGTGCCGCTAGGGGCAAGCGTCCCCTGTTTGGCCTTGGGTATTGTCGGGCTATGGATGCTGACACCTGGCTGAACCTCGCGCTGGTCTTGTTCTTCGTGCTGTTCGGCGGGGTGTTTGCGGGCACCGAAATGGCCTTGGTCTCCCTGCGCGAGAGCCAGATCCGCCGGATCGAGCAGTCCGGGGAACGCGGGGCCAGGACGGCCAACCTCGCCCGCAATCCAAATACCTTCCTCTCCGCGGTGCAGATCGGTGTGACGCTGTCCGGCTTCTTCTCGGCCGCCTACGGCGCCTCCACGATCTCGCCGGACATCGCGCCCCTGCTCGTGGGCTGGGGCCTGCCTGCCGGACTGGCGGAAATGGCCGCGCTGGTGGGCATGACCCTCTTCGTCGCCTACCTGTCCCTGGTGCTGGGTGAACTGGTGCCCAAGCGGCTCGCGATGCAGACCGCCGTCGGCTTTACCCGGGTCCTGGCGCCGCCGCTGAACGTCTTTGCCCGGGTCATGCGCCCGGTGATCTGGCTGCTGTCCGCCTCCACCAACGGGGCGCTGCGCCTGCTGGGGCGGGACCCGTCCGCGCACGAGGAGTCGGTGTCGACGCAGGAACTGTGGGACATGGTGTCGCAGAACGAGGCCCTCGAGGAGGACAGCCGCAGTATCCTGACCGATGTCTTCGGGGCGGGGGACAGGCTGCTCCAGGAGGTCATGCGGCCGCGCACCGAGGTGCGGTTCATCGACGGCCGCATGACGCTCGCCGAGGCCCGCGACTTCACCCGCAGCGTGCCGTTTTCGCGCTACCCCGTGATCGGCCGGACGCCGGACGAGGTGCTCGGCTTCATCCACATCCGGGACCTGATTCCGCAGCCCGGCGAGGACCCGGGCGCGGCCGTGCGGACCATCGCCCGCGATCTGCCGGCGCTGCCCGGAACCAACCACGTGCTGCCCTCGCTTTCCCTGATGCGGCGCCAGGGGCACCACATCGCCTTGGTGGTGGACGAGTATGGCGGGACGGACGGGATCGTCACCCTCGAGGACCTGGTCGAGGAACTGGTGGGCGAGATCTATGACGAGTACGACGCCGGGGCGGACCCGGAGGACCGCGTGCGGGAGTTCGGGGGAAACGTGGATATCGACGGCGGCCTCATCCTCCAGGAGTTCGCGTCGCTTACCGGCGTGGAGCTGCCCGAGGGCCGCTATGAGACGGTCGCCGGGTTCATGATCGACCGCCTGGGCCGCATGCCGAGGACCGGCGACCGCGTGGAGGCAGAGGGCCGGACGTTCACCGTGCTGTCGATGGACCGGCTGCGGATCGGCCGGATCCGGGTCAGCGCCGTGCCGGAGGCAGCAGCCGGGGAAGGCTAGTCCGCCGCCACCCTGAGCCCGGCTTTCTTCGCGCCGCCGAACTCGGCGTCGATGTGGACGACGTCGCGGCCGGCCCGCTGCAGCAGGCTCGCCGCGATCGAGGCGCGGTAGCCGGAGCCGCAGTGTACCCACACGCGCCCGGCGGGCACCTGGTCCATGCGCCGGAGCAGTTCGTGGAGCGGGATGTTCACGGCGCCTTCGATCCGGGACTCCTCGAACTCGTCCGTGCGGCGGACGTCGAGGATGGTGTCGGCCTCGGGTTTCCGCAGCACCTCGTCCCACCCAACCACGGGATAGGAGTCCGTGGCAGCCCCGGGCAGCAGATCGGCCGGCCCGGAGCCGACGGCTGCGTCAGGATTGTCGATGCCGATGCGGGAGAGGTCCCGGATGGCGTTTTCGACGTCCCGGCGCTCGCCGACCAGCGTCAGCTGTTCGTCCCACGGCAGCACCCACCCGAGGAAGGCGGTGAATTTCGTGCCGTCGCCGTACTCGAAGCTGGCGCTTCCGCTGAGGTGGTCGCTGGCGAAGGCCACCCGGTTCCGCAGGTCGACGACCCATTCTCCCTGCTCCAGCCTGGAGCGCAGTTCCTCCGGCGCCAGGGAACCCGGCACCTCAAGGTTGGGCGGCGTGGGGCCGGCCTTATTAATGGGTGCCATGTGGGCGTAGTAGGAAGGGTAGGCCGTCAGGTTGTGGATGAGCTCGCGGACAAAGTGGTCCTCGTCAGGGTCCGTCAATGCGTGGTTGTCCCGCAGTTGCTCGCCGACGGTGGATGAGCGGGCACCGGTGGCCGGTCCGGAGGAGCAGAAGGAGCCGAAGCCGTGCGTGGGAAAGAGGTCCGCGTCCTCGCCGGCCTCGCGGGCGAGCCGCCGCACCGAGGCGTACTGGTCGTGCGTGAGCGGCACCGTGTCCTCCTCGCCCAACAGGTCCGTGCGGCCCACGGAACCGTAGAGCAGGCTGCCGCCGGAGAACACCGCCTGCCGGTCGCCGTCGCTAACGATGTAGGAGAGGTGGTGGTGCGTATGTCCGGGCGTGGCCACCACCCTCAGGACGAGCTTGCCGATCTGCACCGTGTCTCCGTCCGAGATCGGCTGGCGGTGGTACGGGACGTCGTCGTCGGCGTTGACCAGGTAGGCCGCTCCGTGGTCCTGGGCGAGCTGCAGCCCGCCGGTGACGTAGTCGTTGTGGATGTGGGTCTCCGCGACGTGGGTGATCCGGACACCGGCGTCCGCCACCGCTTTCTCCACCCGGTCGGTGTCCCGCTGCGGGTCGATGACCAGGCCGACTGCGCCGTCGTGGACCAGGTAGCTGCGGTCGCCGAGCTGCCGCGTTTCGATCGTGATGACTTCCATGCCGGACGCCTCCTCGCCAGGGATCGATCTGGTCGCCACGTTACCGCTCCGGACAGCCGCCCGGTACCTCAATCGCCGGGCTGGCGGCGGGTCAGAGGAGGAAGGCCGGATCGATCAGGTCTAGCCGCGGATCCCAAGGGTAGCTGCCGTCCTTCGGGCGGAACTGCGCGGGGATGCCGATTGCCACGGAATTGGCCGGGATATCGGTGACGACGACGGCGTTCGCGCCTATCGCGCTGTCGTCGCCTATGGTCACGGGTCCCAGGATGCGGCAGCCGGAGCCGAGCATCACCCGGTTGCCGATCGTGGGGTGGCGCTTCGTTTTGTCCAGCGCGCGGCCGCCGAGCGTGACGCCCTGGTACATCATCACGTCGTCCCCGACGATGGCGGTTTCGCCGATGACGATCTTGGTGCCGTGATCGAGGAAGATGCGCCGGCCCAGGGTCGCCGCCGGGTGGATCTCGATACCGGTGAGGAACCGGGTGAACTGGGACAGCAGCCGCGCGGGCGTCCGCAGGCCGGGTAGGCGCCACATCGCGTGGGCGATCCGGTGGGACCACACGGCGTGCACGCCCGAGTACGCTGCCGCGACCTCGAAGTCGGAGTTGGCCGCGGGATCCTGGGCCCGGGCGGCCTTGAGGTCCTCGCGCATCAGCGCCAGCAGGCCGCTCGTGGCCATCGTCAATCAGCTCCTCGCCGTCGTAAATACTGCTCCGGCAGGAAGCTGCCGCACCTTGCCCAAGAGAACATCTTAGGCAACCGCCCGCCGGCCCCGATTCATTCCCGGCGCCGGCCCCGATTCATTCCCGGCGCCGGCCCCGGCGCGCTTTACCCCGCCCGGTCCTTGCGCCGGAAGCCGCAGGCTCTGGAGGTCCCGCAGGGCAGCCACTAGGCTCGGTCGGTAGGGACACATCCCTTTCGATGAGGAGCGTGAGGCGATGGAGCCGATCGACGTGACCGTCAACGGCCTGGCGCGCAGGTCCGCGGCAGGCCCGAACACCAGCCTGCTGGACTGGCTGCGAGGCGAGGGCCTGACCGGGGCCAAGGAGGGCTGCGCGGAGGGCGAGTGCGGGGCCTGCGCCGTGCTGGTCGCGCGGCCGGACGGCCCGGACCGGACCCGGTGGACGGCCATCAACTCCTGCCTGCCGCCGGCCCCGGCCTTCGACGGCGGGGAAATCGTCACGTCCGAGGGCCTCGGCACCGCCGCCGGAGTAGCCGCGGCCGAAGACCTGCACCCGGTGCAGCGCGAGATGGCGGACCGCGGCGGATCGCAGTGCGGCTACTGCACCCCGGGATTCGTCTGCGCCATGGCCGCCGAGTACTACCGGCCCGAACGGGAGGCCGCCGGCGGGGCCGGCGAACCGGAGCCGCACCACGGCCCCAACGGCTTCGACCTGCACGCCCTGAGCGGCAATCTGTGCCGCTGCACCGGCTACCGGCCCATCCGGGACGCGGCGTATGCCCTGGGCGATCCCGCGGAGGATGATCCGCTGGCCGCGCGCCGTGCCGCGGGGGCGCCCGCCGCCCGGCCGACGCGTTCCGCCGCCGGGGGCTCGGAATTCCTCCGCCCGGCGACCCTGGAGGAACTGCTCGACCGGCTCGAGCAGCAGCCGGACGCCCTGCTCGTCGCCGGCGCCACGGATATTGGCGTCGAGCGCAACCTCCGCCACGCGCGGCCGCCGCTGATCCTCGGCGTGGACCGGCTGGATGAGCTGCGCGGCCTCCACGAAGGCGCCGGATACGTGGAGATCGGCGCCGCCCTGACCCTCAGCGAGATCGAACGCGGGCTGGACGGGCGCGTCCCGCTGCTCGGCCGGCTCTTCCCGCAGTTCGCGTCCCGGCTGATCCGCAACAGTGCGACGCTGGGCGGCAACCTCGGGACCGCCTCGCCGATCGGGGACGCCGCCCCCGTCCTGCTGGCGCTCGACGCCACCCTGGTGCTCGCGTCGAAGCGGGGCGGGCGGGAGGTGGCGCTCGCCGACTACTTCACCGGCTACCGGCGGAGCGTCCGCGAGCCGGGCGAGATCATCCGGGCCGTCCGCATACCGCTTCCGCTGGCCGCCCGCACGGCATTCCACAAGATTTCCAAGCGCCGCTTCGACGACATCTCCTCCGTCGCCGTCGCGTTTGCGGCAAGGTACGACGGCGGAGTGGTCGCCGATGTGCGCATCGGCCTCGGCGGCGTGGCAGCGACGCCGATCCGCGCCCGGGCCGCGGAGGAGGCCCTGGCGGGCAAGGAGCCGACCCGGGAAGCCGTTGCCGCGGCCGCCGCCGCCATGGCGGGCGAAGGCACGCCGCTCGATGACCATCGGGCCAGCGCCCGGTACCGCACCGCCATGCTCGAACAGGCCATGCTGCGCTTCTGCGCCGAAAGCCTGCCGGACCCGGAGGCCGCCCGATGAAGTCGCTCGCCGAACGCCCCGTCAATCCCACGGTCGGCCTGACCGTTCCGCACGAGAGCGCCGCGCTGCACGTGACCGGGACGGCGCTCTACACGGACGACCTGGTGGGCCGCATGCCCGGGTGCCTGCACGCCTGGCCGGTCCAGGCGCCGCACGCGCACGCCCGCGTCACCGCCCTCCGCACGGAACCCGCGCTGGCCGTTCCCGGCGTCGTCCGCGTCCTGACCGCCGCGGACGTTCCCGGCACCAACGACGCCGGCACCAAGGAGGACGAGCCGCTCTTCCCGGCGGAGGTGATGTACTACGGCCACGCCGTCTGCTGGGTGCTGGGCGAGACGGCGGAGGCCGCGCGCCTGGGGGCCGCCGCCGTCGAGGCCGAGTATGAGGTGCTGCCCTCCCTGCTGACGCTCACCGAGGCGATCGAAGCCGGCAGCTTCCAGGGCCACCAGCCCACGCTGTCCCGCGGGGACGCCGCCGCCGCGCTCGACACCGCCCCGCGCCGCTTCGCCGGGACCTTCGAGCTAGGCGGCCAGGAGCACTTCTACCTCGAGACGCACGCCTCGCTGGCCTACGTGGACGAGGCCGGGCAGGTGTTCATCCACGCCTCCACGCAGCACCCGTCGGAGACCCAGGAGATCGCCGCCCACGTGCTCGGCCGCTCCAGCAGCGAGGTCACCGTCCAGTGCCTGCGCATGGGCGGGGGATTCGGCGGCAAGGAGATGCAGCCGCACGGGCTGGCCGCGGTGGCCGCGCTCGGCGCCGTGCTGACCGGCCGTCCGGTGCGGCTGCGGCTCAACCGCACGCAGGACATGACGATGACCGGCAAGCGGCACCCGTTCCACGCCGACTGGGAGGCGGGGTTCGACGACGACGGCCGCCTCCGCGCGCTGCGCGCCACCATCACGTCCGACGGCGGGTGGTGCCTGGACCTGTCCGAGCCGGTACTGGCCCGGGCGCTGTGCCACATCGACAACTCCTACTTCATCCCGGACATCGAGGTCCGCGGGCGCATCGCGAAGACCAACAAGACCTCGCAGACGGCGTTCCGCGGGTTCGGCGGCCCGCAGGGCATGCTCGTCATCGAGGACATCCTCGGCCGCTGCGCGCCGGCGCTGGGCATCGACCCGACCGAGCTGCGCCGCCGCAACCTGTACGAGACCGGGCAGAGCACGCCGTACGGCCAGCCGGTCCGGCACGCCGAGCGGCTGCTGGACATCTGGACCCGGCTCTCCGGGCTTGCCGACCTCGGAAACCGCGCCGCCGCCGTCGTCCGCTTTAATGACGCGCACGAACACACCAAGCGCGGAATCGCCATGACGCCGGTGAAGTTCGGCATCTCCTTTAATCTCACGGCCTTCAACCAGGCCGGCGCGCTCGTGCACGTCTACAAGGACGGCTCGGTGCTGATCAATCACGGCGGCACGGAGATGGGCCAGGGCCTGCACACCAAGATGCGCCAGGTCGCGGCGACGGCCCTCGGCATCCCGCTGAACGGGGTGCGGCTCGCGCCGACCCGCACCGACAAGGTCCCGAACACCTCCGCCACCGCGGCCAGCTCCGGGGCGGACCTCAACGGCGGGGCGGTGAAGAACGCCTGCGACCAGATCCGCGACCGGCTCGCCGAGGTCGCCGCCCGCAGGTTCAACATCCACCCCGACGACGTGCGCTTCGTGGACGGCCGCGTCACCGGGATCGGCTTCCACGACCAGGACCTGGCCTTCGCCGAGGTGGTCAACGACGCGTACTTCCAGCGCATCCCGCTGTTCGCCGCCGGCTACTACCGCACCGAGGGCCTCCACTGGGACGCCGCCCGGATGCAGGGCGAGCCCTTCAAGTACTTCTCCTACGGGGCCGCCGTCTCCGAGGTGGAGGTGGACGGCTTCACCGGCGCCTACCGGTTCCTGCGCACCGATATTGTGCACGACGTCGGCGACAGCCTTTCGCCGCTGGTGGACCTGGGGCAGATCGAGGGCGCGTTCGTCCAGGGGGCGGGCTGGCTCACGCTTGAGGAGCTGCGCTGGGACACCTCGGACGGGCCGGACCGGGGCAGGCTGGCGACGCAGGCCGCGAGCACCTACAAGCTGCCCAGCTTCTCCGAGATGCCGGACGTGCTCAACGTCCACCTCTACGAACGGGCCACCGAGAGCGGCGTGGTGTACGGCTCCAAGGCGGTGGGGGAGCCGCCCCTGATGCTCGCGTTCAGCGTGCGCGAGGCGCTGCGTTCGGCGGCCGCGGCCTTCGGGCCCGCGGACCGACCGCTCGAGCTGGCCAGTCCGGCCACGCCGGAGGCCGTGTTCTGGGCGCTCCAGGGGGCGCGGGACGCACTCAAGGAAACGACCGGGGATGCCGCCGCGGGAGTGAGGAGGCGGTAAGCATGGATTGGCTGGAGGCCGTGCGGAGCCTGCGCGAGGAGGGCAGGCCGGGCGTACTCGCCACCGTCGTTTCGGTGCGGGGCCATGCGCCGCGGGAGGCGGGGGCGAAGATGGTCGTCGCGCCTGACGCCACCTGGGACAGCATCGGCGGCGGCAATCTCGAGGCCGAGGTCATCGACCGCGCCCGCGCCATGATCGCCGGAGGGGCCGGGCTGCCCGAGACGCTGGCCTTCGCGCTCACCGAGCACGTTGCGAACCGCCACGGCCGGCAATGCTGCGGCGGCGAGGTGCAGGTGCTGCTGGAACCGCTGGCAGTGGAACCCGTCGTCGCCATCTTCGGGCTGGGCCACGTCGGCTACGAACTCGCCCGCATCCTCTCCCGGCTGCGCCTGCGCCTGCACCTGGTCGACAGCCGCGCCGCGCAGCTCGACCCGCTGCGGCTGGCGGACGTGACCGCCGGGCCCGCCGCCGTCGTCGTCCACCATGCCCCCGCCCCCGAGACAGTGCTCCGCTCCCTCCCGGCCGGTGCGCACGTGTACATCATGACCCACGACCACGCGGAGGACTTCCTGCTATGCGACGCCGCGCTGCACCGGGGCGACCTGGACGTCGGACTCATCGGGTCTGCCGCCAAGTGGGCGCGGTTCCGCAAGCGGCTGCTCGCGGAGGGGCACGGCGGCGTCGAGCGGATCCGCTGTCCGGTCGGCCTGCCAGGCATCGCGGACAAGGCACCGGCAGCCATCGCCGTGTCGATCGCCGCCGAATTGCTCGGGAGCCTGGACCGGTCCTCTGCCCGGTCCGGAAACCGGACGGAGGACCGGCTTCAGCCTGACGGCGGCGGGTAGCCGGGCCGCCGGCCCCTGGCCCGCGTCAGCGCCTGGCGGCGATGTTGAAGGAACCGAAGTGGTAGGCCGATTCGGCATGCTGGTGCTCGTCGATACCGTCCCGCTCGACCGTCTCCTCGACGCGGAAGCCGATGGCCCGGTGGATCGCCAGGCCGAGGATCGCGGTGACCGCAGCGGAGTAGGCCAGGGCGAAGACGGTGGAGACGACCTGCGCCCAGAGCTGTGCCGCGCCACCTCCGTAGAGCAGGCCGCCCGCACTGCCTTCCGACGGCAGTGCCAGGAAGCCGAGGGCGATGGTGCCAATGAACCCGGACACCAGGTGCACCGAGACGACGTCGAGCGAGTCGTCGTAGTTCAGCTTGTACTTCAGTCCGATGGCCAGCGCGGATGCGACGCCGGTGGCCAGGCCGATCAGTACGGCGCCGACCGCGTCGACATCGGCGCAGGCGGGGGAAATCGCGACGAGGCCGGCCACGATGGCCGAGGCGGCACCGAACGTCGTCGGACGTCCGTCGCGGATCTTCTCGGTCAGTAGCCAGGACAGCATCGCGGCCGCGGGGCAGACGATCGTGTTCAGGAGGATGGTGGCCGCCTGGACGTCGTCGGACGCGGCGCCGACGTTGAAGCCGAACCAGCCGACCCAGAGCAGGGCCGCGCCCAGCATGACCAGCGGCAGGTTGTGGGGGCGCTGCTCGGGATCCTTCCCAAAACCGTGGCGGACGCCCAGGATCAGGGCGAGCACCAGGGCGGCCATGCCCGCATTCATGTGGATGACGGTCCCGCCGGCGAAGTCGAGGGCCTCACCGGCCCACTGTCCGATCGTGCCCTCCGCGCTGAGCAGTCCGCCGCCCCACACGGCGTAGGCCATGGGCGCGTAGGCGAAGGTCACCCAGAGAGGCACGAACAGGCACCAGGCCCCGAACTTTGCGCGGTCGGCAATGGAACCGGAGATGATGGCGACCGTGACAATGGCGAAGGCCGCGTTGAAGGAGATGCCCAGCAGGGCGTCCGTGCCCTTCGAGGCGGCGGCGCCGAAGTCGGCGACCGGGTTGCCGAAGAGTTCGAAGAGGGCGCCATCGCTGGAGGCCATCGAGCTGCCCCAGAGCGTCCAGACGACGGCGACGATCCCCATGGATACGACGCTCATCATCAGCATGTTGAGGCTCGACTTGACCCGGGTCATGCCGGCGTAGAAGAACGCCAGGGCTGGGGTCATGAGAATGATCAGGGCGGTGGCCGTGATGGTCCACACGGCTCCGGCGGAGAGACCTTCGTCCATGGGATTTTTCCTTTGTTATCGGTAAGTCACTGGTAATGGGAGGAACGAGGGCGGTCCCATCGGCGCATTTCCCCAAGCCGATGTCCGCACATGAAACTTCGTTCACCGCTAATAAACCAGTCCGATGTTTCGACCGGCCTGCACGGTGTTTCGGGAACGTAAAAGGCTTCTGCTGGCCCGCGCCCGGGCGGGCTGCGCATCTGCCGGGGTCTTGGGGCGGCAGGAAACACAGCTTTTACATTCCGGTAGTTGCCCGGTAATCCCGCCGTGGGTAACTGGATTCAACACAGTTTCCTGACAGGTAACAGACCGGAACGATTGGACGAACGATGACCGCACTCATTTCCGAGGCCGGCACGGACCTCACCGGGCTCCCGCAGACGGCGGGATCCCCGCTGGCAGAACTGGTGGCTCTGCACGGCACCAGGTTCATACTTGCAACCTTCGTCGACATGAACGGCAAGCCGTGCGCGAAGCTGGTGCCGGTGTCCGCGCTGGCGGAGCTTGAAGCCGGAAAGCTCGGCTTCGCAGGCTATGCGGCCGGACTCATGGGACAGAAGCCACAGGACGGAGACCTCTGCGCGGTCCCCGATCCGGCCAGCTTCACCCCCCTCGACGCCGTCCGTCCCGGTCTTGCCCTGGTGCACTGCGATCCGCACGTGGACGGCAAGCCCTGGGCGTACGCGCCCCGCGTGATCCTGAAGCGGGCACTGGCGCGGCTCGCAGAGAAGAACATGACCGCCAAGGCCGGCGCCGAGGTCGAGTACTACCTGCTCACGAAGGGGGCGGACGGGGCGCTGGCCACCGCGGATGCCAAGGACGACGGCGCCCACCCCTGCTACGACGCCCGCGGCGTCACCCGGATGTACGAGCACCTCACCGAGGTTTCCGATGTCATGAACGGCCTGGGCTGGGGCAACTATGCCAACGACCACGAGGACGGCGCCGGCCAGTTCGAGCAGAACTTCGACTACGACGACGCCCTGGTGACGGCCGACCGCGTGGTGACCCTCCGGTACCTGCTGAACGTGCTCGCCGAGCAGCGCGGCATGGTGGCCAGCTTCATGCCGAAGCCGTTCACCAACCGCACCGGCAACGGGCTGCACTTCCACCTGTCGCTATGGAACGGCGGCGGCGAGGAAATGTTCCCGGCCGCGGGCGACGACCCGCACGGCCTCGGCTTTTCCGGGACGGCCTACAGCTTCCTCGCGGGCATCCTCGACCATGCTCCGGCGCTGCAGGCCTTCCTCGCCCCGACGGTCAACTCCTACAAGCGGACCGGGGCCACCACCACGGAGTCCGGCGCGACCTGGTCGACGAACAAGGCGTCCTACGGGGGCAACGACCGGACGCACATGATCCGAGTCCCGGACCCGCACCGTATCGAACTGCGCTCCGGCGACGGTTCCGCCAATCCCTACCTGGCCATCGCGGCCGTGATCGCCGCCGGCCTGGACGGG
Source organism: Arthrobacter sp. USHLN218 (assembly GCF_037144715.1). NCBI lineage: Bacteria > Bacillati > Actinomycetota > Actinomycetes > Micrococcales > Micrococcaceae > Arthrobacter > Arthrobacter sp. USHLN218. The sequence goes on from NZ_JBBCYT010000006.1 coordinate 277,612, forward strand.
ATCGACCGCGATCTGGACCCGGGCGCCCCGTGCGGCCCGGGGGAGCGCCGGTCCGGCGCCGCGACGCTGCCGCCCACGCTGCTGCATGCCGTGCAGTCGCTGCGCGAGGACCCCGTCATGCTGTCGGCCCTCAGCGGCTCCGAAGACGTGGGGCGGTACTACGCCGCAGCGAAGGAGAACGAGTTCTTCCAATGGCACAACGAGGTCACCGGCTGGGAAGTGGACCAGTACCTCACCGCCGTATGACCGCCGTCGTCCGCGACGGAACCTTCCAGTACACACACAGAACGACAGAAGAGGAACCACGCCATGTGCGGAATCGCCGCCCTGCAGCTGCGTAACCCGGAGCTGCGCCCGAAGATGGGCTCCCTGCTCTCCACCATGCTCTGCGAAATCGTCGACCGGGGGCCGGACTCCGCCGGCCTGGCCGTCTATGACAACCCGTCGCTGGTCACCGAGGGCCAGTCCACCCTCAGTCTCCTGGGCGGGGACCTCGGCATCCGTCCCGCGGACATCGACGATTTCCTGGCGGACCTGCTGCCGGAGGGAGCCGAGTCCCAGGTCAAGGTGGTCGGCGACACCACGCTGGTCTCCGCGGACGTGCCTGCCGGCGAGCTGGCCGGCGCCGTGGCCAAGGTCCGCCCGGATGCCGTCGTAGCGGGCAGGGGAGAGCGTGTCACGGTCTTGAAGAGCGTGGGCCACCCGATGGAGGTCGCGGAGCGCCACGGACTCGGCGGCATGTACGGCAGCCAGGCGGTCAGCCACACGCGCACGGCCACCGAGTCGGCCGTGACCGCAGGGGGATCGCACCCGTTCTCGGTGGCGGACGACCTCTGCCTGGTGCACAACGGATCCTTCTCCAACCATGCCTCGGTCCGCCGCGAGCTCAAGCGGCTCGGCGTGGAGTTCGACTCGGAGAACGACACCGAGGTCGGCGCCCGGTATATCGCCCACCGCCTGCAGCAGGGCGATGACCTCGAGACCGCGCTGGTCAACCTGGGCAAGGTGCTCGACGGGTTCTACACGCTCGTGGTCACCACCGCGGACAGCATGGCGGTGGTGCGGGACCCGATCGCCTGCAAGCCGGCCATCATCGCCGAGACGGACGACTGGGTCGCCATGGCGTCCGAGTTCCGCGCGCTCGCCGAACTGCCCGGGATCGAGCACGCCCGCATCTTCGAACCCGAACCCGGCAAGGTCTACACCTGGTCGCTTTGAGCGCCGCCGCCCCCACAACACAAGGAGTTCCAACGTGACCACCACCCTCGACAGCCTCCCCGCCCAGAGCCCGGCACGGACCGAGGAGCAGGCCCGGGTCTTCGACCTCAAGCTCGACGACGTGCGCACCCTGAACCAGGCCATCCATGAGGCGTCCGACGGCGAGTCCTTCGCCGTCGAACACCCCGGCGGCAAGCACAGCCTCGCCGTCGGCATCAACGCCGCGATCGACGTGGAGATCAACGGCCACGCCGGCTACTACTCCGCGGGCATGAACCAAGGGGGCCGCGTCACAATCGTCGGCAATGCCGGAGTCGGCGTCGCCGAAAACATGATGTCGGGGACGGTCCATGTCACCGGCGACGCCTCGCAGTCGGCCGGTGCCACGGCCCACGGCGGGCTGCTGGTCATCGACGGCAATGCCGCCGCGCGCTGCGGCATCTCGATGAAGGGCGTGGACATCGTGGTCGGCGGCAGCATCGGCCACATGTCGGCCTTCATGGCCCAGGCCGGGCGGCTGGTGGTCTGCGGCGATGCCGGCGACGCCCTCGGCGACTCCATCTACGAGGCCCGCATCTACGTCAAGGGCAAGGTCGCCTCGCTCGGCGCCGACTGCATCGCCAAGGAGATGCGGCCCGAGCACCTCGTCGAGCTCGGGGAGCTCCTCCGCGCCGCCGGCCGCGACGACGATCCGGCCGACTTCACCCGCTACGGCTCCGCCCGTACCCTCTACAACTTCCACGTCGACAACTCCAGCGCCTACTAGGAGACAGCCATGACCCTCACCGCAACCACCCAGTCCCCGGCCGCCGCCGCGCCGTCCGCGGCTGCTTCCTCCCGGGCCGCGCAGGGCCTCCGCGAGTCCGCCACCTTCGACCGAGCCACCATCGCGGACATCCAGCGCGCTGCCGAAACCGGCATCTACGACATCCGCGGCTGGGGCGCCAAGCGGCACGTCCCGCACTTCGATGACCTGCTCTTCCTCGGAGCTTCCATGTCCCGCTACCCGCTGGAGGGCTACCGCGAAAAGTGCGGTACCGACGTCGTCCTCGGCGACCGCTATGCCTCGAAACCGCTGCACCTCGACACCGTCGTGACCATCGCGGGCATGAGCTTCGGCGCCCTTTCAGCGAACGCCAAGGAGGCCCTGGGCCGCGGCGCCAGCGAGGTGGGTACCTCCACCACCACGGGCGACGGCGGCATGACGCCGGAGGAGCGCGGCCAGTCCAAAAACCTCGTCTACCAGTACCTGCCCTCCCGCTACGGGATGAACCCGGACGACCTGCGCAAGGCCGACGCGATCGAGGTGGTCCTCGGCCAGGGCGCCAAGCCGGGCGGCGGCGGAATGCTGCTGGGGCAGAAGATCACCGAGCGAGTGGCCGGGATGCGCACGCTGCCCGTGGGTATCGACCAGCGCTCGGCCTGCCGGCACCCGGACTGGACGGGGCCGGACGACCTGGAGATCAAGATCGCCGAACTGCGCGAGATCACCGACTGGGAGAAGCCCATCTACGTGAAGATCGGCGCCTCCCGCCCGTACTACGACACCGCCCTGGCGGTGAAGGCCGGCGCGGACGTGGTCGTGGTCGACGGCATGCAGGGCGGAACCGCTGCCACGCAGCAGGTGTTCATCGAGAACGTCGGCATCCCCACGCTGGCGGCCATCCCGCAGGCGGTGCAGGCCCTTCAGGAACTGGGCATGCACCGCAAGGTGCAGCTGATCGTCTCCGGCGGCATCCGCACCGGCGCCGATGTGGCCAAGGCGATGGCCCTCGGTGCCGATGCGGTGGCGATCGGCACTGCCGCGCTGATCGCGCTCGGCGACAACAGCCCGCGCTATGCGGACGAGTACGCCCGGCTCGGCTCGGCCGCCGGCTACTACGACGACTTCCAGGACGGCCGGGATCCCGCCGGCATCTCCACCCAGGACCCGGAGCTGGCCAAGCGGCTTGACCCGGTGGCAGGCGGGCGGCGGATCGCCAACTACCTCCGCGTGCTGACCATGGAGGCGCAGACCATCGCCCGCGCCTGCGGCAAGGCGCACCTGCGCAACCTGGAACCGGAGGACCTCGTGGCGCTGACCATGGAGTCGGCGGCCATGGCGCGGGTGCCGCTGGCCGGCACCTCGTGGATTCCCGGCGCGGGCGGGGCGGGGTCCTGATGTCCGCGGAGGCCTTCGACTACGTGGTGGTCGGCGCCGGACTGGCCGGCGCCGCCGCGGCTTGGCAGCTTGCCGCGCGCGGCCATCAGGTCGCCGTCGTCGAGCGGTCCGTGCCGGCCAACCACGCCGGCAGCTCGCACGGCTCGGCGCGGATCTTCCGCTACGCATACCCGGACGCTGGCTATGCCGCCATGGTGAAGGAATCGCTGGCTGGCTGGGAGGAGCTTTCCGAGCTGGCGGGACAGCCCCTCATCACGCCGACCGGCTGCGTCGACTACGGCCAGGAGCGGGAACCGCGCGCCCTCGCCGACGTGCTCGCCGGCGCCGGCATCGGGCACGAGCTGCTGTCTGCTGAGGAGGCCCGCGGCCGCTGGCCCCAGTTCGCGTTCGACACGGAGGTGCTCTGGCACCAAGGCGCCGGGGTGATCGACGCCCACGAGACAGTCCACACCATCGTGCGGGCCGCCGTCGGACAGGGAGCCCGGCTCTTCCAGGACTGGACGCTGACTACGGCACGGCGCTCGGGTGCGCGCTACCTGCTGACCAATGACCGCGGCGAGCAGGTGGAAGCAGGGCATCTCGTGGTGGCCGCAGGCGGCTGGCTGCCGGGGCTGCTCGGCGGCCTCGACCTGGCGCCGGCGTTCCTGGCTTCGCTGCCGGCCTTCACCGTGATGCAGGAGACGGCCTTCCATTTCCCCTACCGTGAGCAGCCGCAGCAGGGGACCCCCTGGCCCACGTTCATCCACAAACGGCCGGGCATCCAGACCTATGGGTTGCCGGGCGGCCGGGACGCGGACTTCCGGGGCCAGAAGCTGGCCGAATTCAACGGCGGCAAGCCCATCCCCGACGCCTCCGCCCAGGACGGCCTGATCGACCCGGCGCACCGCGACCGGATCATTGAGTACGTCAAGCGGTATGTGCCGGGCCTCGTCCCGGAGCCCTATGCGGAGACGACGTGCCTGTTCACCAATACGCCCAACGAGGACTTCGTCATCGACACCGCCGACGGCGTCACCGTCCTCTCGCCCTGCAGCGGCCACGGGGCGAAGTTTGCGCCGCTGCTGGGCAGTTTGGCGGCGGACCTCGCGACAGGATCGGGCGGGGTGCCGGAACGGTTCCGTCCATCGCGGGCGGCGGCCTCGGGAGGGTCGGCGTGAGCGCGGCGCCGGGGGCGGTGCCAACGACGGCGGGGACCGGCGTCGCAGGTCTGCTCGCCGGAATCGCGGCCACGGGCAGGGACGCCGGCCGCAGCGGCTACAGCCGGGCCGTGTATTCCACGGCTGAACAGGAGCTGCGCGAGTGGTTCCTCGACGAGGCGCGGCACCGCGGACTGGACACCGAGACGGACCGCAACGGCGTGCTCTGGGCCTGGTGGGACACGGGCAGCGGGACGCGGCAGGACGCCGTCGTCACCGGCAGCCACCTGGACTCGGTCCCGGGCGGCGGTGCCTTCGACGGGCCGCTCGGCGTGGCTTCTGCGCTCGCCGCCGTCGACCACCTCCGCAGCCGCGGCATGGCCCCGCGGCGGCCCATCGCACTCGCGGTCTTCCCGGAGGAAGAGGGATCCCGCTTCGGGGTGGCCTGCCTGGGCTCCCGCCTGCTGACCGGTGCCATCGACCCGGACAAGGCCCGGAACCTGCGCGACCCGGACGGCAACACCTTCGCCGACGTCGCCGCGGCGGCCGGCCTCGATCCACGCTTCGTGGGGCCGGATCCTGAAGCCGTCGCCCGGATAGGGGCCTTCGTCGAACTCCACGTGGAACAGGGCAGGGGGCTTGTCGACCTTGACCGTCCGGTCGCCGTTGGCTCGTCCATCCTCGGGCACGGCCGCTGGCGCCTGACCGTGGCGGGACAGGGCAACCACGCGGGTACCACCCTCATGGAGGACCGGCGGGATCCGATGGTCGCCGCGGCCGCGATGGTCCAGGCTGTCCGCGACGCGGCCCTCCGGCATCCCGGGGCCCGGGCCACCGTGGGACGGATCGAACCGGTCCCGGGCGGCACCAACGTCATCGCGTCCTCGGTCAACCTGTGGATCGACGTGCGCCACCAGGACGACGCGGTGACCGCCGCCGTCGTCGAACGCATCCATGCGGAGGCGATCCGCGCCGCCGCGGCCGAAGGCTGCACCGTGAAGCTCAGCGAGGAATCGCTGAGCCCAACCGTCCACTTCGATCCCGCGCTCCGAGGGCGCGTCGGAAAGCTGCTGCCGGACGCGCCGGTCCTCGAGACGGGTGCGGGCCACGACGCGGGTGTGCTGGCGGCCCGTCTTCCGACGGCCATGCTGTTCGTCCGTAACCCGACGGGGATCTCGCATTCCCCCGAAGAGCATGTAGAGGACGACGACGCGGAGGCGGGGGCGCTGGCTCTGGCAAACGTGCTCCAGGGACTGGCGGAACGGGAATGATGCAGGGGCGGACGGGGCGGGACAGGGCGGCTGGCAGAATCGGCCTGCCCTTCGTTCCGTCCGCCTCCGATCTGGTGGCCGCCGAGGAGTTTTGGGGCGGCCCGTCTGCCACTGCCTATACTCGACCCATGACAAGCGAGGAGGCCGGGCAGGAGCCGCACGCCGAGGCCGAACCGGCGGACGCCCCCGGCTCGCTCGAGGCCGTGATCGCCGCGCAGGTGAAGCGATACCGGCGCGAGGCCGGAATTTCTGCGGCCGAACTCGCGACCCGCACCGGACTGTCCAAGGCCATGATCTCCAAGATCGAATCGGCCAGCACCTCCTGCTCGCTGACCACCTTGCAGCGCCTGGCCCACGGTCTCAATGTTCCTGTCACGTCGCTCTTCCAAGGGGCGGACACGGAGCGCGAGGCGACGCTGACCAAGGCCGGCGAGGGAAGCGTTACCGTGCGCACCGGGACGCGCCACGGCCACGAGTACCGGTCGCTGGGATCCCTCAAGCGGCGGCAAAACCCGATCGAGCCCAGCCTGGTCACGCTGACCAGCGCGTCGGACGTCTTTCCGCTGTTCCAGCACTCCGGCACGGAGTTCATCTACATGCTCGAGGGGCGCATGGTGTATGGGCACGGGTCCTACGAGTACGAGCTGTCGCCGGGAGACTCGCTGGTTTTCGAGGGGGAAGGTCCGCACGGACCGTTGAGGCTCATCGAACTGCCCATCCGTTTCCTTGCGGTCGCCGCGCACTAGCAGGGCGATCCCGGGCGCCGCTCCCGGACCGGTTTTCCGGCCAGCGACCGGCGACTTGACCAGGGCCTGTTTCGGGCCGGATCCCGGGCCTGCTGTTCCGGGTCCGCGGGGCGCGGGTAGCGTTAAGGAATGAGCACAGCAGCCTCGTCAACCTTCACGCTCGGTGGCCGGTTCGCCCGGGACCTGGCCGAGCTGGCCCTGCCCTGGCAGGCGGAGGAGGTCGCCGACCCCCGCCTGCTGGTCCTCAACGAACCGCTGGCCGGCCAGTTGGGGCTGGACCCGGCCTTCCTGCGGTCGGAGGAGGGGCTGGCGCTGCTGACCGGAAACCGGCTGCCGGACGGTGCCACGCCGGTGGCGCAGGCCTATTCCGGGCATCAGTTCGGCTTCTACGCGCCGCGCCTCGGCGACGGACGCGCCCTCCTGCTCGGCGAGGTCGAGGATGCGGGCGGACGCCTGCGCGACATCCACCTCAAGGGCTCCGGGCCCACGCCGTTTGCCCGCGGCGGAGACGGCTTTGCCGCCGTCGGCCCCATGCTGCGCGAGTACATCGTGAGCGAGGCGATGCACGCCCTCGGCATCCCCTCCACCCGGTCGCTGGCCGTGATGGCGACCGGCCGGCGGGTGCGCCGGGACACCGTACTGCCCGGGGCGGTGCTGGTCCGGGTGGCGGAGAGCCATCTGCGGGTGGGCAGCTTCCAATACGCCCGGGCCACGGGCGATGCCGACCTCCTGCGCCGCCTCGCGGACCACGCCATCGTCCGGCACCACCCCGGCGCCGCGGAAGCCGAGCAGCCGTACCTGGCGCTGTTCCGGGCGGTGGTCGCCGCGCAGGCGGCGCTCGTGGCGCGCTGGATGCTCGTGGGCTTCATCCACGGGGTCATGAACACGGACAACATGACGATTTCGGGCGAGACCATCGACTACGGGCCCTGCGCCTTCATGGACGCCTTCGATCCGGCCACGGTCTACAGCTCGATCGACGACGCCGGACGCTACGCGTACCGCAACCAGCCCGTCGTCGCGGAATGGAACCTTGCCCGCCTGGCGGAGGCGCTCCTGCCGCTGTTCCCCGGGACGGAGGACGAGGCGGTCGGCGCGGCCGAGGAAGCGCTCGCCGGCTTCCGGGAACAGTACAGCCAGGCGTGGTCGGCCGGGATGAGGGCCAAGCTGGGACTGCCGGCCGGTGTGGATACGGAAACCGCCTCGTCGCTGGTGGACGGGGCAATCGCCCTGCTGCAGGCCGGCCGCGCCGACTACACGTCCTTCTTCCGGAGCCTGGGGGCTGCCGCCCGGGGCAACCCGGACCAGTCGCGGAACCTGGTCCCCGACGCCGCGGCATTCGATGCGTGGGCCGAGCACTGGCGCGCGGAGGGTCCGGACGCGGACGCGATGGACCGGGTCAATCCCGCCTACATTCCGAGGAACCATCTGGTCGAGGAGGCGCTGGCCGCCGCGACAGAGGAGGACCTGCAGCCGTTCGGGTCGCTCCTCGAAGCGGTCACCCGGCCCTACGACGAGCGTCCCGGCCTGGAACGCTATGCCGCGCCGGCTCCGGAAAGCTTCGGCCCCTACCGCACGTTCTGCGGAACCTGACGGGCTGATCGGCCGGGCAGACCCACAACCGGGCAGCGCGGGCAGCTCGGGATCCGGGCCTCCTGGACGCCGCGGATCCTCACGCCCGCACCGGCCGCCAGGCCCCGCGGGCGCTCAGCCGGAGCGTGGTCCAGGCGGCGAGGGTATTGACAAGCAGCAGGGACACCAGCACCAGGAGCTGGACAAGTCCCGCGCTGAACGGGTCGGCTCCGCCCAAAATCAGCCCGACAAACGCGCCGGGCAGCGTGACCGTCCCCGCGGTCCGGGCCTGGTCGAGGCTCGGCAGGACGGCTTCGCCTGCCACCGGACCGGCGACGAGCATCCTTGCCTGGGGCCAGGTGAGGCCCAGGGCGGCGCCGGCCTCCACTTCCCCGCGGCGGGTAGCGAGCTCGGCCTCGATGCGGCGGCCGGCCACGGTGGTGGTCGCCATGGCTCCGCCGATCTGCTGGCCCAGGACGGCGATGAGAGCCAGGGCGTCCGCGGGCAGGACCCCGCTGGCGAACATGAGTACGCCCGTCGGCAGGACTCCCGCGGCAATCGGAAGAGCCGCCATCCACCAGCGTCCCCTCGACTCGATGCGGTGCCCCGAGGTCCACGTCGCCACACCGAACATCACGGCGACCAGAAGCATGGCGAGCAGCGGATCCCCCGCCACCTGGGAGATGACCAGGGCGACTAAGGCCAGCTGAAGCAGCGCCCGCACTCCGGCGACGACGACGTGGCGGAAGCTGCCGGAGAGCGCGAAGCGCCAGACGGCTGCCGCGCCGAGCAGCAGCACGGCGAGAAGGACCCAGCTGGCCGGGCCGAGGTTGAGCAACGTTGAGTCCGGCACGCTTCATCCTCGCATCCGGCAGGCCTAGTTGCGGGTTGGTGCGCGGCGGCCGGCTCGGTCGCCGCGCTTCGCCGCCTATGGCGCTGCCCGCGGGACCCTAGCCCGCTGCGGGCTCGCCCTCGTCGGTCAGCAGGTGGCACCAGGAATCCGTGAGCGTCTCCAGGCAGACTTCCCGGTCCGTGGTCCAGCCGGAGAGGAACCAGCGGCGCGAGAGGAATTCGAACTGGCCGAAGGCAAGCACACAGCGGACGCGGCGCGACTCCGGGCTGAACCGCCCGGCGCGGTCCAGGCCTTCCCGCATCGAGGCCGTGACGTCCTCGAACCACGACTCGATCTTGTCGGCGACCTGCGGTTCGCCCGCCGCTGCCTGGTGCGCAACCAGAATGTAGGGGCGGATGACCTGCCACTGGTCGAACTTGCTGTCGAGCCACGTGCGCACCAGGTCGCGCCGGCCCAGCTCAACCACGGTGGAAAGGGGCGGGTTGTCCACCGTGGTGAGGATCTGGTCCACGGTGGTGATCAGCTCGGACATGAGCTCCGCTTTCGAAGAGAAGTGGAGGTAGAACGTCGTCCTCGTAGTACCCGCAGCCGAAGCGATGTCGTCGATGGTCGTCGCCGGGTAGCCCTTCGATTCGAAGAGCTCCAGACCCTTGTCCAGGAGCAGCTGGCGCGTCTGCTGCTTTTGCGCTTCACGAAGGGTTGCCATGCCCCTCAGGATAGCCGAGGAGCTGTGATTGGGACCACTCACTTTTCTCGCTGAAGTTTTACTTGACAGTGTGTTGTGTCAACGGCATGCTTGTTGCATGAATCACAGCTGGCTGTGACTGCGACTACGCACCAGACCCTTAATGCCTGAGGGCCCGGATCGCTGGGATCGACGTTGTCCCGGCCCAAGGGCCAGACCCCGCGGCGACCGCCAGCCCAGCCATCGGTTCGATCTAGTTCATCCACAAGGAGACCTTCATGAGCCATGATCGCGGGACACCTACGTCCTCAGACCAGTCCTATCCGCCGTCCGCGGAGCCGGCCCGGCCGGTGAACGCCCGCGCCAAGGGCACCCTGGCGGCTGCTTCCCTGGCCGTCATGGTGGCGCAGGTCGCCAACGCCCTTCCCGGCGCGCTCAACGGCGAATTCCAGCTGACCTTCAACTCGTTCGGCTCGCAGCTGACGTGGATCACTGCCGCGTTCATGATTCCAGTGGTGGTGTTCGAGCTGACCTTTGGCGTGCTTGGCGACAAGTTCGGCCACCGCAGGCTGGTCCTCGGCGGCGCCGTGCTGGTTGTCCTCGGTTCGCTGGTGTGCGCGTTCTCGCCGAGCATCCAGGCGATGTGGGTGGGGTCGGCGCTCAATGGCCTCGGTGCGGGCGCGATCTTCCCGGCGTCGCTGGCGCTCGTCGCTTCGGTGGCACGAACCATGCAGGAACGCGTGCGCGGCATCGCCATCTGGGCCGGCTTCCTCTCCGCGGGCTCCGCGGTCTCCCCGCTGCTCGGCGGCGTCTTTGCCGGCTTCGGCTGGTGGCGCGGCGCCTATCTCGTGGTGGCGCTGGTCAGCGTAGCGGCAATGCTCCTGACCATCTTCCGCTCCGCGGAGGCCAAGGTCGCAGAGGGACGCCGGCTGGACCTTTGGGGGCAGATCACCTTCGCGCTCGGCCTGATCCTGGTGCTCTTCGGGCTGGTCCAGGGGCCGGAAGACGGGTGGACCGCTACGCACATCATCGGCGCGCTCATGGCCGGCGCCGTCCTGCTGGCCGTCTTCGTGGCCATTGAACTGAGGGTGGAATCCCCGCTGCTCGAACTGCGGCTTTTCCTGAACCGCCAGTTCACAGTGTCGTCGATCGTCGCCGTGGTCGGCATGTTCGCCTTCCTCGGCGCGTGCTTCTCCACGAGCATGTGGCTCGGCCCGGTGCAGCACCAGAATCCGCTGTTCCTCGGACTGCTCTTCCTGCTGCTGCAGGGGCCGGCGTTCGTCCTGATCCCCGTGCTTTCCCGGCTGCAGCACCGCGTCCCGGCGCGCTGGCTGATGACCTTCGGCTTCCTGGCCATGGGTGCCGGCGCGTTCATGAACTCCACCGCCGACGTCGCCAACCGGGATGTCAGCGTGTTCGTTCTGCCGTCCCTGCTGGTGGGACTTGGCTTCGCCTTCACCCTCAGCCCGATGACGGCGATCGCCGTGAACTCGGTGCCGCGGGAAATGACCGGCATGGCCAGCGCCACCACCAACCTGCTGCGCGACCTCGGCTTCGCGTTGGGGCCGGTGCTCGTGGGTGCCATCGCCCTGAGCTCAGCCGGCGGGCAGCTGATGGCCTCGCTCCAGACCTCGGGCCTGCCCGCGGACCAGCTGGGCCCAGCCATGGGCATCGCTCAAGCCGGTGGCCCGATCGCCCTCAACAGCCTCCCCGAAGGCGTCCCGGGCGCCGCGGCCGGCCAGCTCGCCATGGAGGCGCTTGGCAGCGGGTTCACCCAGGCCTTCCTTGTGGTGGCCGCCGCCGCCCTGGCCGCCGCACTGCTGAGCTGGTTCGGGCTCGGCGGCCGGCGTGGCGCCGCCGCGGACCCGGCAGCCGGAGCAGCAGAGCAGCTCGAGCCCGCACCTTAACAACAAAGAAGGGCACAGCGCGGCCGCTCCGGCCGGCCGGTTCCGGCCCCTTCGTCCTCCCGGGGCGGCGCCTGTTGAGCCAGGCGCCGCCCCGGTCGGCCAGAATGGGTTGCATGAGTTTGCGGCGGCGCATCAGCCAGGACATAACGACGGCGATGGACCGGTCCGCGGCGGAGGCGGGCTTCGCGCTGGATCCTGCCCAGCGGGCCGTCCGCGACCGGTTGCTGGTGCTGGCCGAGGACCTGCTGGCACCCGGGTTGCGCCGGCGCCGGCCGAGGGGGCTCTATGTCTGGGGAGATTCGGGGCGCGGAAAGTCGTGGCTGCTCGATGCCTACTTCCAGGCGCTGCCGACAGAGGCCAAGCGGCGCGTCCATTTCCACGGCTTCTTCGACCAGCTGCACCGCCGGATCCATGATCATCAGGGCGAGGCGGATGCCGTCGAGCGCGCGGTGGCGTCGCTGACAGACGGTGTCCGCCTCCTCTATTTTGACGAGTTCCACGTCCACGACGCCGGCGATGGCACATTGCTGATCCGCCTCCTGCGCCGGCTGTTCAGGTCGAAGGTAGTGCTGCTGGTCAGCTCCAACTATGCCCCGGCATCCCTCCTGCCCAACCCGCTCTGGCACCACATATTCGAACCCGGGATCGAGCTGATCCTCAAGAACATGGATACGGTACGGCTTGCCGGGCCGGCGGACTACCGGAGCCAGCAGCCGCCCGCGGACGCGGGATTCAGCAGCGGTGCGTGGATCGCTCCGGGTACCGGGACGCAGTTGCAGCGGCTGGGGCTCGCAGCCCCGCGGGGGCCGGAACCAGCCTCCATCCGGGTCGGGAGCCGCGACTTCGAGGTGACCGCCCTGCGGCCCGACGAACTCTGGTGCACGTTCACCCAGGCCTGCGAGGCGGAGACGTCGTCGATCGAGTTCCTCGACTGGACGCGGCGGTTCGACCGGTTCATCCTCACGGATGTCCCGTCCTTCCGGGACGTGGACCCGGCCGGCCAGCAGCGGTTCATCAACCTGGTGGATATCCTCTCCGACTCCGACACGCCGGCCTATCTCACTTCGGAGCTGGACTACCGGGAGTTCCGCGCGGGCGCGGGGGACCGGCCCGACGCCTTCAGGATGCTTAGCCGACTGCAGCTGCTCCAGGGTGCCGACGCGTGACCCGGCCACCAGATAGCGCTTAGTCGAGCAGGGGCAGGTCCGCCGGGGTGTCCACATCCGCCGCCGAGCCGAGGTCGGAGCAGTCCACGAGATCGACGAGTTCGGGACGCCTGCGTAGATAATTCCGGGCCCCCGCGTCTCCGGCCGCCTCGGCCGCAGCCTCGACGGCCAGCGAGGCGTCGAAGACCAGCGGGTGCCCGCGCTGCAGCCTCGGCTCCGCCGGCTGGACCGTCCCCGATGCGGGTGCCGGGCGTCGGTGTTCGGCCGCACCGCCGTCGGGGTTTTCGCCGACCGTGGTTTCGGCACGGTACGCGGCGGCGGTGACGCGGCCGGGCCGGTGCCGTTCCAGCAACCGCCGGATCAGGGTGGCACTCACGCCGGGCTGGTCCACGAGCGCCACTACGACTGCGTCCGCTCCCTCGGCCGCCGCCACGCCGAGGCGGAAGGATGAGCCCATGCCGCTGGCCCAGTCGGCGTTGCGAACCACGCGGTAGCCCTCCAGCCGGCATTGCCGGATCACCTCGTCCGCCCCGGCCCCCAGCACAATAACGACGTCGGAGCAGCCTCCCGCGCGCAGCTCGCCGGCCAAGTGTTCCACCAGCGGCCGTCCGCGGAAGGGCAGCAATGCCTTCGGTCCGCGACCGAGCCTGCTGCCGCCGCCAGCAGCCAGCAGGACCGCCACGGCCCTCACGGCCGCCCACCGCAGACGTGCAAGGACCGAGCGAGGCAGCCGAAGCGCCGACTGAAGCCCCCATCGTCCAAGCGCAGGCAGGAGCTTTCGCCGCGGGCAGGCCGGTTCGATGGCCCGGTCGAAGGGGCTGCAGGGGTGGCAACTGGTCCCTTTGGGGCGCGCCGGGAGGTCGTGTTAAGAAATGTTACGTCCTGAATGGCCGGTCGGGCCTCAATGGCGCAGTGCGGGCCGGGGTGGGGTAGCGAGGCGCCCACAAGGGCTGATGCTCCTTCGCGCCCGGGGAGGCCGCGTTTGCGCCGCAACCACGGGACTTTTGCCCCCTGTTGCGGGACGCCGAACCGGTCGTTCTCGAGCGTTATCCGCATGGCCGAAGCCTTCCCTTCCAGAAGCGGATTGGCGACGAGTGAGAACGTGAGGTCGCTCACACACCCGGGCCGGCGCATTTTGGCGGCGCTCGGACAGAAGGCCTTGTCGGCACCCGCAAACCCCGCGGGCGAAAGGTCTCTGACGGTCGGCGGCATGAGCGGATCCTGCTTTATCTCGATTTGGTTACGGTCCAGTCATTGCATAGGCTGGCTCCCGATAGCAGGCGCGACACGCCAAGGTGAAGATCACGATTTGGTCTCACCATAACGGTGCGGTAACGTTGCATCGCGTGCGGGGGACCGTGTAACTCGCACGAGGGGATTCGGCAATAACAGCCGAGCCAAGCTTTGAAAAACCGAATATGCTCGACGCTGCCCACACCATACGCCGTCAACATGGCAGACGTCGGAATTGACCTCGATTACGAGTGGTTGACGGTGGCGCGATGAAGTCCGGGGACGGATGGAGCGAAGGTGGCCCTGCGGAGCATCGTGAACTCTAAGAACAACAAGACCCTCAGCCGTGCCCTCCGTGGCGGACTCGCAGCAGTAGCCCTGACGGGCGCAGGCGTAGCCATGGTTGGCGCACCGGCCAACGCTGCCGACACCGCCACTTGGGACGCGCTCGCACAGTGCGAGAGCAGCGGCAACTGGAGCACCAACACCGGCAACGGCTTCTCGGGCGGACTGCAGTTCACCCCGAGCACCTGGGCCGCCTTCGGTGGCTCCGGCAGCCCGGAGAACGCCAGCAAGGCTGAGCAGATTGCCGTAGCCGAGAAGGTCCAGGCCACCCAGGGCTGGGGCGCTTGGCCCGCATGCTCGGCCAAGCTGGGCCTGCAGGGCGGCGGCGGAGCCCCGGCTCCCGCTCCGGCTGAAGCACCCGTCGAGGTGAACGTGGCACAGGTCCCGACCGAGGCCCCGGCTCCCGCCCCGGCACCGGTCCAGGCCGAAGCCCCGGCTCCGGTCCAGGCTGAAGCTCCGGCCCCGGCCCCGGCCGTGGCTCCCGTCAGCGGCGAGACCTACACCGTCCAGGCCGGCGACACCCTGAACACCATCGCCTCCAAGCTCGGCGTCGAGGGTGGCTGGCAGGCACTGCACGCTGCCAACGCTGACACCGTCAGCAACCCGAACCTGATCTTCGTGGACCAGGTTCTGCAGCTCCCGGCCAACTAAGGCCGGCTGACCGCAGCCAGCGGCTGCGCTCGAAGCACGGGGAAGCCCCGCACCGACACGATCGGTGCGGGGCTTCCTGCTGTCCGAAGGGTGTCGTTGCTCTCATTGGCGACTGCCGCGGAACCGGCGGCGGGCCCCGCAGGTTGTCCAAAAGGAAGAGCCGGCAAATGAAGAGGGCAGCACGATGGTGGCAAACGACGGACAGGGAGTCTTCGAGATCATGGTGGTGATGGTGCACATCGCCTTCATCGCCTTCCTCCTGGGCAGCGCGCTCAGCAACCTGTTCCGGCTTCCGTGGTTTGTCTACGGCGAGGAGCCCTCGGCCGCGGCCCAGCGCTGGACGGGCGCGGGCGAGCTGGGGCTCGCAGCGGTTATCAGCCTGCCGTATTTCTGGCAGGCCGGCGCCCCCGCCTCGGTGCTGGTCGCCTTGGCCTACGGAGTGGCGCTGGGCGTCCTGGCACTGTGGCACTGGCGAAAGGAACACGCCGTACGGTTGTCCAGCCTCGTGACTCCGGCCGCGATCGCCCTCGCCTTCGGCATGCTCGCGCTGGCGGGGCTGACGGCCACCCCGGCTCCGGCGGGCGCCTGACTCCAAAACCGGGAACTGCGCCTCGCCGCCCGGCCCGCCCTCGTAGACTGGCCACATCCGAGCGAGAGGACCGTACTGAGCCATGGCCGCCGTCGAAAGCAACGCAGGCACAGCAAGCAACGCGAGCACAGCCAGCCGGCCGTGGCTGAAGAACTACCAGCCGGGCGTTCCCGCGGACATCGATATTCCCGCCGATTCCCTGCCGGAGATGCTGGCCGCGTCGGCCCGCCGGTTCGGCCACCGCACCGCGCTGGACTTCTTCGGCGCGGCCACCAGCTACCGCGAGCTCGGCGACCAGGTGGAGCGGGCGGCCGAAGGGCTGCGCCGGCGGGGCGTGGGGCCGGGCCACCGGGTCGCCCTGATCCTGCCCAACTGCCCCCAGCACGTGGTGGCCTTCTACGCGGTACTCCGGCTCGGCGCCGTCGTAGTTGAACACAACCCCCTGTATACGGAGCGCGAGCTGCGCCACCAGTTCGAGGACCACGGCGCCACCGTGGCCATTGTGTGGAACAACGTGGTGGAGAAGATCCAGGGCTTCCCGCAGGACATCGCGGTGGACACCATCGTCTCCGTCGACATTGTCCGCGCGATGCCGCGCTCCAAGCGGCTGGCGCTCAGGCTGCCCGTGCCCAAGGCGCGCAGTGCGCGCAAGGCGCTGACCGCCGTCGTCCGGGACGCGATGCCCTGGCAGAAGCTGCTCCGGAACAAGCCGCTCCGGCGTGACTACCCGCAGCCCGGTGTGGAGGACCTCGCGGCGATCCAGTACACCTCGGGGACCACCGGCCATCCCAAGGGCGCGATGCTCACCCACCTGAACCTGCGGGCCAACGCCGAGCAGGGCAGCGCCTGGATGCACGGGGCCCGGGAGGGCAGTGAGGTGATGTACGCCGTGCTGCCGATGTTCCACGCCTTCGGCATGACCCTGCACCTGACCTTCGGGATCCTCACCGGGTCGCGCATCGTGCTGTTCCCGAAGTTCGACGTGGACCTGGTGCTGGCGGCGGCGAAGAAGCATCCGCCGACCATCTTCTGCGCCGTCCCGCCGATCTACGAACGCACCGCACGGGAGGCGCGGAAGCGCGGCGTGGACATCAGCTCCGTGCGCTTCGCCATTTCGGGGGCCATGAACCTGACGCAGGAAACTGTGGACCTCTGGGAGAGCACCGCCGGAGGCCTGCTGGTCGAGGGGTACGGCATGACCGAGGCCTCGCCCGTGGCGCTGGGCAATCCGTTCGCGGACACCCGGCGGAACGGCAGCATCGGCGTCCCGTTCCCGAGCACCGAAATGCGCGTGGTGGATCCGGAACGTCCCGCCAACGACGTCGAGCCGGGCCAGCGGGGGGAACTGCTGATCCGCGGTCCACAGGTATTCCGCGGCTACTGGGGCAAGCCGGAGGAGACGGCGGCAACCCTGCTCGACGGCGGATGGCTGCGGACCGGCGACATCGTCACCGTGGGCCCGGACCACAATGCGACGATTGTGGACCGCAAGAAGGAACTGATCATCACGGGCGGCTTCAACGTCTCGCCCACCGAGGTGGAGGATGCGCTGCGCTCGCATCCGGACGTGGTCGAAGCCGCGGCGGTGGGACTACCCAGGGCGGCCGGCGGCGAGGACGTGACGGCCGCCGTCGTGCTCCGCCCGCAGGCGACCATCGATGAGGCCGCCTTGCGCGAGTACTGCCGCGGGCGGCTCTCGGCGTACAAAGTGCCGCGCCGGATCGTACCCGTGGACGAGCTGCCGAAGTCGATGCTGGGCAAGGTGCTGCGCAAGAAGGTCCGGGAGCAGCTCTCCCGCTAACCGCCGGCGCCTACCCGCGACGGGCCGGGTCCGCGCGCGTACCCTGAAGGGTAGCGGCACCATGCAGTAGTTCCGGCTTCGGCCGGGAGCAGCGAGGAGGCGGGCGTGCGCAGGACGATCGGGGAACGTTTACGGGCTTGGCCGCAGCTCATGGCGCGGCTTCTGCAGGGTGCACCGTGGTGGGTGCTGCTGGCGCTGGGATTGTTCGCCAGCGGACTGGGCGTGTTCCTGATCCTCGACCCGGTGGCCTCGTTGAGCCGCTACGCGCTGTCGATCGGCCTGGGGCTTGTGCTCTCGGGCCTGGCGGACCTTGCGGCCGTTCCGCGCTCGCCGCGGCGGTTCATGCTGCCGCTGGTGGCCATCGCGTGGATCCTCGCCGGTCTGGCGATAGCGACCTGGCGCGATGTGCAGGTGGCCGTGCTGGTGGCGATCGGGGTGTGCGCGCTCGCCGCCGGCGCCGTCAGCCACCTGTCCATGCTGCGCCGGGTGGCGGGGGCCGAACGGCGGACGGTGCTGCTGCTGGGCCTCCTGGACGCGGCGCTGGCAGTGCTGGCGCTGCTCCTGCCGCTGCTGACGCTGCTGGGCATCACCATGCTGTTCGGCGTCCGCACGCTGTTTTCCGGCGTACGGCTGACCTACGCCGTCATTGTGTCGCTGCGGTCGCACCGCGGACCGGAGGCCGTGCCCGGGACCTGAGCGGCGCTATGCCGCAGGCCCGTCATCGTGGACCAGGAAGGACTTCAGGTCCAGCTCGAGTTCCTGCCGCCAGCGCAGCACCTCCTGGGCCAGCCCATTGTCGAAGACCTGCCGGAAGCGGGTGGCCGGGACGGCAACGCTGACCGCCCCGAGCGCCTCGCCCGCACCGTTGTGGATGGCCACGCCCAGCGCGCTCACGCCCTCCTCGGTGCCTTCGAAGTTTGCTGCGAAGCCGTTCTGCCGGATCGCCTCGAGCTCCCGGAGGAAGCCCGGGTACTCGACGTCGGGAATGATGTCGCCGCCGGTGGCCCCGGTGCTGCCGGTGCCGGAGCTGTTGGGCCGGAAAAGCTGATGCAGCTGGGCCGGCTCCAGCTCCGCGAGCATGGCCTTGCCCCCGGAGGCGCTCCGGGCCGGCAGGACGGCCCCCTGGCGGTCGCCGATGCGGAGGATGTTGGTGCCCTCGACGGTGCTGAGGAACCGGGCCTGGCTGCCCACCCGGATCATGAGGTTGACGGTCTCGTCCACGCGCGCGGCGAGCAGTTCCAGGTGCGGCTGGCAGACCCGGCGGAGCTGCGTGGTCCAGCTGACCCCCGCCGGGGCCGCGTCGAGCGAGGGGCCGGGCAGGTACTGTTTGGTCTCGTCCTGGACGGCGAAGCCGCGGTAGACCAGCATGGCGAACAGCCGGTGGGCCGTCGACGGAGCGACGCCGAGCTCCGCGGCGGCGTCCTTGAGCCGCACCCTGCCGAGGTCCCGCAGCAGCTGGAGCAGCTGCAGCGCGTTGTCCACGGCCTCGATGGCGTAGGTCGGCCTGGTGCGCTGGACCTTCGTGTTCTGCATATCAGAAGCTTAGGGCCGCCCGGCCGGTCCCGACACGGAGTTTTTACCCCCGCCGCACTTGGGGCATAATTCTGGCTGTCAGAATTAGGATGTGGTGATCGACACATTGCCCGCACAGTTGTGACAGCAGCGCTGCACGCTTTTCGCGTGCTCCGATTGGGGGAGTGCGCCCGCGCTGCCGCACCTTAAGACACGAGGAAGTGACATGAAACGAACGTTCTTGACTCTCTTGGCCGGCGTTTCCGCGCTCGGCCTGGCGGCCTGCGGGTCGGGCTCGCCCAGCGGCGGGGACGCGCCGCAGGGCAGCGCCTCCGCACCTGCCGGCGACCTGACCAAGGTCACGGTGGGAGTCATCCCGATCGTTGACACCGCCCCGCTCTACCTGGCCGAGGAGAAGGGCTTCTTCAAGGAGGAAGGGCTCGACCTGGACATCCAGACGGTCGCCGGCGGCGCCGCGGCCATCCCTGCCGTGGTCAGCGGCGGCTTCGACTTCTCCTTCGGCAACGTCGTCTCGGTGATGGTGGCCAACGACAAGGGCCTGGACATCAAGATGGTCGCCAACGGCAACTCGACCTCCGGCGATGCCCAGAAGGACTTCAGCGGCGTCGTGGTCAAGGACGATTCGGACATCAAGTCGCCCAAGGACCTCGCCGGCAAGACCGTCTCGGTCAACACGCTCGCCAACATCGGCGACACCACCATCCGCAGCGTGGTCGAAGCCGACGGCGGCGATCCGGACAGCATCAAGTTTGTCGAGGTCGGCTTCCCCGACGCGCCCGCCGCGCTGGCCAACGGCCAGGTCGACGCCGCGTGGATCCTCGATCCGTTCCTGTCCAAGGCGGTGGCGGACGGCGGCCGCGTGCTTTCCTACAACTTCGCCGACTTCGATCCGAACCTGGACATCTCCGGCTACTTCACCACCGGGGAAAAGGTCAGCAACGATCCGGAACTCGTCGCGAAGTTCCAGTCGGCGATGAACAAGTCGCTGGAGTACGCGCAGGAGAATCCGCAGGAGGTCCGGGACATCGTCGGCACGTACACCAAGATCGAAGAGGCGGACCGGGCCGAGATGGCGCTGCCGACCTTCCGCAAGGACTTCAACATGGAGGCCGCGCAGAAGCTGGCGGACGCCGCCGTCAAGTACGGCACCCTGAGCAAGGAACCGGACCTGGGCGCGATCTACCCGTGATGTCCCGCGGTCCCGCAAAAGACTAGACAGCTTCAGGCCCTCTTCCCGCAGGAAAAGGGCCTGAAGCTGCTGGGCGGATGCGCTGGGGAGGACGCTACTCCTCGTACTCCTCGATGGCGTATTCCGCGGCACCGTGAGGATATTCGTCGTCCTCGTCCGGATCCACCGAAAGGGACTGTTCAAGCAGGTCGGCCTCGTTGGCCTCGGGCGCGGCCGCGGGAGGGGCAAGGACGTCATCGTCGCCGTCGTCCTCCGGCCCCGCGGGCATCTGCTGCCACTGGCGGTCGGCTTCCTCAGCCTCGGGCGAATAAGGCTCGTTGCTGCTGGTCATGGCGCCCCTCCCTTTCCGTGCAGTGCTGGTTCCTCTGGCCCTTCCAGTTCTAGACCCTGGGGCCGGATAACGCTACCCGCCCGCCACCGACTGGATGATCAGCAGTTCCTGGCCGGGACGAAGGTGGGTGCCCGTGCCGTCCAGCACACGGATGTCCTCGCCGTCCACGTACAGGTTCACATAGCGGCGGAGGTCGCCGAGCTCGTTGCGCACCCGGCGCCCGAACACGGGGTAGTCCGCCGCGAGCCTGTCCAGCACGCCGGCAACCGTGGCCGGATCCTCCAGGCCCACCTGCAGTTCCCGCTGGTCGTCCATCACCTTCGCCAGCAGGCTGGGTACGACGACGGTGACCGCCCGTGCTTCTTCCTCCGCCATGGCGCTCCTAACTGAGGGTGGCCGCACGGACGCACAGCACGTCCGGCAGGTGCGAGGCGACTTCCACAAAGACATCGCCCTCGTCCGCGCTGGCATAGACGCTGCCGCCGCGGGTGCCGAAGTACACCCCGGCCGGCTCCGCCTGGTCCACGCCGGCGGCATCGCGCAGCACGGCGTTGAAGTCGCTGTCCGGCAAACCGGTGGACAACCGCGTCCAGGAGGCACCGCCGTCGTTGGTCCGGTGCACCGCAAGGTGCCCCTCCGGCGGAATCCGCTCGCCGTCCGCCTTGATCGGAACCACCCACGCCGTGCCCGACGTGCGCGGATGCGTGAGCATGACGAAGCCGAAATCCGTCGGCAGCCCGTCGGCGATCGAAACCCAGGAGTCGGCGTTGTCGTCGGAGCGGTAGACACCGTGGTGGTTCTGCGCGAACAGCGTGTCCGGCCTGGCCGCATCCCGGGCGATCTTGTGGACGCACTGGCCTACTTCGGGGTTGGGGTCCGGCATGAAGTAGGCGGAGATGCCGTGGTTGCGCGCGGTCCAGCTCTGCCCGCCGTCGGTGCTCCGGTAGACCCCGCCGGTGCTCATGGCGATGTGCACGGTCTGCGGATCCGCGGGGCTGGGCAGGACCGAGTGGGCGGCGGCGCCGCCGAAGCCGGCACCCCACTGCTGCTTGTCCGGGTGGTTCCACAGGCTGCGGTTCAGCTCGAAGTGTTCGCCGCCGTCCGTGGATTTCCAGACCGAGATCGGCTCGCAGCCCGCCCACACCACGCCCGGCCGGTCTTCGGTGTCCGGATAGAGCTGCCAGATCCGCTCGAGCGCGGCGCCGTCCTCCTCCTCGAAGCGGATCGCGCCGTGTTCCGGCTCGGTCCAGGTGGCGCCGAGATCGTCCGAGTGGAAGACCGTGGGGCCCCAGTGCTCGGAGCGGGCACCCACGAGCAGCCGGATCCGGTCCCCGCGGCGGTCGATCCCGATGCTGGGCACCTCGTTCATCAAGAAGTGCGGTTCGGACAAGGTCCAGTTCGCCCGGTCCTGGCTGGTGGCCAGCCAAAGACCCTTCTTCGTGCCGATCGCGAGCAGTGTGGTTGCACCGTTGGCCATGGTCACTATTCGACCATCGGGGGACACGTCCCGCAACGGTTATGCGGTGAACGGTCGGGCGTGCGGCAGAATAGGGGAGCCCGACCCGAACTGCACAGAGGAGCCACACGCCAGATGCCGGCCGCCACAGCACACAAGCCCGCATCATGGCTCTGGGTGCTGATCGGAGCGGCCGTCCTGACGCAGACCGCGCTGAACCTGGCCCGCCCGGTGATTTCGTACAAGATCCTGGCCCTTGGCGGGGATGCGGCGGCGATCGGCGTCGTCACTGCCGTCTACGCCACCCTGCCGGTGATTGCCGCGCTCTGGCTGGGGCGCGTGACGGACCGGCTGCAGTCGCTGCGCGGGCTGGTGGTGACCGGTGCGGCGCTGCTGGCGGCCGCGGGGCTGCTGCTTGGCCTCGCGCCGGGAATCGCCTGGATCGGCGCGGCCAGCGCGGTGCTTGGCATGGGGCATCTGGTTTTCACCATTGCCGGCCAGTCAGCGATTGCCCGCTACGCGCCGCTGGACCGGATGGACAGCGGCTTCGGCTGGTTCACTGCCGCCTTCTCCGGCGGCCAGCTGCTGGGCCCGCTGATCGCCGGCCTGATGCTGGGCGGCGGCCAGGATGGGGCCGGCGGGGACCGGATGTCCGCCATCAATATGTCGCTCTACCTCGCGGCCGGCATCGCCGCCGCCGCCATGCCGCTGATGCTCGGGTACGCCCCGGGGCGGGCCCGGCGGCTGGGCAAGACGGCGGAACCGCCTCCCGCTACTGCGGACAATAACGACGGCGTGGGCACGCGGGCAGCCAAGCCCGATTCGGCACTGTCCATCCTGCGCCAGCCCGGCGTCACCTGGAACATGGCCGCGTCGCTGGCGCTGCTGTCGATGATCGACATCCTCGTCGCGTTCCTGCCGCTCCTGGCGGAGGAGCAGGGCGTCGCGCCGGTCTTCGTCGGGATCCTGCTGGCCGTCCGCGCCCTCGCATCGATCATTTCGCGCGTAATCCTGTCCCAGCTGCTGGGCCGCTGGACGCGGTACCAGTTGCTGGTGGCGAGCCTGGCCGGGGCCGGGATCATCATCGCAGCCACCCCGTTCCTCCTTGATGACCTGTGGGTTGCCGGGGCCTGCCTCTTCGCCGGCGGCTTCCTGCTCGGGCTGGGCCAGCCGTTGACCATGACGCTGATCAGCAAGGCCGTCCGGCCCGAATCCCGAGGTGCCGCCCTCGCGCTGCGCCTCCTCGGCAACCGCATCGGCCAGGTGGTGCTGCCGCTCGCCGCCGGCCTGGTGGCCGCCCCGCTGGGGCCGGCCGGTGCGATTTGGTTCTCCTGCGCGGTCCTCACCGCCGCCGGAGGGGCCCGGTACATACCCGGCGTCATCAAGGAGTAACCGCCGGTCCGGCAGCTACACCCGGAGATCCAGGCGTCGCAGCGGTCCGATCCGGCGGCGCTGCGGCGGTCAGGCGAGTTTGGCGGCGACCAGTTCGGTCAGGTCCACCAGGCGGTTCGAGTAGCCCCACTCGTTGTCGTACCAGCCGACGATCTTGACCTGGTTGCCGATGACCTTGGTCAGGCCGGAGTCGAAGATGCACGAGGCCGGGTCGGTGACGATGTCGGAGGAAACCAGCGGTTCGTCGGAGTAGGTGAGGACGCCCGCCCACTTGGGATCGGCGGCGGCCTCGCGGTAGGCGGCGTTGACCTCCTCCGCCGTGACGTCGCGGCCCACGGTCACGGTGAGGTCCGTGGCGGAGCCGGTGGGCACGGGGACGCGCATGGCGAAGCCGTCCAGCTTGCCCTTGAGCTCGGGGAGGACCAGGCCGATGGCCTTGGCCGCGCCGGTCGAGGTCGGCACCACGTTCACGGCGGCGGCGCGGGCGCGGCGCAGATCCTTGTGCGGGCCGTCCTGCAGGTTCTGGTCCGCGGTGTAGGCGTGGATGGTGGTCATCAGGCCGCGCTCGATGCCGAAGCTGTCGTTCAGCACCTTGGCCAGCGGGGCCAGGCAGTTGGTGGTGCAGGAGGCGTTGGAAACGATGTTGTGCTTGGCGTCGTCGTACTCCGCGTCATTGACGCCCATGACTACGGTGAGGTCCTCGCCCTTGGCCGGGGCGGAGATCAGCACCTTCTTCGCGCCGGCGACCAGGTGCTTCTCAGCCGCCGCGGCGTCGGTGAAGAAGCCGGTGGACTCGATGACGATGTCCACGCCGAGTTCCTTCCATGGCAGGTTTCCCGGGTCCCGTTCGGCCAGGACCTTGATGGTCTTGCCGCCGACCACAAGATCCGAGCCGCGGACCTCGACGTCGACGCCGAGGCGGCCGGTGACCGAGTCGTACTTAAGCAGGTGGGCCAGCGTCTCCGGATTCGTCAGGTCGTTGACGGCGACGACCTCGAGCTCCGCCTCCTGCTGGAGCAGGGCGCGGAAGTAGTTGCGGCCGATGCGGCCGAATCCGTTGATGCCAACTCGGGTAGCCATGGGAACTCCTTTTATTTAGTGTCTAAATTTATGTTCCTTTATTATTATTCGGAGTCGGACCCGCTAACGTCAAGAGGTACTTTGTGAGCAGCAGCGCCAGCACGCCCCAGGTCCTGCGCAGGACCAACCTCAAAGCCGTCCTCGACGTGATGAGGAACGGCGGAACCTGCACGGGAACCGACCTGATCGACCGCACCGGGCTCACCCGCGCCACCGTGATCGCCGTGTGCGACGACCTGGTCCGCCGGGGCTGGGTCCGCGAGCTCGGGGCCGAGCGGAACGAGGGAGTCCAGAAGGGCCGGCCGGCGCGCCGCTTCGAATTCAACGGCGAGGCCGGCTGCGTGCTCGGCCTCGACCTCGGCGTCGCCACGGTCACCGCCCACGTGGCGGACCTGAAGGGCACGATGCTCGGCCGCGCCGCGCAGCGGATCCCCGGCCGGGCCATGGAGGCCACGCCGGACGAACGACTGGAGACCATCACCGGGACCGTCGACCGGGTGCTCCAGGACGCCGGATTGCCAACGACGGCGGTGCTCGCCGTCGGGATCGGTGTCGCGACCGTCGTGGACCGGCATGGCAACATCGCGGGCGGGCATCAGCTGTCGTCGATGTTCGACCTGGGCCTGCAGACCGAGGTGTGGCGCGACCGCGCCTGGCCGGTGCTGCTGGAGAACGACGCCAACCTGGCGGCACTGGCCGAGCGATGGCGGGGCATCGGGCAGGGCACCCAGGACCTGGCCGTCATGCTGGCCGGCGAGCGGCTGGGCACCGGGCTGATCGAGTCCGGGCGGCTGCTGCACGGCAGCAACGGCGGCGCCGGGGACGTGGGATCGCTGCAGCTGGTCGAGGGTGTGGGCAGCCAGGACGGCATCGCCCGGCTCGCCCGGCATTGGGGCACGCAGGCGCTGGCGGAGGGCAGGCCGACGCTGATCCGCGAACTGGTCGGGCCCGGTACCACGCGCGTCTCCGCCCGTTTCGTCTTCGAGGCCGCGGCCCGGCAGGATCCGGTGGCGCTGGAGATCCTGGACAAGATCGCGCGCCGGATCGCCCGGGTCATCGCCGTGCTCGGCACCTTCCTCGATCCCGAACTCGTGGTCCTTGCCGGAGCCGTGGCAGACTCGGCGGCGGCGCTGCTACCCACGATCAACCGGGAGCTCCCGTCCCTCACCGAGCGGCCTCCGCGAGTGGAGGTCTCCCGGCTCGGCGACGGCATCGTCGCCACCGGCGCCCTCCGGCTGGCGCTCGACTACGTCGAAGAGAACATGCCGTCCCTCACTCCGGGAGCGCAGCCGGCTGCGGTCGGCTAGTGCCCGGATCAGGGTTATTTGCTAGCCGCAGGATTGGGGCCGTGCTAGACCGGAAGGCGTCCGGGTAAGGGCCGGTTCCGCCCCGGCCGTCCGAAAGGAGCACTTCGTATGGCCCACCAGATCGGTTACTTCGTCGGCAGCCTCGCCTCAAACTCCATCAATCGCACGCTCTCCAAAGCGCTGATCAAGCTCGCGTCGGACGAACTCGAGTTCACCGAGATCCCGATCAAGGACCTGCCGCTCTACAGCCCGGACTACGACGCCGACTTCCCGGCGCCGGCCCGCGCCCTCAAGGAAGCCATCGAGGCGTCCGACGGCATCCTGTTCATCTCGCCCGAATACAACCGCTCCGTCCCGGGCGCCCTGAAAAACGCCATCGACTGGGGCTCCCGGCCGTGGGGCACCAACTCCTTCGCGCGCAAGCCCACCGGGATCATCGGTGCTTCGCCGGGCGGCATCGGCACGGCCGTCATGCAGTCATCCATGCGCAGCGTGCTCAGCTTCCTCGACGCCCCGCAGCTCAACGCTCCCGAGGCCTATGTCAGGTTCGACCCGGAAGTGTTCGATGAGGACGGCGAGGTGCACAATGAGGGCACGCGCGAGTTCCTGCGCCACTACATGGACGAGTACTGCGCTTTCGTGCAGAGGGTCCTGGCCGCCACGGCCCCCGGCCACATCGGCGACAAGCACCCCGACTCCTCGAAGTAGGGCGCAGCCGCAGCTATTCCAGCTGGGCTGCGCGGCGTTGCCGCAGGACGTACCGCTGGAGCTTTCCGGACGGTGTCTTGGGCAGGACCTCCACGAAGTGGATCCTCCGGGGGAAGGCATGGGCGGCCAACTGGGTCTTGACCAGTTTCTGGAGCTCGGCGACTAGGGCGTCGTCCCCGCTGGCCCCGTCGGCCAGGACGACGTACGCCTCCAGGACTTCGCCGCGGAGTTCGTCGGGGGCGCCGATGACGGCGCTTTCCTGGACCGACGGATGCATGGACAGGACGCTTTCGACGTCGAACGGGCCGATGCGGTACCCGGCCATGATGATGACGTCGTCGTCCCGGGACGAGAAGAAGAAGTACCCGTCGCCGTCGACCTTGCCCGCGTCCCCCGTGATGTACCAGCGGCCATCCGCGGAGAAGCGCTCGGCCGTCTTCTCCGGGGCGTCCTTATAGCCCGTAAACCACATGAGCGGGCTCGCCGTGGCATCGACCGCGACCCTGCCCAGCTCCTCCGGAGCCGCCGGCTCATCCGAAGAGTCCTTCAGGATGGCGCAGGTCCAGCCGGGGAGCGGGTGTCCCATGGAACCGGCCCGCAGGTCCCTCCGAATATCGTCGTGCCAGGCGTTGATGATCATCATGCCGTGTTCCGTTTGCCCGTAGTGGTCCCTGACGGGAACTCCGAATGTCTGCTCCGCCCAGGTGATCACCTCCGGAGTCAGGGGCTCCCCCGCCGAGGAGGCCCGTCGCAGGCGGAGGTGTTCGGGAGCAGCGTCGGCCTTGGACCGCATGGTGCGGTAGACGGTCGGGGCGGCCGCGAAGTTGGTGACGTTGAACCGTTCGAGGACATCGAAACTCAGCGCGGGAGAGTAACCAGCCTGCAGCAGCAGGCTGCGCCGTCCCGCGGCCAGGGGGCCGAGGATCCCGTAGTAGAGCCCGTAGGCCCAGCCCGGGTCCGCGGCGTTCCAGAACACGTCGTCTTCACGTACGTCGAGGCCGAGTTCGACATATTGCCGGAACGCGGCGAGGGCGCGAAGCGGAACGGGGACACCCTTGGGGGTTCCCGTGGTCCCGGAGGTGAAGATGAGGACCAGCGTCCCGTTCCCGCCCACAGCCTCGGCTGGAACCGCGGCCTGCTGGGCAGCCAGCAGCGGCGTCAGGGCCAGATCCGGCGCCGTTGCCTGCTCTCCGGTGACCAGGACGGCAGCGGTTGTCTCTTCGATCTTCTGGCGCTGGTCCGCATCGCAAATCACGACCTTGGCGCCCGAGGACGCGAGGCGGAGCTCGATGGCAGGCCAGGCGAAGGCGGTGAACAAGGGCACGTGGATGGCGCCGCGGCGCCAAATGGCCAGGAGCATTACGACGAGGTCGGCGGACTTGCCCATGAGCGTCGCCACGCTGTCGCCGCGGCCGACACCCAGCCCGGCGAGGGCGGCGGCCCCCTTTTCGGAACGTGCGCGCAGCTGGCCATACGTGATGTCTTCGCTGGAGAGGTCGGCTCCGATGATGGTGAACGCGATGGCATCCGGCTCGTGTGCGTCGCAGAGCAGCTCGGCGGCGCAGGCGCCGGGGGTGTCGTAGCGCCTCAGGAGGGCCTCGACGTCGAGGGCTGGTGCAGGCATTTCGATCTCCCCCATTTGGTTGTCCGGTCGGGCAAAAGGGGCGGCTGCGGCCGCTTGCTTCTGCATCCTACAGACTCCGATGCAAGGTGGAGGGGCAGGCGGCCGCGGGCACCTGCCCCCTGAGCTCGGCAACCCGGGGCCACTGCTCACGGACGGGGAATTCCTGCACGTGAGGCCGGTCCTGGCCCGGAGGCCTTACGGCGCTCCGGGACAGGGCCGGCCTAGGCTGGGGCGCCGCCTAGCGGCGGACGCTGCGCCGCCCCGACATTCCCTCGGCCACGCCGATCAGGAGCACGGCCGCGATGACGGCGACGACAAAGCCGAGGATGTTCAATTCGAAGATGTCGCCCGTTCCGAGCAGGTTGGCCACGACGCCGCCGATGACCGAGCCGGCCAGGCCCAGCAGCAGGGTGGCCAAAAGTCCGAGGTTCTGCCTTCCGGGCTTGACCAGGCGCGCCAGCGCCCCGATGACGAGTCCAGCAATGATGAATCCGATCATGTTGCCTCCTTATGGCTTTCCCCAACCATAAGCAGACTTAGCAATCTCTTGGCAAATGCATGGCATCTGGATCTCCATCTGCCGGGCATGCCGATCCTGAAACAGGCTCGCAACATCGTCGCCATAGAGTTGTAAACATTTAAAGTTAAAGTCTATTGCCTAGAGGCGGTTACGCGTCTAAAGTAGAGGCGTCGCCATCTGAGTAATTGACATCACATTCCGTCCCGATGGCATATGAATCATGGAGGTTGACGATGAATCCCTTGTCCCTAGCTGGCCAGGTGGCCCTGGTTACGGGCGCCGGCCACGGCATCGGCCGCGCGAGCGCTCTGGCACTGGCTGACGCGGGGGCGCTGGTCATCGCCTCCGACGTCGATTTCGCCCGGGCCGCCGAAACCGAGCAGCTGATCAAGAGCGCAGGGAATGCGGGCGTAGCTGCAGTCGCGGACATCACGGACGAAGAGGCGATGCGGAAAGTTGTCGATGACGTCGTCCGCACGCATGGCCGGCTCGATATCGTGCACGCAAACGCGGGCGTGCTGATGGCCGGCACGGCCCTGACCCAGACCCTGGACGAGTGGGACAAAACCTTCGCGGTGAACGTCCGCGGCACGTTCATCACGGTGCGCTCGGTGCTGCCGCAGATGATCAAGCAAAAGTCGGGCGCCATCATCATTACGGCCTCGGTTTCCGGGCTCATCGGCGAGCCGGACCTCGCCGCCTACAACGCCTCGAAGGGCGCCCTAGTGAACTTCACCCGGCAGGTCGCCGTCGAATATGCCGAACACGGAATCCGCGTCAACGGCATCTGCCCGGGCTGGATTGAAACCGGGTTCAATGATCCCGTACTGGGCCATCTGGACCCGGAGGAGCTGGGCCAGCTCGTAGGCCGGCAGGTACCTCTGGGACGGCAGGGGACGCCGGAGGACATTGCTCCTTCGGTCGTATTCCTCGCCTCGGACTGGGCCAGGTACATCACCGGCCAACTGCTGCCGATCGACGGCGGCCTCACTTCAATGTAGCCACTGCGGTCTCCACCGACTCCTCATGTCAGATCACAAACTCCAAGGACTTCCTTCCATGTCTGTCTCCGAATCACGTCGCTCGGACGAAGAGATCCTCGCCGAGCTTGGCTACAAGCCCGAGCTGAAACGATCCTGGTCCGGCTTTTCCAATTTCGCCATCTCCTTCTCGGTGATCTCAATCCTCAGCGGCCCGTTCATCAGCTTCTTTATCGGCTGGAACAACGGCGGTCCCATGGCGATCAGCTGGGGCTGGCCGGTTGTGTGCGCGCTGATCCTCATTATCGGCCTGTGCATGGGTGAACTTGTCTCGGCGATGCCCACCTCCGGCGGCATGTACTACTGGGCGGCCAAGCTCGGCAGCCTCCGGTCCAGCTACTTCACCGGCTGGTTGGACTTCCTCGGCCTGCTGGCCATCGTCGCTGCGGTCTCCTACGGCTGTGCGACCTTCATCGACGTCACGCTGTCCTCGTTCAGCCAGGCCTGGGCCGACGGCTACTCGCTGACCCGGGTATTCCTGATCTTCATCGCGGTGCTGGCCGTGGTCACCCTGCTCTCGATCTTCTCCAGCCACCTGCTGGCCATCTTCAACAACATCTCGGTATGGTGGCACGCCCTCGGAACCGCGGCCATCATCGCGATCATCATCTTCGTGCCTGAGCGCCACGCCAGCGTCGCGGACGTATTCGCCCAGCGGATCAACAACACCGGCCTGTTCGACGGCGCGACCTCCGGACTCGGGTTCCTTTTCCTCGTGCTGCCGCTGGCAGCCATCTTCCCCGCGTACACCGTCACGGGGTACGACGCCTCCTGCCATATGTCCGAGGAGACGAAGGGCGCCTCCAACTCGGCCGCCAACGGCATCTGGCAGGCCATCCTCTACTCGGCGATTGGCGGCTGGGTCCTGCTGCTGGGCATCCTGTTCGCGGTGCAGGACGCCGACGCCGTGTCCGCCGGCGGCGGCAGCCCGGTCACCATCCTGTACCAGGCGCTGAGCGGTCCCTGGGTCAGCGCAGTGCTGGTGATCTCCACCGTGGGACAGTGCTTCTGCGCCCTGGCCTGCATGACCTCCACCACCCGGATGCTCTTCGCCTTCAGCCGGGACGGCGCGGTCCCCGGAGCCCGTCTCTGGACCCGCCTGAACAAGAGCGGCGTCCCGCTGTACAGCGTGGCCCTGGTCGCCGTGCTGGCAATCGTCCTGACCCTGCCGGCCCTGGTGCCGGTGGACGTCAACGGAGCCCCCGTGCCGGTGGCATTCAACGCCGTCGTCTCCATCGGCGTCGTCGGTCTCTACCTAGCCTTCGCCATCCCGATCTACCAGCGGCTGCGCAAGGGCGAGGCCTTCCAGAAGGGCTCCTGGACCCTGGGCCGCCACTACAAGTGGCTGTGCCTGCTCGCCGTCGTCGTGATTGCCGTGATCACCGTGATCGCGATCCTGCCGACCTCACCGGGCGGTATCCCGTGGGATCCGTCGTTCGAGTGGAAGTACGTGAACTACACGCCGCTCGTGGTCGGCGGCACCCTGCTGGCCCTCTGGCTGGCCTGGCAGCTCCGGGTCAAGGGCACCTACACCGGCCCCCGCCACACGGTCGACTTGCCCGCGGGGCTCACCTCGGCGGACGAGCTGGAGATCGAGTACGAGGAGCACCACCCCGGCCACGCGCATCACCATCCCGCATCCCACGATTCTGCGCCGCACGATTCCGGCCCGCGCGCCTGACCTACAACAGTGCAGCGAGCATTGGCCGCCCCGCCGGGGCGGCCAATGCTCGTGTTTGGGGTCCGGACCGCCGCGCGGGTCGCATCCGGGTGCCCGGGACTCGTTTACGGGTCAGGCGGCGACGATGAGGTGCCACGGGGGAGCGGCGAGGCCCGCGACCTCGACGGGCACCGAGTCCAGCTCGGCGCGAGGCCCCTCGAAGCGGGTTCCCGGAGCGAAACGCGCGCTGTTCGAAGCGACCACCTTGCCCGTCTCCGTTATGAGCGCGATATGTTCAGTCCTGCGCCCGAGGCCGCCCAGGAAGGTGCGCTCGATGAAGTCCATCGAAAGGTCGGCCCCCGCCACGCCTGCCGTGAGCGATTCATGGAGCACAGGCTTGGACGCCGTGACCACCTTCATGTTGGCACCGCCGAAGTCCAGATACGGACCAGTAAGCTCGGGCCGGCCCGACGCCAGCGGCCGTGCAAACCACGTCATTTCCGTGTAGTCGTAGTAGTTGATGGAGGCAGGATTGAGATTGTGGGGGATGAAAACGAGCTGTCCCCCGATGAAGCTCCACCATTGATGCCAGGTGGTAGCGTCGGTCAGCAGCCCCGGTGCTACCGACACCCCGGCGCTGTCCACGAGGCCCCCTTCCTCCACGACGATTCTCTCGACGACAGGCTTGAGCGCCTCGAGCATGGCCCGCGACGTGCCGGCAGGGGAAATGATCTTCACTGTTGCCTCGGCCAGGACTTCAAGGTCGGCGAAAACCTTGTCCAGGCGCCGGGCAAGGGTTGCTGATGTCGAGTGAAGGACCTTGTCGAGGGACTTCATTGCGCATCCGCCAGGTCCGAGGTCAACAGCGCCAGATGCTGATCGATGATGAGGGCACCTTCCTGTTCGAAATGCGTAATCGCCATATCCTCAGCCGCGGGTGCGTTTCCCTTCTCGATGGCATCGAGGAGGCTGCCATGTCCCCGGACGGCATCGGCGTGCTCGTGCTGCCAGGCCTCGCCCCACGTCAACGGGGATAGCTCGGCCTGGATCTGGATGAGGAGGGTGGTCAGGCGGCGCGACTGTGCCGCCACGCCTAGTCCGATATGAAGGCGCGCATCCGTCTGCCGCAGCATGTGCGGCTCGGAGCTGGATTCGAAGCGATGCGCGAGGCTCCGGAGGCGCCGGATGTCCTGCTCGTCGGAGCGCTTTGACGCCAATCGTGCCGCGGAGCCCGCCGTCGATGCGGCCAGGTCGATCAGGTCGCGCAGGTCGTCGCTTCTGTAGCTGCGCAATTCCCGCGCGATATCGGCTTCGCGAACCGGCAGCGATCCTGTTACATAGCTTCCTCCTCCGCGCCCGCGGCGCGTCTCCAGGAGGCCCTTGCTTCGCAGGACGGCGAGGGACTGGCGAAGCGTCAGAGGGGAGACGCCAAAATGCTCGGCCATCAGCTGTTCCGGGGGGAGGCGCTCTCCGGGATTCAGCAGCCCCAGCCCGATGCCGGTCTCAAGCTGTTGGGTCACCCGGTCGGCTCG
Source organism: Arthrobacter sp. USHLN218 (assembly GCF_037144715.1). Taxonomy (NCBI): domain Bacteria; kingdom Bacillati; phylum Actinomycetota; class Actinomycetes; order Micrococcales; family Micrococcaceae; genus Arthrobacter; species Arthrobacter sp. USHLN218. Next base: position 310,318 of record NZ_JBBCYT010000006.1, read on the forward strand.
GCCGGATGCTTCCGAGCGCTGCGAACGGATCTGCGCCGCCATCTCAAGGGCACGAAGGGATACGGTTCCGCCGCTGTCCGTTACCGCTGTCTCCACCGGGACCTTCCGCTCCTGCCGGGGGCAGTGCACCCGCACCGAAAGTTTGAATTTAAATCATAAACTCTTTTATCTCCAAGCGGCGGATGGAGGGCGAAAGCCGCGGCGCCGCTCCCGGGAGGCCCGGCTCGGACGCAACTGGCATGTCCGGCTACTGCTCTCGTTGGTTAATCGTTACGCAACCGGTGTTGACTGGGTCACACGCCTGCCATATTTTTCTATACGACTGATATATCAATTGACGTTAGGAAGACATGACACAGACGTCGCCGACCAGGGCGCATTTGCACACCGTCGAGAAGACAAGCGTATTGCGCGTTCTCACCTATGCCGGCGCGATTGTCGCGTTCCTGATCGGTTCAGGATTCGCAACTGGCCAGGAGATCCTGCAGTACTTCACTTCGTACGGATACTGGGGCGTTTTCGGCACGGGAGCCCTGGTCCTGGTCCTGATGACCTACGTCGCGGTCGAGTTCTTCTCCGTCGGCCAGGCCAGGAAGTTCGAGCGGCCGTCGATGATCTTCCACTACTACTGCGGCAAGCACCTGGGCACCTTTTTCGACTTTTTCTCCGTACTCTTCGTCTTCCTGAGCTTCACGGTGATGGTCGCCGGTGCCGGTGCCGTATTCGAAGAGCATTACGGCCTGTCGAAGTTCGTCGGCGGCATCGGATTGGCCACCGCCGTCGGCATCAGCGTGTGGTTCGGGCTTAAGAGCCTCGTCGACGTGATCGGCAAGATCGGCCCCTTGATCGTCGTGATCGCGATCGCGCTCGGCGTCGTGGGCATCGTCCGCAACCCGGGCGGCATCGCCGAGGGCAACGCACTGCTGCCCGAGCTGGCGCTGACCCAGGCGTCGACTAACTGGTTCATGGCCGCCCTTTCCTATGTGGGCTTCTGCATGCTCTGGCTGGCTGCCTTCCTCACTGCGCTTGGCAAGACGGCGCGCAGCCGGAAGGAAGCTACCTCCGGCGCCCTGGTCGGGGCGATTGCCTTCTCGCTGGCCTGCATCATCGTCGGCCTGGGGCTGCTGGCCAACATCAGACGCGTTGGCAACACCGAGATTCCGATGCTTGTCCTCGCGTCCGACGTGAACGTGATGCTCGCCTCCGGCATTTCGGTAATGATCCTGGCCGGCATCTACACGACGGCGGTCCCGCTGCTGTGGACCGTCTCGTCCCGCTTCTTCGCCGACAAGACGCCCCGCTTCAAGTACCTGACCATCGGCCTGGCCACGGTCGGGACGGTGATCGGCCTGGTCCTCCCGTTCTCCCAGATGGTCAACATCGTCTACGTGGTCAACGGCTATGTCGGCATCCTGCTGCTGGTCCTGATGCTGGCCAAGACCGGTACCCGACTGCTGCGGCGCCAGACCCCGTGAGGGCGGCCGGCAGCGCCGCCCTCAGGGCTAAGCCGGACTGAGGCTCGTGTCTTAGCGGGCGGCGGGTCCCGGCGCACATAAGGTCGATTCATGGATAGGGACCAGGCCTGCGAGCTAGAGGGGCAGACCTCGATCAACGAGCTGCTCGACGAACCGGTCGGCGTTGCCCACCTTCAGCTGGTCCTGCCCATCTATGTCGAGCTCAGGCCGGGCGTCTTCCGCCGCCTGTCCTGATGCGGGACCGAGGTTGAATCGGGCGAAACCCTGCCGTGCGGGGCCATCAGGTGCTTAGCTGGAACTGCCGATGATGCCGCACGAGCGAAGGAACAGCCGTGAGCCAGGAACGTAAAGAAGACGCAGAGAGCCAAGGCCGGATCACCCGGGACCAGGAGGTGCTGGAGCCGGGCGAAGTCACGCCGGATGCCAAGGGCCTGGCGCAGGTGTACGGCGACGCGGACCGCAGCGTGCTCGATGATCCGGTCACTCCTCCCGGCGAGACCGATGCGGCGGCCATCGAGTACCTGGAAGAGAACTTCACGGTGCGCGACGCCGGCCATGGGGAGCGCTATCTGGAAGAGGCCCCTCCCGAAGACGCGGCTGAATAACCGCCACGGCGCCGCGCCCTAGGCGTCCAGGTCTCCGATGCGGTGCAGGCGAAGGGAATTGATGGTTCCGGCCTTGCCCAGGGGAGAGCCGGCCGCGATGACGGCCAGGTCGTCCGTCCCCGCCACTCCCTGCTCGCACAGGATCCGGTCCACCTGCGCCGCCAGCTGGTCGGTGTGGGACACGAAGTCCACCAGCTGCGGCCGGATTCCCCAGGCCAGGGTGAGCTCGTTGACGGAGGCCGGCAGGGGAGTGAGGGCGTAGAGCGGCTTGGCCGGACGCAGCCGCGACAGGCGCCGCGCCGAATCTCCCGATTGGGTGAAGACGCAGATGCACCGGGCATCCAGCTGGGCCGCCATGGCAACGGCGGAGCGGGTGATCACGCCGCCGCGGGTCTTCGGCGTGCTGCCGAGGGGCTGGATACGTTCCAGTCCATGCTCTTCGGTGGATTCGATAATGCGGGCCATGGTCCGGATGGCGTCGATGGGGTAGCTTCCCACGCTGGTTTCGCCCGAGAGCATGACCGCGTCGGCGCCGTCAAGCACGGCGTTGGCGCAGTCCGAGGCCTCCGCGCGGGTGGGCCGCGGATTCTCGATCATGGACTCCAGCACCTGCGTGGCGACGATGACGGGCTTCGCGGCGCGGCGGGCCAGCTCGATGGCCCCCTTCTGCACCACGGGCACATCCTCCAGCGGCAGCTCCACGCCCAGATCGCCGCGGGCCACCATGATGGCGTCGAAGGCGTCGATGATTTCCTTGAGCGCGTCGACCGCCTGCGGCTTCTCGATCTTGGCGATGACCGGAGCACGCCGTCCTTCCTCGTCCATGATTTCGTGGACGCGGCGGATGTCGGCGGCGCTGCGCACGAAGGACAGTGCGACCATGTCCACGCCGGTCTTCAGGGCCCAGCGCAGGTCCGCCTCGTCCTTGTCGCTCAGGGCCGGCACGTTCACGGCGACGCCGGGGAGGTTGATCCCCTTGTTGTTGGAGACATGTCCGCCGACCACGACTTCGGTGACCACGTTCTGCGCATCGACCTCCACCGCGCGGAGCGCCACCTTGCCATCGTCGATCAGCAGCGTATCGCCGGGCCGCACGTCCCCGGGCAGGCCGGCGTAGGTGGTGGAGACCCGGTCGGCGCTGCCCGGGACATCGGCAGCGGTGATGGTGAAGCGGTCCCCGGCGGCAAGCTCGTGCGGCCCGGCCGCGAAGCGGCCCAGCCTGATCTTCGGTCCCTGCAGGTCCGCGAAGATGCCTACGGGCCGGTCCAAGGCGGCGGCAGCCCGGCGGACGTTGCGGTAGGTTTCCTCGTGCACCGAGTGTTCGCCGTGGCTCATGTTCAGGCGTACGACGTCGGTGCCCGCCTCGAGCGCGGCAAGCGTGCGTTCGTAGCCCGCCAGGGCCGGACCGAAGGTGGCGATGATCTTGGCTTGGCGCATGGTTCCTCCTCAGCCGCGCCCGATGTAGGGCATACCGGCGGCGGTGATCGTGAGCTGGTTGATGGTGGCCTGAGCCGGCATCGTGGCCATGAGGACCACGGCGCGGGCGGCCTCCTCCACATCGAAGGTTGGCTCGGGCCGGCGGCTGCCATCCGGCTGCAGCGCTCCGGTATCGGCCCCGGTGTGCGCCACGATGGCCGTGGCGGTATTGCCGATGTCGATCTGGCCGCAGCTGATCCCGTAGGGCCGGCCGTCGAGTTCGATCGACTTGGTCAGCCCGGTGAGCGCATGTTTAGTGGCGGCGTAGGCTACCGAGCGGGGGCGCGGTACATGGGCGGAGATCGAGCCGTTGTTGATGATCCGCCCGCCCTGGGGCTGCTGGCCCTTCATGATCCGGAACGCTTCGGCCGCGCAGAGCATCGCTCCGGTGAGGTTGACCGAGATCGTCGCGTTCCAGTCCGCCAGACCGATCTCGTCCACAGCGGCGGACGGGCCGAAGGATCCGGCGTTGTTGAACAGCACGTCGAGCCTGCCCCAGGCATCGCGCACGCGGCCGAAAAGCGCTTGAACCTGCCCGGCATCGGTGATGTCCGCTGGAACCACGAGCGCCTTCCCGTGTCCCGCCGCGGTTTCGTGGAGTGCCTCCACGCGCCGGCCGGCCAGCGCCACGGCAAATCCTGCGTCCAGCAGTTGCTGCGCCACGGCCCGGCCGATGCCGGAACCGGCTCCGGTGACGACGGCGGTGCGCAGATGGGGTGCCGAGGGATCCGGGTCCATGTGCTCCTCATTCCAGTGGTCGGCGTGGACGGCGACCGGCAGGCTTTGACAGACGGCCGGTCGCCTGTGTTCACTGTACCGTATATTTTCGGAATAAAGTTTCCGCAATATGAAACTATGCTGCAAGAGCGGCAGGAGAACTCTGCCCCTCAAGGAAGAGGTTGCACATGACCGCCATCGACGATTCCACCGCTGCGGACCTCCTGGCCGGCGGCTTCGGAGACCATGACCCGGAAGAGACAGCCGAATGGTCCGAATCGCTGGACCAGCTGATCGATGCCCGCGGAACGGCCCGCGCCGGCTTTATCATGCGCTCGCTGCTGGAGCGCGCGGGTTCCCGCCGGATTGGCCTCCCGCTGGCCACTACCACCGATTACGTCAATACCATTCCGGCCGGACGGGAGCCGGCTTACCCAGGCGACGAGGAGACGGAGCGCAGGTACCGGGCCTGGATGCGCTGGAACGCCGCCGTGATGGTCCATCGGGCCCAGCATCCGGACATCGGGGTCGGCGGGCACATCTCCACCTACGCCGGCGCGGCCACTCTCTACGAGGTCGGCTTCAATCACTTCTTCCGCGGCAAGGATCATCCCGGCGGGGGAGACCAGGTCTTCTTCCAGGGGCACGCCTCGCCCGGGATGTACGCCCGGGCGTTCCTCGAGGGCCGGCTGACCGAGGAGGACCTCGACGGCTTCCGGCAGGAAAAGTCGAAGGCCGGACACGCGCTGTCCTCCTACCCGCACCCGCGCCTGATGCCGGCGTTCTGGGAGTTCCCGACGGTCTCGATGGGCATCGGCCCCATGAACGCGATCTACCAGGCCCAGTCCAACCGCTATCTGCACAACCGAGGCATCAAGGACACCTCGGACCAGCACGTGTGGGCGTTCCTCGGCGACGGCGAGATGGACGAGCCGGAATCCCGCGGCCTGCTGCAGCTCGCGGCGCAGGAGAAGCTGGACAACCTGACCTTCGTAGTGAACTGCAACCTGCAGCGCCTGGACGGTCCGGTGCGGGGCAACGGCAAAATCATGCAGGAACTCGAGGCGTTCTTCCACGGGGCAGGCTGGAACGTCATCAAGGTCGTGTGGGGCCGCGAGTGGGACGCCCTCCTCGCGCAGGACAATGAAGGCCACCTCGTCGAGTTGATGAACTCGACGCCGGACGGGGACTACCAGACGTACAAGGCCGAGTCCGGAGGCTTCGTCCGCGAGCATTTCTTCGGCAGGACCCCGCAGACCAAGGACCTCGTCGCGGACCTTTCCGACGACGAAATCTGGAACCTCAAACGCGGCGGACACGACTATCGGAAGGTCTACGCCGCATACAAGGCGGCGGCCGATTTCAAGGGCAAGCCCACCGTCGTCCTGGTGAAGACTGTGAAAGGCTATGGTCTGGGCGCCCGGTTCGAGGGCCGCAACGCGACCCATCAGATGAAGAAGCTCACTCTCGAGGACCTCAAGGCGTTCCGCGACCACCTGCGCATCCCGATCACCGACGGGCAGCTGGAGGCGGACCCCTACCGCCCGCCCTACTACCACCCGGGAATGGATGCACCGGAAATCCGGTACCTGACGAAACGGCGGAGCGAACTCGGCGGCTCGGTCCCCGCCAGGCGCAGGGGGCATGCCGAGGTCAAACTTCCCGATCCGAGGGCCTACGACGTGGCACGCCGCGGCTCGGGCAGGCAGCAAGCCGCCACCACCATGGCCTTCGTCCGGCTGCTGAAGGACCTGATGCGCGATAAGGAATTCGGCCAGCGGGTGGTGCCGATCGTGCCCGACGAGTCGCGGACGTTCGGCATGGATGCGTTTTTCCCGACGGCGAAGATCTACAACCCCGGCGGCCAGAACTACCTTTCCGTGGACCGGGACCTGGTGCTCGCCTACAAGGAGTCGCCGGCCGGGCAGCTGATCCATCCGGGCATCAACGAGGCCGGCGCCGTGGCGGCCTTCACTGCCGCCGGCACCTCCTACGCCACCCATGGTGAACCGCTGGTTCCGGTCTACGTCTTCTATTCCATGTTCGGGTTCCAGCGGACCGGCGACTCCTTCTGGGCGGCGGCGGACCAGATGGCCCGGGGCTTCATCATCGGGGCAACCGCCGGCCGCACCACGCTGACCGGCGAGGGCCTGCAGCACGCGGACGGCCACTCGCCGCTCCTCGCGGCGACCAACCCCGCCGTCGTTATCTACGATCCCGCCTATGGCTACGAAACCGCGCACATCCTCCGTGCCGGCTTGGAGCGGATGTACGGCGGAACGCATCCGGATCCCAACGTGATGTACTACTTGACCGTCTACAACGAGCCGATCGTGCAGCCCGCCGAGCCTGACGGCCTCGATGTCGACGGCGTCCTGCGCGGCATCTACAAGCTCAGGGCAGGGGCGGCCGGCGGCGCCAAGGCGCAGCTCCTGGCCTCAGGCGTCGCCGTTCCTTGGGCGCTGGAGGCCCAGCAGATCCTCGCCGATGACTGGAACGTCTCCGCCGACGTCTGGTCAGTTACGAGCTGGACCGAGCTGCGCCGCGACGGCCTCGCAGCCGAACGGGAAGCCTTCCTGGACCCAGGCGCCGAGGCCCGCAGGCCCTTCGTCGCGCAGCAGCTCGATGGCGCGGAAGGCCCGGTTGTCGCGGTTTCGGACTACATGGCCCAGGTGCCGGACCAGGTCCGGCAGTTCGTGCCGAACCGGTTCGCCACGCTCGGCGCTGACGGGTTCGGCTTCTCGGACACGCGGGCAGCCGCGCGGCGCTTCTTCAACATCGACAGCCACTCGATCGTGGTGCGCGCACTGCAGCTGCTGGCCGAAGAAGGCAAGGTCCCCGCCGACGCCGCCGCCGAAGCCTTCCGCCGTTACCGCCTGGACGATGTCAACGCCGGCACTTCCGGGAACGCCGGGGGCGACGCCTAGCCACTCCGGAACCGGAAATGCGTGTGTTGCCCTCCCGGCGGGAGGGCAACACACGCATGTCTTATCGGAGGGCCTAGCAGCCGCGGCCGCTGGCTAAAGGGTTAGCGGGAGCCTCGCAGCCTCGCCGGCAAGGAGGAAAGGTTGCGGAGGACCCTGCTGATGCCGCTGGCCGCGCCGTCTTTCGGGCAGGGCAGGTAGAAGTCGGGGTCGGATCCTCCCGCCTCGTAGACCGGTGAGTGGGACGACGGTGCGTGCGTGGGGGCCTGCTCCATGAGATGCTCCTCGATTTCGTATTATGGAAACTCCTTATTGGACTGTGAAAAAGGCTATGCGTGCGCCCGCCCCTAGGTCAAGGGTTCGCCAGATCCGGATCTGTTCAGAAAAGAAGTTTCCCGCTACCCTTGACAGATCTCCTGTGATACCCGTTACACTCATTTCGAAATAAAAATTCCGCCATACAGAAACATCGAATCAAGTCGATCTCCATCGATGGTCAAGGGTGTTCAGCGCTGGGGCGGTCTCTACCGAAAGCTGACACCCGCATGGACTTTTCTTCCTTTAACCATCTTTCTCCGGCTGACGCGGCAGACGTTCTCCGTCCCTGCGTGGACATCGACCGCTGGGTGCAGCAGGTCGTGGCCGCGCGGCCCTTCGCGGACCGGCCGGAATTGATCAGTTTTGCGGCCGCAGCGGCGGATCCCTGGACCACCGAGGAGATCGACGCCGCGCTGGCGCACCATCCCCGGATCGGGGAGCGCGCCGCCGGAAACAGCGCGGAGGCGGGGATGTCGCGCAAGGAGCAGTCCGGCGTCGTACGTTCCGCCGAGATCCAGGCCGCGCTGGACGCGGGAAACCGCTCCTACGAGGCGAAGTTCGACCGTGTCTTCCTGATCCGGGCGGCCGGCCGCAGCGCGGAAGACATCCTCGAGCAGCTCCAGAAGCGCCTGCACAACTCGCCCGACGAGGAAATCGCCGTCGTGGCCCAACAGCTCCGCGAAATTGCCATCCTCCGACTCGAAGGAGCCATCGAAGCATGAGCGTCAGCCATGTCACCACCCACATTCTCGACACCGGGACCGGGAGGCCTGCCTCCGGTGTCAAGGCCACTCTGGAAGCCAAATCGGCAACCGGCTGGCAGGAAATCGCCTCGGGACGTACGGACAATGACGGCCGTATCAAGAACCTGGGACCCGAGGCGGTCGAAGCGGGGATCTACCGGATCGTGTTCGAAACCGGGCCCTACTTCGGGCAGAAGGGAACGGAAACCTTCTTCCCGTTCGTGGAGCTGGCCTTCGAGGTGAAGGAACCGGCAGAGCACTACCACGTACCACTTCTCATCAGCCCGTTTGCATTTTCAACCTACCGAGGGAGTTAGCCATGACTGCCACCGCAGAAACCTCAACCGGCACCAAGGTCGTGCTGGGACAGAACCAGTACGGCAAGGCCGAAGTCCGCCTCGTCAAGGTCACGCGCAACACCGCCCGGCACGAGGTCCAGGACCTGAATGTCACCTCGCAGCTGCGCGGCGACTTCGAGGCCGCACACACCGCCGGCGACAACGCGCACGTGGTCGCCACAGACACGCAGAAGAACACCGTTTACGCCTTCGCCCGCGACGGCTTCGCCACCACCGAGGAGTTCCTGCTCCGGCTGGGCAAGCACTTCACCGAGGGCTTCGACTGGGTAACGGGCGGGCGCTGGGCGGCGCAGCAGTTCTTCTGGGACCGCATCAACGACCACGACCACGCCTTCTCCCGGAACAAGAGCGAGGTGCGCACCGCCGTACTCGAGATCTCGGGCGGCGAGCAGGCCATCGTCGCCGGCATTGAGGGCCTGACGGTCCTGAAGTCCACCGGTTCGGAATTCCACGGCTTCCCGCGGGACAAGTACACCACTCTGCAGGAAACCAGCGACCGTATCCTCGCCACGGATGTCAGCGCCCGCTGGCGTTACAACACCGTCGAGGTTGACTTCGACGCGGTCTACGCGAGTGTCCGCGGGCTGCTGCTGAAGGCCTTCGCCGAGACCCACTCGCTGGCCCTGCAGCAGACCATGTACGAAATGGGCCGCGCCGTCATCGAGACGCACCCGGAAATCGACGAAATCAAGATGTCCCTGCCGAACAAGCACCACTTCCTGGTGGACCTGCAGCCCTTCGGACAGGACAACCCGAACGAGGTGTTCTACGCCGCCGACCGTCCCTACGGACTGATCGAAGCCACCATCCAGCGCGAGGGCTCGCGCGCCGACCACCCGATCTGGTCGAACATCGCCGGATTCTGCTAGCCACATGCCGGAAGTGGGGGGGCGGGGGGGGCGGCCCCACTTCCCCAGCCGACAAGGAGGTCAGCTGTGAATGCAGCAAAAGCCACAACCAAGACTTTAACCGCACAAAGACCTGAGGACGAACGCCTGCCGGTGGGCAGGTCCTTCACCTACGGTCTCCAGCACGTCCTCACCATGTACGGCGGCATCATCGCGGTCCCGCTGATCGTGGGGAACGCAGCCGGAGTGTCCCAGGACGAAATCGCACTTCTGATCGCCAGCTGCCTCTTCGTGGGCGGCGCGGCCACCATCCTGCAGAGCTACGGCGTGAAATTCTTCGGCTCGCAGCTTCCGCTGGTCCAAGGGGTCTCCTTTGCCGGCGTCGCCACGATGACCGCGATCCTCAGCGGCGGCGGCGGAATCCAGACGGTCTTCGGATCCGTCCTCGTGGCCTCCGTTATCGGCCTCGTGATCGCCCCGTTCTTCGCCAAGGTCATCCGGTTCTTCCCGCCGGTGGTCACGGGCGTCATCATCACCACGATCGGCCTGACCCTGATGCCGGTCGCGGCCAACTGGGCCATGGGCGGCAACCCCCAGGCCGAGAACTATGGCAGCCTGCCCAACATCGGTCTGGCAGCCCTGACGCTGGCTCTGGTCCTGCTGCTGAGCAAACTCGGCAATGCGGCAATCTCCCGGCTGTCCATCCTGCTGGCCATCGTCGCGGGAACCGTGATCGCGGCACTGCTGGGGATGGCGGACTTCTCGAACGTGGCCAACGGCGCCATCTTCGCCGTCCCGCAGCCGTTCGCCTTCGGCTGGCCGGTCTTCGACGTGGCCGCCATCATCTCGATGACCATCGTCATCCTAGTGACCATGACGGAAACGACGGCGGACATCCTCGCCGTGGGCGAGATCGCCAGGACCAAGGTGGACTCCCGCCGTATCGCCGACGGGCTCCGCGCCGATATGCTCTCCAGCGCCCTCGCGCCGGTGTTCAACTCCTTTACCCAGACCGCCTTCGCGCAGAACGTCGGCCTGGTGGCGATTACCGGAGTGAGGAGCCGTTTTGTTGTCACCGCCGGCGGCGCCATCATGTTGGTGCTCGGGCTGCTGCCGGTGCTCGGCCGCGTCGTCGCCGCCGTGCCGACTCCCGTCCTGGGCGGCGCTGGCATCGTGCTCTTCGGCACGGTGGCCGCCAGCGGCATCCGCACGCTGTCCAAGGTGGACTACAAGGACAACATGAACATGGTCATCGTGGCCGTGTCGTTGGCCTTCGGCATGATCCCCGTGGTCAAGCCCGAGTTCTACGACCAGTTCCCCACCTGGTTTGGCATCATCTTCCACTCCGGCATCAGCTCCGCGGCCATCATGGCCGTGCTGCTGAACCTGCTCTTCAACCAGTTGAAGGCCGGCAACTCGGCGAAGCAGTCCTCGCTGGTGGCCAGCCCGCCGCGCATGGTGCGCGTCGAGGAGCTGCACGCGCTCGAGGAGGGCGACTACTACGAGGGCGGCAAGCTGATCGCCGCGGATGGAACCGAGATCCCGGTCGTGACCGCCCAGCAGTACCAGGTGGTCAAGGAGAAGCTGGACCGGGGCGAGGTGACCTGCCCCGAGGACATTCGCCGGATCTGCGAGGAAGAGGTTTCGGACGGGCCCGACGCGGACATCCGCCCGGCCGGAAAGGACAACTGACAACGCACCTGCGGCCGGGCCGGCTCCACCGCGGAGCCGGCCCGGCCCCCGGGCTTCCATCGCCCGAACCCGGCCATTCTTGATGGTCTCCTGGATCAGCAGACAGGACGTAACTGAGCTGGCGGCACCGCCGTCGTCCCTTGGATGCTCGGCTTCGACACTGCAACCGATTAGGAGAAACCCATGGCCGAACGAACCTGGATCCGCAACCCGCTGGCCGTCTTCACCGCAAATACGGAGGACGCTGCCGGCGGATTCGTCGTGGAAGACGGCACCATCGCGGAGCTGGTGCCCGCAGGCGGGGAGCCGCGGACCGGCTGGGGCTCGGTGTTCGACGCCGGCGCCCACGTGGTGCTGCCGGGACTGGTCAACACGCACCACCACTTCTACCAAACCCTCACCCGGGCCTGGCGCCCGGTGGTCAACGTGCCGCTGTTCCCGTGGCTGGTCAACCTCTACCCGGTCTGGGCCGGGCTGACCCCGGAGGCCCTCCGGCTCGCCACCAAGGCCGCGCTGGCCGAGCTGCTGCTCTCCGGTTGCACCACGGCCGCCGACCACCACTACCTCTTCCCCGACGGGATGGACGATTCGGTGGACGTGCAGGTGGAGGTGGTCCGGGAGCTGGGCATGCGGGCCATGCTCACCCGAGGCAGCATGACCTTGGGCGAGGACGACGGCGGTCTCCCGCCCCAGCGCGTGGTCCAGTCACCGGAAGTGATCCTCGAGGACAGCGAACGGCTGATCGGCCGCTACCACGAGCGCGGCCCGGGCGCGCAGATCCAGATCGCGCTGGCGCCGTGCTCGCCGTTCTCGGTGACCCCGGAGATCATGAAGGACAGCGCCGCCCTGGCCGACCTGCATGATGTCCGGCTGCACACGCACCTGGCCGAGACCGTCGACGAGGAGCAGTTCTGCCTGGAGCGGTTCGGCCTGCGGACCGTCGACTACCTCGAGCACGTCGGATGGCTGGGGCGGCGGACCTGGCTGGGACACGGCATCCATTTCAACGACGACGAGGTGGCGCGGCTCGGTGCCGCCGGCGTCGGCGTGGCGCACTGCCCCAGCTCCAACATGCGGCTGGCTTCCGGGATCTGCCGGGCCGTGGAGCTGGAGGACGCCGGCGTGCACGTCGGGATCGGCGTGGACGGATCCGCCTCGAACGACGGCTCGAACATGATCCTCGAGGCCAAGCAGGCGCTGTACCTGCAGCGGCTGCGCTACGGGGCGGAGCTGGCGACGCCGGAGCGGGCTCTCGGCTGGGCCACCAAGGGCTCGGCGCTGGCCTTGGGCCGCACCGATATCGGCGAGATCGCGGTGGGGAAGCAGGCCGACCTCGCGTTCTTCAAGCTGGACGGACTGCGCTTCTCCGGCAGCCACGACCCGCTCTCCGCGCTGCTGCTCTGCGGCGCCGACCGGGCCGACCGTGTGATGGTCGGCGGCCGCTGGCGCGTGGTGGACGGACAGGTCGAAGGGCTGGACCTCGACGGACTCATCGCCGACCACTCGGCGGCGGCCCGCCAGCTCCTCGCCAACGTGTAGGCCAGCCGGTTGAGTACCATCGCCAGGGTCGCTAGCAGGCCCTGGCGATGGGCGATCCACCGGCCAACTGCGGACGTTTAGTCAGGTTGGCCGACCACAACCTGTGACGGGCTGTGCGTGACATAGCCGGCCGCCCACGAGGAGAGAGCACGTGCTTTCTGCTGGAAACCCGGCAGCAGGGCGAGGTGGACCCCCAGCCAGGCGAGAAAGGCCAGCGGGCCCTGTAGGTGGACTCGCTTCCGGCCCAGCTCTGCTACTGCTGCTCCCCGGCCGACCATCGCCATGTAGCCCTTGTCCCAGTAGGCGAACGGCTGGCGTGTTCCGCCGGTGAGGTCCGCGTGGATATTGCGGGCGGCCCATTTCCCGGACTGCTCTGCAACCGATCCGAGCTGGGGGAGCCTCTCGCCTCTGGCATCAGTGATGTTGGCTGCATCCCCGAGCACATAGACTCCCTCGACCCCAGGCGCGGTCAGGTCCGGCTGCACGTCGATGCGTCCGCCCTTGCCTTGGGGGAGGCCGGATTCGGCAATGATCTTTCCGGCCTGCAGGCCGCCGGCCCACACCGTGATCCTCGCCGGGATAACGGTTCCGTCCGCCAGGGTGACGCCCTCGGGACGGACCTCGGTCACACCCTGGCCCATGTGCAGTTCAACCCCGAGCTTCAGCAGTCGGTCCCGGGCGTAGGCCTGTGATTTGGGCGAGAACGCCATCAGCACGTTCGGCACTAGATCTACGAGGTGGATGCGGCACCGACCCGCCAGCGCCGGGGGAAAGTACTTGGGCACAATGTATTTGACGTTCTCGGCCAGGGCGCCGGCAGTTTCCACACCGGTGGGACCGCCGCCGACGACGACGACATCCAGGCTTTCTGCCTGGTCGCGGTCCGCCTCGTCCAGGGCGCGGATGAGGGCGGAACTCAGCTTCGTGGCGTCCGCCAGTGAATACAGCGGGTAGGCGTGTTCCGCGGCGCCCGGAGTGTTGAAGAAGTTCGGGACGGCGCCAACCGACAGGACAAGAATGCGCCCCTGGTATCGCGAGCCGTCGGCGGTGGTGACGGTGCGGGTAGCGGAATCAACCGACGTGACCTCCGCTGTCAGGATGCGAACCCCTTTGTTGCCCCGAAATTCGGAGCGCAGCGGCCTTGCCACAGCCGACACACCGGTCTGCGAGGCTGCCACCTGGTACAGAAGCGGCTGGAACTGGTGGTAGTTGTTCGCGTCGATCAGCAGAACCCTAATGCCCCTGTGGCCAAGCTTCCCGGCCGCCGCCATGCCTGCAAAGCCACCGCCGACCACAATGACCTGGTAAGTGTCGTCCATCCGAGCAACATACCGCGCAGACCCGCTGGGCGACAGGGCAGATACGTCCCGGATTCTTGCTCGCCGTTTAGTGGCCTCTGATTGGGGATTGACAGGCGGTTTGGCGCAGGAGGAAAACGGGAGTTATCAAGCCGTAATGCCAGGGCCGCTGTCTGCCGACCCGTACGCCGAACCTGAACGACTCGACTCCGCTGAGCAGGTCTCCGGGGAGTTGTTGCCAGTGCCGGCGGGGGAGGCCTACACGCGGCCCGCAGCACTTGCGGGGAAACCTGCAGAACCGTTCTCATCGAATGTGCGCCTGGATGGGTTTCGCGTTCTGGACGTAAGCAGAACAGGAAAAGTCATGACGAAGTACCTCTTCCAAGGAAACTACGTAGGCCAGGGAATCAAAGGACTCATGCAGGAGGGGGGATCCAAACGACGAGAAGCAGTCGTCCAGGCCCTGGAGTCGGTGGGTGGCTCCCTGGAGTGCATCTATTATGCCTTCGGTGAGACTGATGTCCTGGGAGTCTTCGACATACCTGACCAGTCCGGCGCGGTGGCCCTGTCCCTAATGATCAATTCCAGCGGTGCTGTGGATCTACATCTGACCCCGCTCATGACCCCGGAAGATCTCGACGCTGCGGTAAGCAAGACGCCTTCCTACCGGGCACCGGGCCAGTAGCGGAGACCCAGGCGCCCGGGCCCGCATGCCGATGGCATTGCCCCGGGCCGTTGGGCTCCGGGGCAATGTGCCAGGCCTCGGGAACTCATGTCGGCCTCGGCCTGAGGCAAACGGACGACAGGGAAGCCGAGCACCAAAGCGCGCCCGGGTCTTCACACGGACTTCACCGCCGCCGGCGGCTACAAAGCCATGACATTCCTGCAGCGTGCCCTGCCCCAAGCCGTCCTGCCCCTCAGCAGCCGCCTCGTCATGGGAACCCTCCGCTTCGCCCGCGACAGCTGCGCCGTTGTCGGCCTCTGCTGCTGACGCGGTTCCACAACAGCCCGCCCGGGTCGTTGTGTTGTAGGTGAAAAAACCCTTGCAGGTCGGTCATGCGGCTCCTACCCTGATGTCATCCAGACAGGAGCCGGTCATGGAATTTACCTTTACGCTCGTCCTCCTCGCACTAGCCTTCACCCCGTTCGTGGTGCTGTTGGTCGCCAAATCCCCTGACGCGCGCATGGAAAAGCACACGAAAAAGTCCGCCGCGGCGCGCAGTAGCGCATCCCGGATGGCGCACCGTCGAACGCGGGAGCAGGCGGTGCGAACCCACGACGGTGCCGTGCCCATTCCGTCTCCAATGGATGCTGGTGGAGTGACCAGGGCGCCGGCACGGCTGCGGCGGCTCCGAAGCTCAGCACGGCCCAAACTGCACCCCCGTCCGGAAGGTCGTCGCGGACAAACTAGAAAGGCTGCTTGACTCACTTCCGTAAGAGCCGTTATCGGCTCTGCCAGGGCGCCTCGCCTGAGAGGCCGCGTGGGCACATGGAAAAAGGAGCCCTCCCTCCGGCGTGGCTGCCGGGTTTTCCTAAGGCCCGCCGAGGGGCGCCTCACACCGTTCTGACAGCCTTTAGGATGAGGCAATGCTGCTCGTCATGCTGCTCGGATTGGTGCTCATCGTGGTTTCGGCCACCTACACGGTCCGGCATCCACGAGCCAAGGACGAGCCTTATTCATCCCGGCGGAAGTTCTACTTCGTTCTGTCCGTGATTGGAGGAGCATGCGTCCTTACTTATGTCCTTTACATATTCTTGACATATCCGTCTTTATGACTGGGAAGATGCCGAAATTCCACTGACGCCACGCCTCATTGATCGCTGGTCGATGCTTCCAGCGCGTCGTTCACGGCTTCACAGAATGCGTCGACATCTGGTGCTTCCGTGTCGAAAGCGCACATCCATCGAACTTCTCCCCGGTTGGGGTCCCAGTCGTAGAAGCGGTAGTTGTGGCGCAGCCTTTGTGCTGCTGCGGGGGGCAGAATGGCAAGGACCGCATTGGACTCTGTTGGCTGGGTGAACGTCAGCAGCGGATGGGATTCGAGCCTTGCGCGAAGGCGGGCGGCCATGGCGTTTGCCTGTGCTGCAGAACGAAGCCACAGATCGCCTTCGTACAAGGTAACGAGCTGAGCGGATAGGAACCTCATTTTCGAGGCCAGCTGCATGTTCATCTTTCGCAGGTATGTGAGCCCGGACGCGGCATCGGGGTTCAGCACTAGCACCGCCTCTCCGAAAATCATTCCGTTTTTCGTTCCGCCTAAAGACAGCACATCGACACCGGCATTTGTGGTGATATCCCGAAGGGAGCGTTCCAAATGGACTGCAGCATTGGGCAGCCGCGCGCCGTCCATGTGTAGTTTCATACCGCGCTCATGGACGTAGTCGGCGATCTCCTTGATTTCGTCCACGCGGTAGGCAGTGCCCAGCTCGGTGGTCTGGGTGATGGACACAGCGAGGGGCTGGGCGCGGTGTTCGTCCCCCCAACCCCAGGCTTCCCTGTCGATCAGTTCGGGGGTGAGCTTGCCGTCCGGGGTTTCCACGGGAAGGAGTTTCATTCTCCCCACCCGCTCCGGGGCACCGTTTTCATCGGTATTTATATGAGCGGTAGATGCGCAGACCACGGCTCCCCACGGCGGCAGCACTGCCTGCAGGGCGAGAACGTTGGCGCCCGTGCCGTTGAAGACGGGGAATGCTTGTGCCTGCGCGCCGAAGTGGCTTGCCATGATTTCTTGCAGACGTTCTGTGTATGCATCCCCGCCGTATGCCGGTTGGTGCCCATGGTTGGCCTGATGCAACGAGGCGATGATCTCGGGGTGAACCCCTGCGTAGTTATCGGAGGCGAAGCTGCGCAGGCCGTCGTCGTGAAGACGTGGACCGGATCCCGGAGCGGAGACGCCGTCTGTAATAGTCATTTTTGTCCGACTCTTCCTAGTCTTTCTTTGAGTGCGCCGCCCATCAGATGAGGTGCTGCCGTGTTCCGTTCAGTTTGGCTGCAGGGACCGAAAAGAGCGCGGACACATGGTCCGCGAGTTCGGTAATGTCCGTGTATCCGGGGAAGGCCCGGTCGGGCGCTTCGGACCGCATGGTTTCATCGACCAGTGCTTTGACCACAAAGACGGCCGCTGCGGACGTCTGCTCCTTCGGCTCGGTTTTGTGGCCAGACTGGGCTCTGCGGAAGCCGTCCGCGATGCCTAGAACCCACGCTTCGGAGGCGGCTTTGATGGCTGCGTACGCGGCCCCGGATGCAGTCGGCCGTGAGGCAGCGGTGGCGGAGACGATGGCCATTCGGCCGGACGGTGAGGCTTCCAGGTCCGGATAGAACGTCCGTGACGTATTCCGGAGCGTGGTCAGAATGCTGGTGTGCAGTACGTCCCAGTCCTCATCCTTTTGTCCCGTGATGCCGTTTCCGCCGCGCCAGCCGCCAACCAGGTGAATCAGGCCGTCCACGCTCCCGAGATCGGTGCGGACCGAGTCGGCGAGACTGGCGACGGCGGACAGGTCGGACAGGTTGCAGACGTAGGGCACCACTCCCTCATGGCGTTGGGCGAGGGATTCCACGCCGGCCTGATTGATATCAACCGCCGCCACGTGCGCGCCGATTTGTGCGAGGGCTTTAACTACTGCCTTGCCGGCCGCACTAGTGGAACCTGCGACGACGACATTCAGCGGGCGGGTCGTTGTGCGGGCGTTCATGCGGCGGCCCCGCTGCCTTCACAGTCGAGGTCCGAGGTTCCGGTGATGCCCGAAGTCGACTCGATGACCGGCCGGATTTTCTTCTCCAGTGCTTCATAGAACATCGAGTAGGGGAACTCATCGTCCAGCACCAGGTCGGTGAGTCCACGTGGAGGCCCGGCAAGCGGGAGCGCGTCGGGGCCCTTTGCCCATGTGGAGGCCGGGTGGGGCGTGACCGTTGCAGCAATGAGTTCATAGGCGGCGAGCCAGTGGGCGATCTTAGGACGGTCAATTGAGCGCCAGTACAGCTCTTCGATTTCCTGGCCGAGCGCAACCACAACGTCAGCCACGTTGTCCCAGTCGATGGTCAGCTTTGTGTCGGTCCAGTGCAGCACTCGGTGCTGGTGCATCCACGCGAACAACAGCTGGCCTCCAAGGCCGTCGTAGTTCCGGATGCGGGGCCCGGTCATAGCGAAGCGGAAGATTCGGTCGAAGATGACGGCGTACTGGACCAGCTTGGCGTGCTTGCGCGCTTCGGGGGATGACTCCTTGTTCCTTTCGATCTTGACCGACTCCCGGAATGCGGTGAGATCGCAACGCAGCTCTTCGAGGGTGTAGAGGAAGAAGGGCATCCGCTGCTTGATCATGAAGGGATCGAACGGAAGGTCTCCGCGCATGTGCGTCCGGTCGTGAATCAGGTCCCACATGACAAAGGTCGACTGGGTGAGCTGCTGGTCATCCAGGAGGGCAGCAGCATCGGCGGGCAGATCAAGCCGCGTGGTCTGGGCCGCGGCATGCAGTACGCGCCTGAACCGTGCAGCTTCCCGGTCAGCGAAGATTGCACCCCAGGTAAACTGGGGTGTTTCACGCACGGCCACCGATTCCGGGAACAGCACGGCTGAATTCGTGTCGTAGCCGGGTGTGAAATCGATGAATCGGATGGGCAGGAAGAGCGGGTTGGAGTATTCGCCGGCCTCAAGTTCGGCAATGAAGTCGGGCCAGATGACCTCGATCAGCACGGCTTCCACGAACCGGTTGCTGCTGCCGTTCTGGGTATACATCGGAAAGACAACGAGGTGGCGGAGCCCGTCGTTGCGGTGGAGCTGGGGTTGGAAGGCCTCCAAAGCTTCCAGGAAGTCCGGCACTGCGAACCCTGATGCTTCCCACGCCGTGAAGGCTTGCTGAACCCGGCCCAGATACTCGGCATCATGAGGGAAAAGCGGCGCCAGATCGGCTACGGATTCCCGGATGACTGCCACCAGCTTCGAGGCGGCAGGCAGGTCGCCGGGTTCCGGCACGGAGCCGTCCTGCGCCTGGATGAGCTGCAGCTCAGCGGCGGCGTTTTTCAGGGCCATCCATGCAGGCCTGGATTGCAGCTGATGGTCCGAGAGCATGGCGGCGGAGTCTTGGATAGCCGTGCGCATTGGTAGTCCTTTCGAACAGTCGTGGTGAGATGCGGAAGCACAACGGCATGAAGCCTAGGTCACGCCAAGTAAGACTTACGTCAAAAGCAACGACTCATAAGCAAACCGATTGCTCGGAGTCAGCAGAAGCCCGAAATGCATGCGATGTTCGAGGCCTCGGTCCTGGCCGAAGCCTATGGGGCCGGCGATCGGGCTTGAATCGGCCGTCGCATCTCGAAAGGAAGGGCAGCATGACCTGCGACCGGCCATAGCAGTAGAACAAGCAATATTGGCTTGTTACCACAGGCGGATTAGCAGGTCTAATCCTTGCTCCCGCGATAGCGAAAGCATCCGTAAGACTTCCCGGCCCTTTCCGGCTGCTTTTGCTCTGCGTGTTAGCTTGATCACCGTCCTTCCCGGCCGGGCCCGCCGGAAAGCTCAACTACAGCTGCTATCTCCCGGAGGAACAATGGGACAAAGCTCCCCTACACGTACTGACGATCGGGCTGCCGCGTCCGCCCGCCCCCAAGCGCGTCTGCGCGGACCGATGCCAGCATTGCATCGGACCCCTTCGAACCCTTTCGGCGGTGCGGTATGACATCGATCAGCAGAACTGTCGCAGAAATCAATGCCGATGCGGTGGCAGAAGACGGGTCCTCCTCAGCGACAGGGACGGGACGTGGCCCCGAGAAGACCCGCAACGAACTCAAGCGGGGGCTAAGCAGCCGCCACCTGCAGATGATCGCCATCGGTGGCGCCATCGGCACGGGGCTGTTCGTGGCCTCGGGCGGCACGATTTCCCAGGCGGGACCCGGCGGTGCCCTGGTCGCCTACACGCTGGTCGGGCTAATGGTGTTCCTGCTGATGCAGTCGCTGGGTGAGATGGCGGCCAAGATCCCGGTAGCCGGCTCCTTCCAGACCTTTGCCACCCGTTTTGTTTCCCCCTCCTTCGGGTTCGCGATTGGATGGAACTACTGGTTCAACTGGGCCATCACGGTGGCCGCCGAGCTGGTCGCGGCCGGAATCATCATGGATTTCTGGTTCCCGGGCGTCCCCGGCTGGGTCTGGGCAGGAATTTTCCTGCTGGTACTGACCGGTCTCAACGCCCTATCGGCCAAGTCATTCGGTGAATCCGAGTTTTGGCTCTCCCTCATCAAGGTTGCCGCAGTGGTGCTCTTCCTGATTGCGGGTGTGCTGATGATCTTCGGCATCCTCGGGGGCAACTCCCCGGGACTAAGCAACTGGGACAATCCCGAGCAAGTGTTCCACGGCGGTTGGGTTTCGATCATCTCGGTCTTCATGATTGCCGGCTTCTCCTTCCAAGGCACTGAACTGGTCGGTGTGGCCGCAGGCGAAGCCAAAAACCCGCGCCGCGAAGTGCCCAAGGCCATCCGCACAGTCTTCTGGCGCATCATGCTCTTCTATATCGGAGCCATCTTCATCATCGGCTGCCTGATCCCGTTCACCGATCCCAGCCTGCTGGCCTCCGGCGAGTCCGATGTCGCAGTATCCCCATTCACCCTCGTCTTCTCGCGTGCGGGGATCGCATTCGCAGCCGCAATGATGAACGCCGTGATCCTGACCGCAATCCTGTCGGCAGGTAACTCAGGACTGTACGCATCCACCCGCATGCTTTACGCCATGGCCCAAGACGGCAAGGCTCCGAGGATCTTCGGCCGCACCAATGCCCGCGGCGTGCCGATCCCGGCACTGCTGGCAACCGCGGCCGTCGGACTCTTCGGGTTCCTCTCCGCGGTCATCGGCCAGGGCGCGGCCTACGCCTGGCTGCTGAACATGTCCGGCCTCTGCGGCTTCATTGTCTGGGCGGGGATCGCCATCTCCCACTACCGCTTCAGACGCGGCTACCTGGCCCAAGGCAACAAGGTCAGCGACTTGCCGTATAAGGCGTCACTGTTCCCCATCGGCCCGTTCCTGGCCTTCGCGCTGCTCGTCCTTGTGATCGCGGGACAGAATCACGAGGCGGTCCTTGCCGGACATGGCATGGAGGTGCTCTCCTCCTACATCGGGCTTCCGATCTTCATCGCGCTGTGGCTGGGCCACCGTTTCATCACCAAGTCCAAGACGGTGCCGCTGCTCAAGATGGATCTGGCGGCACCAAAGGACCTCGAGAAGGCCTCTGCTTCCGCCATGCGGTGACGATCCTGCCGCCGGATGTGCCACGCATAGCAGGGCCATCCGGCGGCAGCCGCTACCCCCGACGAGTCGGTTATCGGCCTTCAGTGCGGGGGCAGCGAGGGGGTTATTGGACTTGCGCGGGTTCTGTCAGCCGGCCGTCTCTCATCGTAGCTACCGTGTTTGTGAGCGGGAGGTACTGGGTGTCGTGGGTGACCATTACTGTGGCGACGTTAAACTCCCGCGTTACGCGGACCAGGAGCCGGATGATTGCCTCGGATCGTTCGTGGTCGAGGGCGGCTGTTGGCTCATCCACCAGCAGCAGCTTTGGCTGACCCATGAGCGCGCGGGCAATATTGACGCGCTGGCGCTGCCCGCCGGAGAGTTGATGAGGTCGCCGTCCTGCGATGCCGGCCAGACCCACTACTTCCAGCAGTTCCAGGGCGCGGGCACGGGATTTCTTCGGTGACCGGCCGCGCAGATGCTCCGTGATCTGCAGTTGCTCCAAAGCTGTTAGCGAGGGGAGAAGGTTGGGCTGCTGGAAGATGATGCCGATGCTTTCGCGCCTAAGTGAAGCGCAGGGGCTTACACGGAGAGGGGAATAGGGTGGCCGGTCCCCTGCCTTTGAGCGCCGACGGTTACGGTGCCGTCCTCGTGGCGGATGATGTGGTTGACGCCGAAGAGTGAGGCGTTATGGCGGCCTTGCTCGATCATCTCGTCACGGCTGCCGAAGGTCGGAGCGGCGAAGGGGTTGTCGATGCCGAGACGGCGATTGCTCCAGCGCCCGTTCTCGCAGTAGGTCTCAACGTCGCCTTTAGCCATGGGTTCGGCCTTTCGTGGTCTGCCCTGTATACGGTTCAGCGTACCGGCTCCAGCCGGGGACCAGCACGGGGCGGAGGGAAGTCCGTGGCGGCGATCCCGCCGCTTTTCAGGCTCGGTGCAGGCAGCGGGGATGACCTACGCCCGCACCAGTCGAGGAGGAGAGGCCGGTTCGAGCCGCGTTTTGTACCGTTGCCTGCAACAGCAGGCCGGCATCGGCCCGTTGACCAGCGGTGTTAGCGCGCCTGGGAGGAGAAGGCTTGGCAGTGCCGCCACGCGGGCGTAGTCTCGGCAGTGGGTTCAGGAAATGCCCATGGCCTTGTTTAGCGGGGTTTGTCATGGATGATATCCGGGCCGGGTCCTCCGTTTCCCATCACGTCACGGACCGTGCCTTTGGTGTTGCAGAGCAATTTTTGATTGTGGATGACGCGACGGGTGAACTGGCAGCCGCGGCTGAACCTTCTCCGGCGCCCACCGGTGGCAGGGAGGGAAGGACGGGTGCCGGTCCTGTGCTGAAGCTGAAGCAGTGGCAGATTGAAGCGATCACACCGGTATGCTCCGGCCTGGGCGGCCTTTGTGCGGCGGTCCATGCCGGCAGGGAGGGGGCTGATGAGGCTGCGCGACAAATCGGGGCACGGGCCGTCGCGCTGGGTACGAGCGTGTCCGCACAGAGCACCCCTACCGCCCCCTTGACCCGTCATCTGCTGACGGAGGACCGGTTCGGGCTCACAGCGAGCGAGCAGCCGACCTGCGGCCTGCATATCCATGTTGCGGTGTCTTCCACGGACGAGGGCGTGGGCGTGTTGGACCGGATACGGATCTGGCTCCCGGTGCT
Source organism: Arthrobacter sp. USHLN218 (assembly GCF_037144715.1). Lineage (NCBI taxonomy): Bacteria > Bacillati > Actinomycetota > Actinomycetes > Micrococcales > Micrococcaceae > Arthrobacter > Arthrobacter sp. USHLN218. The sequence continues at coordinate 333,174 of NZ_JBBCYT010000006.1, forward strand.
ACTTGCGTTAAGCGCGAACTCACCCTTCCGGCAGGGCCGCGACAGCGGCTTCGAGAGCTTTAGGTATCAGGTGTGGAGCCGCTGGCCGAGTGCCGGTCCGTGCGAGGTTTTCGGGTCGCCCGCGGCCTACCGCCGGTACGTGGAGCAGCTGCTTGGTTCCGGAGTGTTGCCGGATGAGGGGTTGGTCCATTTTGACGCGAGGCTTTCCCGGCAATATCCGGCCGTGGAAGTCCATATCGCCGACGTGTGCCTGCAGGCCGCGCATACAGCCGCTCTCGCGGCGCTGGTGAGGGCGCTGGTTGAAACGGCTGCCCGCGAGTGGCAAACCGGCCGGCCGGCACCCGCCATTCCTGCGGCAGAGCTGCGGTTGGCCGGCTGGCAGGCCAGCCGGTCCGGGATCGAGAAGGAGCTGCTCCACCCGGTGCATCGCGTGCCGTGCCCTGCCAGCGAGGTCACGCAGGACCTGTTTGACCACGTAAGGGCGGCCCTGGCGGGGTTTGGGGACGAGGCACCGGTCCGGCAGGAACTGGCGTCCATCCTGCGTGAAGGCACCGGCTCCCGCCGGCAACGGCACATCTTCACGCAGACAGGCAGCCGCATGGCCGTGCTCGCAGACGCTCTCGCCTGCACCCACCGGGATTACGAACCCGTACGGGCTGGAGAGCTATCGGCCGGAGCCGGAGCAACCCCAGCCGTCGTCCCCGGCCCAGGGCCCGCAGCGCCGGATCGGGGACCCCGCCGCCGCCCACCCGCTGCTGTGATCCGGCAAGACCGCTTCCGGTAGGGGAATCAACGCCTAAACTGCGGAAACTCCGGGCAAGGGGGATGCCGCACTTACTATACTGAAGGTATGTAGGGGTTTGGGTCTCCTCCCTCCGTTGCAGGAGCAGCCGAAGCCTGGGTTTTCCGGAAGTTGGTGAGGCTGCCGTGTCGTTTGATCCGATCATGAATGAGTTTGCGGTAGCCGTCGGGCGGGTCCGGGGCCTGCTGCTCACCGAGGAAACCGCCGGCCATGCTGTCACGCTGCTGGCAGAGGCAGCGAAGGGGACCGTACCGGCAGCCTCCGGCGCGGGAGTAACACTGATTCGCAACGGGCAGCCGACCAGCACCGGCTACACCGGCGACATCGTCCGACGCGCCGACGCGCTGCAGTACGACCTGCAGCAGGGACCCTGCCTGACGGCGTGGGCGTCAGGGGCGATAATCAGGGTCGATGACACCCGGACCGAACCGCGCTGGCCGCGCTGGTCACAGCTCGCGGCCGAGCTGCCGCTGCTGTCCTGTGTCAGCGTGCCCCTGGTGCACGGACGCGAACATATCGGTGCACTGAAGGTCTATTCCGAACGCCCGGGCGCCTTCTCGTCCGCCACCGAAGAGCTGCTTGTCCGGTTGTCCTCGGCGATCACCGCCCTGCTCATGCATATCCAGACGTCGTACACACCCCGCCGGATGGGCGATGAGCTGCACCAGGCCCTGCGGGGACGCGACATGATCAGCATGGCCAAAGGGATACTCATGGAACGTCACGGCCTCGACGAGGAACAGGCCCACCGGCGTCTGCTCCAGCTCTCGGCCCGGTCCGGGCAGCCGCTGCAGCACGCCGCGGAGTCCGTGATTTCAGCGCCGCGGAGGCAGGCATGACCTGGACGCCGGGCCCATGACAGGGATGGAGGAAAACGAACAGGCACGCCTACTGGTCCTGGCCATCGAACAGGCCGGTATTTCTGCCGGACAGCTCTGGCTGCGGTACTTCGGGCTGGGCGGAAGCGCAGGCGAATACGAAGTGGAAGCCTACCTGCACGAACTCCACTCCCTGCCGGCCTTGCAGCGGGACCTGCTCGCGCACGCCGCCAACGAACTCATCGATCAACTTCCACCACGCCCGCGCGCCCCGTACAGCGACCAGCACCCCACCGGAACCAGCACAGCCGGCAGCGATACGGACACCGGCCAGTGGGACGAGGAAGCCGAACCCAACTAACCCAGGCCGGGAAGTTCCAGACCGCTTCCGGTAGCCATGCTTCCGCTGCCCGTATCCGCCTCAAAAACTTGCAAGCAGCGGATACAGAGACCGGCTTCGGTCTGGACCGGTTCCAACAGCTCATCCACTCCTGGAACAAATCGAGGTGGTGGTCCGCCTGGGTTGAGCCTGGAGGATCAGACCGCCGCCATCGGGCAGGGATGTGCTTTGGCGAAGACGGCCGGTACGGGCCGGATCCCACGCCGTCGCGCTGCCCGCCGCACCGTACCCTGAGCACGTTCATAGCGGCGCCTGTACGCCGTTATGACTTATGCATCGTCCAAAAGCCGAACGGTCCCGGGTCAGGCTCGAACCCCCAAACCGTGTGGTGACATGCTGGCGCCTCCCTTACGGGCCTTCTTAGGGGTCGCTGTCTGGAACATGTCCGTCCGGCGGCGACGGCGGTGTCGGGGCGCGCTTGAGGAGCCTGTCAGTGAGGGGACTGATGATAAACAGGGTTGCCCAGAGGAGGCGGCCGGGGAGCGGGCCGGCGAGCAGGGTAACGGGGATGGATGCCAGAAAGACCAGGGGGACCGGTATGTGGAGCAGGAGCTGGCGGAGGCCGGAGTTTCCTCCAGCGGTGGCCGCTTCGGTGAGGCCCTGTTTACCGGCGCTTTGGTAGATCGCGGTCTGTGACAATGAAGCCAGCGCGATGTTCAGTGCGTAGAGCGCGGTCGGGAGCGGCAAGTCGGCTGTGCTTGGGTCGCTGGTTCCCTGGGTGGTGAACGGGATCAGGATGACGAAGAAAGCGGCGACAATGTTCCAGCTGATAAGCCGAGGGCTCATCAGTGCGACTGAGCCCATGAGCCGGAAGTTCACCCGCCAGAAGATCGCGATGACTACGAAGCTGAGAAGGAACCCCAGGAGTTGGCTCTGGAGGCGTGAGTCCAGGAGGGCTGGGATGCTTACCCAGGAGCTCGCGGGCGGGACGTCAATGTTGGTAACGAGCAGGGTGATGGCGAAGCCGTAAATGGCGTCGAAGAACGATATGCCGCGCCCGAATTCCATAGTATTGCGATCGAAAGACAGACGGCTCACCGGACAGCGCCTCCCAACGTTTGCGTACCACACTTCATTCCAAGACCCCCTGTGTGCTCGGGGTGCCGAAGATTCTCATCGAACTGACTCAGAATGGCTCACTGCCGTCGAAGTGTCACGCCCAGGGCCTGAGACTTACTTTCAGGTCGTGGGGCGGCGACGATCAGCAAACTGATGACTATGTCAACCCTTCTTGGCCCCGTCCTGCCGGGGCCATCCAAACCTGTCATAACCAAACTGATCTATCGACAGGACTTGAACGGATTCTGCACGTCGACCTCCAGGTGAAAACTGGTGAAAGCGGGGGGTGAAACTTTAGCCAGCCCTATCAGTCCTGCTTTGCCGAGGTGGCGCTGGCACGGCAAAACCCGGGCCCAAGGTCGCCTTCTAGGAGGCAAATTCCTACGCCACTCGTCCTCCGTAACGTCGAACATAGGCGCCGTTATCGGCGTTCGGGCTGCCTGCGCCTGTTATCAGGTCGTCGTGCCGGCGGATTCGGGGGAGGGAAGTGTCACGGTGAAGGCGGTTCCGATTCCGGGCTGGCTACGGAGTCCGATGGTGCCCCCGTGGGCGTCCACAATGTTTTGGTGATGGCGAGCCCGAGACCGATGCCGGGGATGCCCGAGCGCAGGGCAGAGCCGGCACGGAAAAACCTGGTGAACACGCCGGCTTGTTCGGTTTCGCTGAACCGATGCCGGTATCAGCGACCTCAAAGGCTGCGAAGCCTGGCCTGGTCCACGCCCGTACGGTGATGCTTCCTCCGTGCGGCGTGTACTTGATGGCGTTCGAAATCAGGTTGTCGATGACCTGGCTGATGCGTCCGGGATCGATGACGGCTTCAACTGTCTCGGGAATCTCACGGATGATTTCCAGGCCGCTGGCTTCGGCACGGATGGCGTGGTCTTTAAAGAGCAGTTTGTGATGGTGCAGTCGTGCACACGCGAAGTGACGGTCATGGCAGTTACCTCTGGACCGTCAATCGTCCGGGCCGGAGTGTTTCCTGTTTCCGCGCTCGGCCGGAAGGAGCGGTTAGCGGGCCTCATTGAAGGCTTTGATGAAGAGGCCGGCGCGTTCGCGCGCGTAGCTTCCGAATGGACGGACCTGTTGAGGAAACGGGTGTGCCGCCGGGTCCGTGACCCGGATGTAGAGGTCGGAGGTCGCCGGGTCCATCAGAAACACGGGTTCATCGGGACGGTCGCGCGGTCTTTGGCGGCCCTGGGCCCTCGGAAATTCCCCGGGGCGGGCCAAGACGGCCTGTTCGTGCACGGCTTCGGTGATGGAGGAAGCCGGGTTCTGGCCGTAAAGGATGAGTCTTCCGGTGCGGGTAGTGCTGACGTATACGGGACCGCGGGGTGAATAGGTCCAGGTACGTCGGCGGAGGATGCCGCGCGTTTTTCGGGAGAAGACCGCGTCGGCTACCGGGAAGGATTCGTTCGGCATCGCGTCAAGGATCCCTGCTTTCGCGTACGCTGCGATGATCCAGGCGCCGAGGTCGCGGAACAACGGATCGAGTAGCGCCAGGCGCCTCCTCAGCTCCTGACATTCGTCTGCGGGACCGTTCATGACGCCCTTTCTGCGCTCGTTGCGACCGTGCTGCATACGGATGCGTGCGGCCCGGCACGCCCGCGGGCATGGCCGGGCCGCAGGCAGGATCTTGACATCCTGGCAGGACACTAGCGATGGGTGGTTGCCTCCAGATGAACCAGGCATGTCTAAATCCGTTCTACGGGTGGAGCGTTGCCGGGATGTTGCCGGGCGATGGCAGGAGGACCGACCGGAGGCCCGGTCCCGCGGGCCGGCAGCGCGCGGAGCGAGACATTGATCCCGTTAGCCGTCTTGGGTGAAGAGCGCTTCGCCGATGAACTGCCCTTCCCGGGTGCCGGGCGGGACGGCGAACAGCGCGGAGCCGATGTGTCGGATGTATTCGTTGAGGAGATCCTCCTTCGCCAGGGATGACTGGACCTGGATGAAGGTGCCCGGGTGCTGCTGGAAGCAGATGAAGAACAGTCCGGCGTTCAGTCGGCCGATGTCGTCGTTGCCGTCGACAAAGTTGTAGCCGCGGCGGAGCATTTTGTGGCCGCTGTTGTTGGCTGGGTGGGCCAGCTTGATGTGCGCGGCGGCCGGGATGAGCGGCTGATTGGGATGGCCGGTCGCTTCGAAGTCCGGGGTGCTGAATTCGGTGCCGCCGGAGAGCGGGGCGCCGGTGCCCTTGGTGCGTCCGATGACGCGTTCCTGTTCGGAGAGGCGGGTCCGGTCCCAGGTTTCGATCGTCATCCTGATTTTGCGGGTGACGAGGTAGGTTCCGCCGGTCATCCATTCCTGGTCGCCGCCGGGCGGGACCCAGACATGGTCCCGCACTCCTGCCGCGTCTTCGGCCTTGATATTGGCTGTTCCGTCCTTGAAGCCAAGCAGGTTCCGTGCGGTCACTTGTGCGGTGCTGGTCGATGATGTCCGGCCGAAGCCCAGCTGAGACCAGCGCAGCGCTGCCCGGCCGAACGCGATCCGGGACAGGTTCCGCACGGCGTGGACGGCAACCTGAGGGTCATCGGCGCAGGCCTGGATGCAGAGGTCGCCGCCGCTGATGGCACTATGGAGCATGTCCCCGGGAAAGGCCGGCAGTTCCTCCAGTGCCCGCGGCCTGCGCGCGGCCAGTGCGAACCGGTCGGTCCCGTCCTTGTCGAAGAGCGTCGGGCCGAAGCCGAAGGTGATCGTCAAGGCGCCCGGAGGCAGGTCCATGGCCTCCCCGGTGTCCTCGGGAGGGGCCTCATACGGACCGGCGTCAGGCGGGTATTCACCGGCGCTGCGGCCCTGCGACATTTGCGCCGCTGCCGTCGTCCAGTCCTGCAGCAGGGACGCCAGTTCCGCCCGCGATATGTCGGCGACGTCGAAGGCCGCGAAATGCAGCCGGTCCTGGACCGGCGTCGTAATTCCCGCCTGATGCTCTCCATGGAACGGATGGATTTCCGGCTGGTTTTCACCGCCCGGCCGCGCGTCTGAGCCGGTTATGGTGCGCTCGACGCCAATGGCGATAGCCCCGCCTGCGGCAGCGGCGCCCGCGGCAAGGGACAGCAGGCCGCGGCGCGACACGGTGTGCCTGGCGGTCGGGGCGTCGGGGCTTTCCATGGCAATCCCAAGAACATTCCGGACGGTTATGACAGCAGGGTTGAGGTGATCCGGGAGAGCGGTTCGCCGAGGGCGTTCACCTTGTCGGAGAGCGTCCGGATCTCCTGCGCGCCGAGCTCGTCATAGAACCTGTACCTGATCTCGCGCTGCGGGGCGTTGTCGCGGCTGATGCGGTGCAGGTCGAGTTCGGCCAGCAGGTCCTGGAACTTTGCGTCGAGGGTGGCCACGAGGTCCGGGTCCCGGGACTCGAGCAGGTCGCGGACACCGTCGTACAGCACCTTGGCACCGTCGACGTTGGCGCGGAAGTCCCACAGATCGGTGTGGGACCAGAATTCCTCTTCTCCGGTGACCTTGCCGCTGGCCACTTCGTCCATCAGCGTGATGGCACCGTTGGTGAGCTGGTCCAGCGTCAGATCCAGGGGCGGGATGCTTTCGTGCAGTGTGGTCGTGTCGGCGACCAGTTGGTCGGCGAGTTCCTGCTGTTCGTCCGGGGTCAGGGCGTCGTAGTCCGCCGGCGGCCAGAGGTCCTTTTCGGCTTTGTGCCAGCCGGTCCAGGTGTCCCCTTCGGCGAGGTCGGCTTCCCGGGCGTCCAGTTTCGGGTCGAGGTCTCCGAAGGATTCCGCGACCGGTTCCACCCGTTCGAAGTGCATGCGCACCACGGGGTAGAGCCGGCGGGCCTCATCGTTCCGGCCGGCCGCGTAGGCGTCGGCGAATTCCTGTGTCCCGGTCAGGAGCTGGTCGACCTGGTCCTTGACGTAGGCCTTGTAGTTCACGATGGCCTGGTCGATCTGCTCCTGTTCGTCGCCGGGCGCCGCGACGGAGGCTCCGGACTCGGTTACGGCGAACGGGGCGCGGCCGACCCCGTCGCCCACCATTCCGGGCTTGCACACGGTGAAGTAGGAGCCGGGCCGGGCGTTGAGCACCAAATCTCTGGTGATGCCGGGACCGATGTTCTCGACTTCGGAAACTATGCGCAGCCCGTCGTCGGCCAGCAGGTAGAACTCGGTGACCCTGCTGCCGGCGTTGGTGACGCGGAAGGTCAGCGGCCCGCTCGGCGCGGTAGCCGCGGAGACCGCGCACTCGGCGTCGGTGCTGCTGACCGTGAGTGGCCCCGCGGCCGTTCCCGAGGGGTTGTTGGGCGTGCATGCGGTCGCTGCCAGGAGCATCACGGCGGCGCCGGCCGCGAGCCCGGGGGAGTGGGTCGGTGTCATGCCTGTCCTTGGGTCGGTGCCGGCGCTGCGGCGCGGGGAGAGGGGCGAAGGGTGCGTCGGAGGAAGAGGGTCATGGTCACTGTGACGTACAGGAACCAGACGGCCGCTTCCAGCCACGTGGTGGCCGGGGAGAAGTTGAAGACGCCCTTCAACAGGACCCCGTGCCAGCTGTCCGGGGGAACGACCGGGGTGACGTCGAACAGCAGGTTGTGCAGCCCGGGCAGAATGCCGGCCTCCTGCAGATCATGCACCCCGTAGGCCAGGACGCCGGCGGCGATGATGATCAGCAGAGCACCGGTCCAGGTGAAGAAAAGGTGCAGATTGATATGCAGCAGGCCGCGATAGATCAGCCAGCCAAGGACGACCGCGGTGCCCAGCCCCAGCGCAGCCCCCAGTACGGGCAGTGTCGTCTGCCCGGTGGCCCGCACTGCCGACCAGATGAACAATGCGGTTTCCAGCCCTTCCCGCCCGGTGGCCAGGAAGGCAACGACGGCCACGCCCCAGCCCCGGTGCCCGGCGATGTTCACCTCGACCTGGTTCTGCAGGTGCGCCTTCAGTCCCCGCGCGGCGCGCGCCATCCAGAAAACCATCCACGTCACCAGGCCGACCGCGACAATGGACAGTGCACCGCCGATCGCTTCCTGCGCCTCGAAGGTGAGGCCATAGGCGCCGAAAGTGAGGACGGCTCCCAGGCCGAGCGACAGCAGCACGGCCGCACCGACCCCGGCCCAGATGCGGCTCAGCAGGTCCCTCCGGCCGGCCTTGACCAGACAGGTGATCAGGATGACCACGATCAGCGCGGCCTCGAGCCCTTCACGCAGTCCGATGAGGTAATTGGCAAGCATGCGCTCAGGCTCAGCGTTTGCGGGCAGGCTGGTTTCTGCCGTCTAGGGATGTCGGCGCACCGGTCCATCGTGCCTGGCGGGTTTTTGCTGCCACGGTACATTCCTTCAAGATTGGATCCCACTGTTAGGTATTCCTTACCTAACTCCCCGTGACGACTTTACACTCCGCCCGGGTCGCGCACTATAGGAATTTGATTTAATCGCGGGCAGCAGGTGGTGTGATCGCGGCATCTAGAGGTAAGTGAGGGACGCCAATTCGAGGCGCTTCTGGGGTCGCATATGCGCCGCTATCGGCGTGCCCTTGCCGCTTCGTCACCTGAACCTCGCGTTCCGCCAAGCCTTATACATCGGTATGTAGAGCGGCCGAATCGTCGCAAAGGCGGGCGCCGCCCTCCACAATACCGGCGGCTGACCGATGGCTTCTGACTGCCATGTGCCGTCATTCCGGACCCGCTGATGGAAGTGCAGGCCTCTTCCGCTTGCGCCGGTATCGATGAAGATGGCGCACGCCGCCTGGTTCTCCCCGGCGGGTGCGGCGCTTGCGTCCCCAGTAAGCCCGGTCCGTGTCGGCTGGAAAGTCATATTTTCATGCCCTTTTCAATGGCTGCGGCGTTAGCGGTCCCAAAGCCACAAGGTTCGCGTCGGGGCGCCCATCCAGAAGCACCCATCCTTTCCGGCCGCACGTATCACCCCTGTCGGAAAGCTCGTGTGGAGGAAACGCCGTTTGTGCAGCAGTCTTCGTCCATGGCAAAGGGGTCTGCTTTGACAGGCTGCACACCTCATGACAGGCTCATTCCGTCGTCGCGGAAAAGCTGCTCTGACTAGGACAAATACAGTTCATCTGTTGTCCATCCGCCGGCAACTCACCGTTGAAGCCGCAGCCAGCAGGAGGTCCTCTTGCCGGCTTCTCTCGCGCATGAAAAAGGGGTAAGAAGAATGGCAATGACCAAATTCAGGAAACATCTGGCGGGGCTTCTCGCCGCATTCGCTCTCGTGACCGGAGCCGTCACGGCAGGCTCGGTTGTGACCGCACCGCCGGCCGCCGCCGCCAGCTACGGTCCGGTCGTCGACGTCAAGATGGGTCCCTACACACACAAGTGGCAGTGCGTGAGCATGCGCTACGTTTACGCAGTCCAGAACCATGTGGTCGCACCGTGCTACCAGTCCGGCGGGAAGTGGTACTTCCACGTCAACCGCTTCTACTTCACCACCTAAGCCGACGGCGGTGAGGCCTGGCGCCCGCCGGTGCCGGGCCTCACGTCGTCGGGCAGATGTATCCATTTGCCCTCATGGATACGTTTATGGTGTCGGTCTTTTCGAGGGACAGATGGGAATGGGAGGCGCCTGACTCTGGGACAGGGTAATAGGGGACAGGTGCGCCCCCAAAGCGTAGGGGCGATCTCCAATCACTCAGAGGTCCGCGGTGAGTTCATGCAGCGCCGGCAGAAGCCGGTCAAACGCCTTGCGTCCCCCCGGTCGTCGATCTACCCAACGGAAGCGCCGTTTCGGTAGTTGTCACTCGACGGCCGTTCATGGCTCTTTGCGTAGCCGACCACACATCAAGCCAAGGAATCTGCTCCGTGGCTTAGGGCTCTATTAAGGGAACGATACGGGCGCCCCGGAAGTGGAAGAAGCATAGGATGACCGACACGGAGGAGCACCATGGCAGAGATGATCTGGAACGAGGGAGAGCATGTCGAGGCGCTAGACCTGGCTGGGACGAGGATCAGCGGCACAGTAGAGCAGGTCGCGCCGGGATTCGGGGCAGCTTGGATCCGCGAAGACGGGTTGGGCGAGCGACGACTGGTAGTTACGCATGACGTGGTCGCATCGGACTAATAAGGCGCTGCCGCAGACGGTTGGGCGACGAACCATCCTTTCTCCCCTCCCGGACACAGGGTGCGGGTGAACGCGGTGGCGGTACGGGGATTCTACGCCCCGGGTTTCTTCGTGGTCATCGCCGCTCTTTGGGGGTTAGGCGAACGCCTCGGGCCGTACCGGGACCTGCAGGGAGTCGTCGGCGGTTTCGGGGCGCGGCGCCGGTTCGCGGTCGCGGTCCAGATACACGTAGTAGAAGATCGCGGCGGGAAGTCCGTCCCAGCCCGGGCAGGTGAGCGCGCCGGCGTGGTAGGCGTGGTCGGCCAGCGGTTCGCCGAGGACGGCGTACAGCCAGGCGTCGCACTCGTCGATGTCGACCGTGAGGCGCTTGCAGGTGTGCCGGTCGTGGCCGGAGATGAATACGCTGATCCGGTAACCCTCAAGGGTGAGGTCGTTCTGGGCGAAGGCGAGGTCTGCGATCTCTGCGCCGACGTTGACGTCCGTGTACAGGTCGGTGACGGAGGGGAACGGGCCGATGAGGGCCGGCGGTCGGTCGTCCGTGTTACTGCCTGAGACGATGGCGGCCGGGTGGAGAAAGGTCCGGCGCAGGTTCTCTAAAGGTCCCGCAAACCGTGCGTTGATCATGGCTGCTCTTGTAGCAACGTTCATGCGGCCACTATAGGTCTGCGGTCCGGGTCTGCTGCCGGGGGGTGGACAAGATCGGGCGGCGAAGGCGGAAAATTAACCCGCCGTTCAACGGGTCCGTGGTGGGGCCGGGGCCGGGGCAGTTACTGCTTCGGTGCGTCGCGCGGGGGCGACGGCGAGGGCCCACATCCCTCTGGCCATGGCTCTGTCCACTGCGATGGTGACCTGCCCGACGGGAAGCTCCAACCGGTAAGTCCCTCCGTTTCAACGACATACCTCACCTTCCACAAATCAACGATCGTAAGACCGGGACATATGCGCCGTTATCGCCGTCGGGGTGCCAGATAACTTTCGATCTGATTTGGGACGGTGCTGCGGGAAGCGCCTGGCCCCGGGTAGGGGCCGATCTGGGGTCCCGGCTACCGATATCCGGGATGGTTGCGCGGCGAGTTGGACGCCGGAGGGGTTGTCCGGCGTCCAACTCGATTGGTTCCGCTGCCATGGGTGAGCCGGGGGACTATGCTCCGTCAGGGTTTAGGGCACGTCCCTTGCACATGCGCTCATCCTCGGACTTCGTGGCGGAGTCCTGACGGTTCGGGTCAGCGGCCTCGGGGTCCACGCCCTTCAGCTCGGTGACCTCGGATTTGAAGATCCGCATCGACTG